>NZ_CP029343.1:0-307613 GCF_003143515.1 Massilia oculi | reverse complement strand
CAATGGCACCGGACTGGGGAAGGCCATGCGCGCGCGCGGCATCCGCCGGGTGGCGGTATGCGGCCTGGCCACCGATTATTGCGTGCTCAATACGGTGCTCGACGGGCTCAAGGAAGAGATCGAGATCCTGATCGTGGCCGAGGCCGCGCGTGCGGTGGACGTCGCGCCCGGGGATGGCGACCGCGCCATGACGAGCATGCTGCGCGCCGGCGCGCAGCCGGTGCGGCTGTCGGGCGATGGGCTGGTGGCCGACGTGGAGCTCGGCGCGCGCCTCTGAGCGCGTCCTTGGGCAGGCGGTGTCGGCGCTTGCGGGCGGTGGCCGGCATCCCCAATTCCGCCGCGAAGCTGGCGATCCTGGCCCGGACGCAGGGGACGTCGCGCGGGGCGTGCGCCTGGACGGGAGAGACGCGTGATCGAAAACATGATCGAAGTGGCAAGCGATTGCTGCGCCACAAGATATCATTTTGTAATCCCTCTCTTACATACTCGCAGCGCGCCTACCGATTCTCGCAACGTGGTCCAGCTTGAATAATGTCGGTAATCGTCCATGGGACACTTCACGATGCGAGACATGACACCAATGTTGTTAGCCGACGCACCACGCGTCGCGACCGCACCCCTTGCCACCGCAGAAGGCGCGAGGGACCTGTATTTTTCGCTGTACGCCGATCCGTCAGCGATTCCCGAGCAGGCCATGGACTTCGTGGCCGCGCAGATCGCGGTCGCGCGCGAGCTGCCGTCCGATTTGCCGTCGAATCTGGGCCAGTTGCAGGCCTGGATCGAAGAACGCACCGAGATCGTCGGCCAGCAGTACCGCGACTACCTCGGCGCGCGCAAGAATGGCGCGCCGCGCCGCTATTTCTCGTGCCGCGCGCACGCGCTGTACTTCATCAAGGGCGTGGCGCCGACCAAGCTGGTCGACGGCGCCTGGCTGTACGGCTTGACGCGCCAGTGGGATGATGTCGCCTTCCACCCGCTGATCAAGACCTATCTCGAAGAACTGGGCGACGGCCTGCCGGACAAGAACCATGTGACGCTGTACCGCAAGCTGCTGGCCACCCACGGCTGCGAGAGCTGGGAACACCTGGGCGACGACCACTTCCTGCAAGGCGCGCTGCAGCTGGCGCTGGGCCACCACGCCGAGCACTTCCTCCCGGAAGTCGTCGGCTACAATCTGGGCTACGAACAGCTGCCGCTGCACCTGTTGATCACGTCCTACGAGCTCAATGAACTGGGCATCGATCCGTATTATTTCACCCTGCACGTGACGGTCGATAACGCCGCGAGCGGCCATGCGCGCAAGGCGGTGCAGGCGGTGCACGACCTGATGCCGAAGGTCGGCGACCGCGACGCCTTCTGGCAGCGCGTGGTCGACGGCTACCGCCTGAACGAACTTGGCGCCAGCACGACCTCGGTGATCGGCGAATTCGACCTGCAGTCGGAGCTGGTCGGCATCCTGGCCGCCAAGAGCGGCGTGGGCAAGTACATGCATTCGGATTACTGCCGGGTCGCCGGCCGGTCCGTGAACGACTGGCTGACGGATCCGGCGCAGATCCCGGCCTTCCTCGCTGCGCTCGAAGGGGCCGGCTGGATCAAGCGCGGCGAGGACGTCGAGCATAGCCGCTTCTGGCGCCTGGTCGAAGGCGAGCGGGCCGAGATGTTCGGCGTGTTCAACGCCTATGAGTTGCAGGTGCTGCGCGACTGGATCACCTCCACCGCCGACGGCAAGCCGTCCAGCGCCCAGCGCGTGCTCACCGCGCGCGCGCGCCAGCGCACCCTCGACCAGCTGGGGCAGGGCGCGGAACGGGGCAATGCGCATCCGGTGCGCGGCCTGATCCGCCGCCACGCCAACCTGGACGATGCCGACGCCGATAACGAGCTGCGCCTGCTGGAACAGCAGGTGGCGGCGGCCAACGGCAAGCAGGAGGCGATGCAGCTGCTGGGCCGCCTGCTGTCGCCCGAGATTCACCATACGGCGGTGGGCTTGATGGCCACCCGCATGTACACGCAACTGTTCGACGCCTGAACCGCCCGCACGGCGACAAGCGGCCGGTATGCGATAGAGAGCGCGTACCGGCCGTGGCTACAAATAAGACTATTACAAGGGAATCACACGTGCAAATCCTCGAACAACGCTTCCTGCGCGGACCAAATGTCCACGCCGACTCGCCATGCCTGCTGTCGGTGGTCGACCTGCAGGACCTGTACGGCAAGTCCACCAAGTACCTGCCCGGCTTCAACCACGCGCTGCTCGAGCTGCTTCCGTCGCTGCATGGCGAGCGCCTGCCCGCCGGCCAGCCCGGCGGCTTCGCGCAGCGCCTGCGCGAGGGCACTTACCTGGGCCGCGTGATCGAGCATGTGATGCTGGAGCTGCAAACCCTGGCCGGCGCGCCAGCGGCTTTTGGGCGCACGCGGCCGGTGAACGGCCATCCCGGGCAGTTCAGGATCGTGTGCGCCTACAGTTGCGAAAAGCTGGCCGAGCCGGCCTTCGACCTGGCGCTCGACCTGGTGACGGCGCTGGCCCACGGCGAAGGTTTCGAGCTCGCTCCGCGCCTGGAAGAACTGCGCGAGATCGCCGCGCGCTATGCGATCGGCACCAGCACCGGCGCGGTGATCACCGCGGCGCAGGAACGCGGCATCCCGGTGCAGCGCATCACCGACGACGCCAATCTGTTCCTGCTCGGCTGGGGCGTCAGGCAGAAGCGGCTGCAGGCCACCACCACCGGCGACACCAGCTTCATCGCGGTGAAGATCGCCAGCGACAAGCAGCTGACCAAGTCCCTGCTGAAGGAAGCCGGCGTGCCGGTGCCCGAGGGCGACGTGGTCACGACGGTAGAATCGGCCCAGCGCGTGGCGCGCCGCCTGAACGGGCCGGTGACCCTGAAACCGCTGGACGGCAACCAGGGCAAGGGCGTGACGGTCGACTGCACCACGCCGGACGACGTCGCGCGCGCCTTCGAGTTCGCGCGCCAGTACGGGCGCCGCATCATCGTCGAGCGCCATGTGAAGGGCCGCGATTACCGCGTGCTGGTCGCCGGCGGACGCGTGGCCGCGGCCTCGCGCCGCCGTCCCGCGCATGTCGTGGGTGACGGCGTCAAGACCATCCGCGAGCTGGTCGAGATCGAGAACGCCGATCCGGCGCGCGGCGCCGGCCATGCGACGATCCTGACCCGGATCGCCCTCGACGACCATGCGGCCGACATGCTGTCGCGCCAGGGCTTCGAGTTCGACAGCGTGCTGCCCGTCGGGGTGGTGGCCGAGTTGCGCGGTAACGCGAACCTGTCGACAGGCGGCACCGCCGAAGACGTGACCGACCTGCTGCCGGATTCGACGCGACTGCTGTGCGTGCGGGCCGCGGCCAAGATTGGCCTGGACGTGGCCGGCATCGACATCGTGTGCGAAGACATCGGCCAGCCGCTGGCCGCGCAGCGCGGCGCCGTCATCGAAGTCAATGCGGCGCCCGGCATCCGCATGCACCAGTATCCGAGCGCGGGAGAAGCGCGCGATGCCGGCGAGGCGATCGTCGACGGCCTGATGGGCGCGTCCGACGGTCGCATTCCCGTGATCGCGCTGACCGGCACCAATGGCAAGACCACCACCACCTTGCTGGTCGCGCATGCGGCGCGCATGGCGGGCCGGGTGACCGGCGTGACCACCACCGAGGGCGTCTTCATCGACGGCAAGCAGGTGGTCAAGGGCGACTGCACCGGCTACTGGTCGGCGCGCACGGTGCTGCACGCGCCGGAAGTGGAGATCGCGGTGCTGGAAACGGCGCGCGGCGGCATCCTCAAGCGCGGCCTGGCCTATGACCGCTGCGACGTGGCGGTGGTGCTGAACATCGCGGCCGACCACCTGGGCCTGGACGGCGTCGACACGGTCGAGGACCTGGCGCAGGTGAAGGCGGTGGTGGCGCAATCGGCATCGAAGGCGGTGGTGCTCAACGCCGAGGACGCGCTGTGCGTGCAGATGGCGCGCCGCGTGAAACCCGGCGCCGAAGTATTGTTCTTCTCGATGGACGCCGAGAACCCGGTGCTGCTCAAGCACCTGGAGGACGGCGGCCGCGGCGCCTACCTGCAGGATGGCGCGCTGGTGATCGCCGACGGCCATATCCAGCAGGCGGTGATCAAGGTCGAAAGCATGCCGGTGGCCTTCGGCGGCCTGGCCCGCTTCAACATCGCCAACGCGCTGGCGGCGGCAGCGGCCTTGATGGCAGCCGACTTCAGCCAACTGCAGATCGCGGCCGGCCTGTCGACCTTCGTGTCAAACGGCCGCACCAACCCGCTGCGCACGAATATGTTCGACGTGCGCGGCGTGACGGTGATCGTCGACTACGCCCACAATCCCGCCGCCTACGCCGCCATGGCCGACATGGCGCGCGGCATGCTGCCAGGTCAACTGGTCGGCATCGTGACCGCCCCTGGCGACCGCCGCGACAGCGACCTGCGCGAGGTAGGCAAAGTATGCGGCGCCCGTTTCGACGAGCTGGTGGTCTACGAATCCCAAAGCCGCGGCCGCGCCGTGGGCGACGCGGTCGACCTGATCCTGAGTGGCGCCGAAGAAGCCGTGGGCCTCACGGACACCCTTCACCGCGAGCTGGAAGTCGGCAACGCCATTCGCCTGGGCCTGAGCCTGTGCGAACCTGGCGACGTCCTGGTCTTCGCCTGCGGCTCGTCGCTGCAAGTCTTCGTCGACGCCATCCGCGCCACCGACCCCGAAAGCGCCGACCTGATCGCCGCCCAGACCACCTGACCCAAACGGCCCCCCGCCACCTCTCAACGAGGGTCAGAGTAAAATTGTTGGGCAATTTCCCAAATTTGCCCGACAATTAATAGGGGTCGGCGTCGAATTATCGGCCATTAGCTTGGCGGACAACTAGGGTCGGAGTCGAATTAACGGCTCAGCCGTAAAAGTTGTCAAACAATTCGACTCCGACCCCTCATTTCTTCTGCCCAGCATTCACCTTATGCGCCGAACTGGCAATTGGCTCAGAATTCGCTTCTGTCGCCCTTACCCTTTTCCTGCCGAACGATAAGCAACGCAAAAAATCGGCCCTGAATTCATTAGGTGTCGAGTCCCGTCTGATCGTAGACGCGTTTGACGAATAGATCAGGTTTGCGTTTCTGCCAATCCTTGAGCGCCTGAATCGGTGTCGTTGAGCCGATAGCTCGCTGCGGGATATGGTGGTTGTAAAGCTTGAGGTAATTGTGCAATGTGGTCTCCAGATCGGCCCTGCTATCGAAGCGGGTCTGCGCGATCAGCTCACTGATCCTGCCATTGAAGCGTTCCACCATGCCGTTAGTTTGCGGGTGGCGCGGAGGCGCCAGGCGATGCTCGACTTCCATGCTGCCACATGCCTTGTCGAAGGCGTGATTGCCGCTGGGCTTCTTGTCTTTGGTGGCGAAGCGGTCGGTAAATTGCGAGCCGTTGTCGGTCAGTATCTTGGTGATCTTGATCGGCGATGCGAGCTTCAAACGGCGCAGGAAATCGACGCTACTACGTTCAGTCATATCGTTGTAAATATGCAGAAAAACCCAGCGCGTCGCGCGGTCAATGGCAACAAACAGGTAGCGGCGTGAGGTTTCGTCAGGCATCTGTGGCAGGTACTTGATATCGACGTGCAGGAAGCGTGGCTCATAGTCCTTGAAGGTCTTCTTGGCCTTGATCGTTTCGCCTTCAGCTTGAGGGATCACGTCCTCCAGTCGTGCCATGCCTTCGCGTTTGAGCAGTCGCGCAATGCCTGAACGAGAGACCTCGGGATTGATGTATTGCCGGGTGATGTAGAGCAGGTCGTCGAGCGGTAAGTAAAGCGTCTGGCGCAGGGACAGCACGACCAGTTCCTGGGCTGCGCTCAGGGTCGTATGCAGGGTGTGAGCACGATGCGAGCGGTCTTGCACACCGTCCCGCTTGAGCCATTTGGCAGCGGTGGCCCGAGTGATATTGAACACCTTGGCCGCTTGACGGTCGGACAGGCCGGAATCCTTGATCTCCTGACGGATTTTTGGCGTGGTGCGGGCTTGCGGGTGAATGCGTGAACTCATGCTCGATATGGTGATGTTCTGCGAGGGGCTGACGAACGATGCGGGAAGCCAGCAATTATCTCATCGAGCACGGCCTTTGCACGGAACAAGGCCATGCTGCGACGGGGAACATGATCACACGAAACTAAACAATTAGGGACGGAGTCGAATTATTGAGCAATTGCTCGAATGCGCCGGTTAATTAAACAGGGTCGGAGTCGAATTGTTGGCCAATTGCCCAGCAGATAACTAGGGTCGGAGTCGATTTACCGGCTCATCAGCAAAAGTTGTCAAACAATTTGACTCCGACCCTAATTGGAGGTGGGAGAGAAAACGGCCCGTGAGGGCCGTTGGGTTAGATGGTGGTGGCTTCGATGCGGCGGGCGAGGTCGGGGCGGGTGGGGCGGAGGGCTTCGGTCAGCTCGGAGATCGAGGAGCCGCAGCCGAAGACCAGCACGTCGCCGGGACGGCACATCGACAGCCCGAGGCGGATGGCGCGGTGGACGTCCAGTTCCACTTGCAGCTGCTCGGCGTCGATCTTGCCCAGGCGGGCGCCGCGCGCCAGCAGCGTGGCGGTTTCGCCGGCGGGGCGGCCGCGGTTCTCGGTTTCGTAGATGACCAGCTCGTCGAAGCCGGCGGCGCAAGTGCGGCCGACGTCGACCAGGTCGGCGTCGCGGCGGTCGCCCGGGGCGGCAACCACCCCGACCAGGCGCCCCGGCGTCATCGCGCGCGCCATATCGGCCATGGCGGCGTAGGCCGCGCAGTTGTGGGCGTAGTCGACCACCACCGTCACGCCGTCCACGTCGAACAGGTTCGAACGCAGCGGATTGTGCTTGCTGTCCGAGACGAAGCCGCGCAGGCCGTCCGCGATTTCGTGGTTGGCGAAGCCGCAGGCGGTCAGGGTCGCCGCCGCCGCCATGGCGTTGGCGATGTTGTAGCGCGCCCTGCCGCCCAGCGACGAGGGCATCTCGTGCACGTCCACCAGCGCCTCGTGGCGCAGGCCGCTCGCGATCACGATCGTCGAATCCTGCAGGTAGACGCCGCGCCCGCCGTGCTCCACGTGGCGCAGCAGCACCGGATCCTCGGCGTCCAGCGCGAAATAGATGATTTCCACGCCGTCGGCCAGCTCGGCCCCCATCTTCACGCAGTACCTGTCCTCGGCGTTGAGCACCACCGCGCGCGAGGCGCGCTTGGCCACCACCGCCTTCACCCTGGCCAGGTCGTCGATGGTGTCGATGCCGTCCAGCCCCAGGTGGTCGGCCGAGACGTTCAGCACCACCGCCACGTCGCAGCGGTCATAGGCCAGGCCGCGCTTGAGGATGCCGCCGCGCGCCGTCTCCAGCACCGCGAAGTCGACGTCCGGCGCACCCAGAACGCTGCGCGCCGAATGGTAGCCGGTGCAGTCGCCTTCATAGGCCAGCTCGCCGTTCAGGTAGACGCCGCTGGTGGTGGTCACGCCGGTGCGCAGGCCGGCCATGCGTACGGTGTGCTCGATCAAGAGGCTGGTGGTGGTCTTGCCGTTGGTGCCGGTGACTGCCACCAGCGGGATGCGTCCGTTGCAGCCGCCGAACAGCGCCTCGACGATGGCGTCGCCCGCGTCGCGCGGCGTGCCGCGGCTCGGGTACTGGTGCATGCGGATGCCCGGCGCCGCGTTGACCTCGATGATGCCGCCACGCTGCGCGCGCAGCGGCAGCGCGATGTCTTCGCAGATGATGTCGATGCCGGCCACGTCCAGGCCGATGGTGCGCGCGGCGCGGACGCAGATGTCGCGCGTTTCTTCCGGCAGCAGGTCGGTCACGTCTTCGGCGGTGCCGCCGGTCGACAGGTTGGCGTTGCCGCGCAGGTCGGCGCTCACGCCGTCGGCCAACACGGTGTCGAGGTCATGACCCTGCCGGGCCAGCGTCTCGTCGGCCAGCGCGTCGAGCGGAATCCTGGTGAGGATGTTGGTGTGGCCGTCGCCGCGCGCCGGGTTGCGGTTCTCGGTTTCCACCAGTTGGCGGATGGTCGACTTGCCGTCACCCGTCACGTGCGGCGGGCGGCGCCACGAAGCGGCCGCGATCTTGCCGCCCGTGACCAGCACGCGGTAGTCGCGGCCGCGCAGGTATTCTTCGACGATCACGCGCCGGCCATGCTTGCGCGCGAACTCGAAGGCGCGCGCCACCGCATCCGCGCCCACGCAGTCGACGGTCACGCCCTTGCCCTGGTTGGCGTCCAGCGGCTTGACCGCCACTGGCCGGCCGAGACGGCGCGCGATGCGCTGCGCCGCTTCCACCGTGGTGACGACGTCGCCTTCCGGCACCGGCACGCCGGCCCCGTCCAGCAGCGCCTTGGTCAACTGCTTGTCGCTGGCGATGCCCACCGCGATCGCGTTGGTGGCGCCGGTGATCGTGGCCTGCAGCCGTTTCTGGCGGCTGCCCCAGCCCAGCTGGAACAGGTTCGCAGATTCGGTCAGGCGCAGGGCCGGGATGTCGCGCCGCAGGGCGGCGTTGACGACGGCCCCGGTGCTGGTGCCGATCGCATGGCGCTCGGCGACGTCGCGCAATTCGGCGACGGCGGCATCGAGGTCGAAGGCCTGGTCGTGCGCCATGGCGTCGAGCAGGGCGATCGCGGTGCGCAGCGATTCCTCGGCCACTTGTTCGATCGCATAGCCGCATACCACGCGGCGACGCTCGGGCTGTCCCGCGACCGGCAGGGTGGCGCCGTGCTCACCCGGTGCGCCGGCCAGGCGCTGCAATTCCATGACGACCGGCTCGAGCGCGTCGACCAGCAGCGCGTCGTCGGCCAGGCGCGCCGCTGCCTCGCGCGGCAGCGCCGGCAGCAGTTCGAGCAGGCGCGCCGAAAAGCCGCGGCCCTTGGCGCCGACATTGTCCACCAGCGCCATCAGGCAGGGATTGGCGGCGTACAGATTGGGCCCGCGCAGCAGGCGTTTTTCCTTGATTCTCATGACAGTGTGGTCCGTTTGGTGACGTTTTCCAGGAAGTCCAGCAACTGGGGCGGCACGCGCTTGCCAGTCTGCTCCTCTCCATCGGGCAGTGAATATTTGCTCCCGGCCGGCAACAGGTGCAGGCGCACGTCGATCAGCTCGGGCGTGGCGCGATCCTTGATCTCGGCCACGTTGGTGCTCATTGAGCGGCCGTCGACCACGGTCACCGCGCCTTCGCCCAGCACCTCGATGCCGACCCCGCGCTCGATGATCAGCGCCGTGTCTTCGTCGATGCCGATCCCCTGCAGATACGGGTTCTGGGCCACGACCGACAACAGACGCGACAGGCGCTGGCGTTCCGAGAAGTGCTGGTCGACCACCACGCGGTGCAGGAAGCCCAGGCCGGCCCCCAGGCTCACCGAGCCTTTCTCTGGCAGCAGGTCGGCGCGGCCCTGCGCCAGCATATGGCCCGACATGGCCGACGCCCCGGCGCTGGTGCCGCCGATCGTGGCGCCGCGCACCTTGAGGGCGGTGTGCATCTCGGCGTCCATGGCGGTGCCGCCGATCAGGGCCAGCAGGCGTTTCTGGTCGCCGCCGGTCATGAAGATGCCGGTGGCCTCGGCCACCTTGCGCACGAAGTCTTCGCTGTTGGCGTCTTCGCGGCTGGCGATCTCCAGGTGCGCGCGCTCCCCGACGCCCAGCGTGCCGAATACGCCGTCATAGATCTGCCACATCGCGTCGGCGATCTGGCTGGCCGCCGTGATCACGACGATGCGCGCATCGGCGCCGCCGGCCAGTTCGACGAAGCGCGACAGGATTTCCATATCGTGCTTGCGGTCTTCGCTGCCCCCGATGATGACCAGGTGGCCGTTCTTTTGCTGGAGTGGTTCGCTCATCGTTGCACCATCTTCGAATAAGGCATCTCGCCGTTGCTGCAGGCGCCGGCCTCGAGACGGCTGACGGCGATCAGCCCGACCTTGATCTCCGGCGCGAACAGATCGATCCCGCGTTGCAGCGCCTGGTCGAGCGGCATGCCGTCTTCGATCCAGCCATAGACCGTGCGCGCCAGCAGGTGGCGCACGATGTGTTCGCCGATGCCGCTCGCCGCGACCGCGCCGGCGGGACCCGCATAGAATCCGCTGCCGATGATCGGGGTATCGCCGACGCGCCCGAGTAGCGCCGGCGCCGAGCCGCCGCTGGAGCAGGCGACCGCGAAATGGCCGTCGGCGCCGCGCACCACGGCGCCAACGGTGTCGCAGGCCACGCCCTCGGGCAGGTTCACCGGGGTATTGTAGTTCCAGAAGCGGTCGAACAGCCGGCTGTTCAGGCCCGGCATGGCCGGCACCGAGCCGGCCAGCTGCGTCATGATCTTGCGATGTTCGGCGCGCTGGCGCTCCGACACCGGGACGCTCTCGGGCATGCCGATCGCGCGCGCGAAGCGCGCGGCGCCGTCGCCGGCCAGCATCCAGTGCGGCGTGTCGGCCACCGCGCGCGCCAGTTGCACCGGGTTCTTGACCGATTGCGCGCAGGCGATCGCGCCAAGGCGTCCGCGGGTATCCATGATCGAGGCATCCATTTCGACGGTGGCGCCGTCGAGACCCAGCACCGAGCCGCTGCCGGCGTTGAAGCGGCCATCGTCTTCCAGGGCGCTTACTGCGCCGACGGCCGCGTCCAGCGCGTCGCCGTTGACTTCCAGCTGCGCCAATGCGCGGCGCGCGGCGAGAACGCAACCATCTTCGTTCTCGCGCGACGCGCCGGCGCCGCCGTGTACCACGACGGCGCCAGCTTGTTGAGGCTTGCTCATCTCGTCCAATCCTTTTGCATTATTGTTATCGTGATCGGTCGCGCAGCACCGTGTGCGACCAGCGGACATTATGCAAAAGCAATGACCTGAACCATATCGGTAGCGCCGCCGTGTGCATGTAAGAGGCCGCTTACAGGGGCATCCAAATCTGGTAACATACCGCCCCTTCAATACAAAGGTTCCTATGGCGCACGCTTGCGGCGTTGACTTCGGCACGTCAAACTCCACTGTCGGCTGGCTCCGCTCCGGCACGACCCACTCCGCCCGACGGCGCTCCTGACGCTCGAGGATGGCAAGCCGACCCTGCCATCAGTGGTGTTCTTCAATGCCGACGACGAGCGGGTCAGCTATGGCCGCGCGGCGCTGGGCGAATACCTCGAGGGTTACGAGGGCCGCCTGATGCGCTCTCTCAAGAGCCTGCTTGGCACCAGCCTGATCGACGGCCAGACCGAGGTCGCCGGCCGCGCGCTGCCGTTCCGCAGCTTGCTGTCGCAGTTCATCGGCGAGGTCAAGCGCCGCGCCGAAAGCGAGGCCGGCGTGCCGTTCGAACGCGCGGTGTTCGGTCGTCCGGTCTTCTTCATCGACGACGACCCGCAGGCCGACCAGCTGGCCGAAGACACGCTGCGCGAAGTCGCGGGCGCGGTCGGTTTCAGCGAGATCGGCTTCCAGTACGAACCGATCGCCGCCGCCTTCGACTACGAGGCGCGGATCGACCGCGAGGAACTGGTCCTGATCGCCGACATCGGCGGCGGCACCTCGGACTTCTCGCTGCTGCGGCTCGGCCCGCAGCGCGCCGGTCGCAGCGACCGCCGCGACGACATCCTGGCCAACGGGGGCGTGCACATCGGCGGCACCGATTTCGACAAGTACCTGAGCCTGGCCAGCGTGATGCCGCTGCTCGGCTACGGCAGCAATCTGCGTTCGGGCGCGGCGATCCCGTCCAGCTATTACTTCAACCTGGCGACCTGGCACACGATCAACCAGGCCTACACGCGCAAGAGCGTCACCCAGCTGGCCGACCTGGCGCGCGATGCGGCCGAGCCAGGCAAGATCGCCCGCCTGCAGAACCTGATCGACGAGCGCGCCGGCCACTGGCTGGCGATCCAGGTGGAGGGCGCCAAGATCGCGCTGTCCGGCGCCGACATGGTCCGCCTGGAGCTCGATCGCCTGTCGCCGCCCGAGACCCTCGAGGTCGCCCGCGCGCAGTTCGAGGCTGCCATCGCCGGCCTGGTCGACCAGGTGGCGACCACGGTGAGCAAGCTGTTCGCGGATGCCGGCGTGAAGCCGCAAGACGTGGATACGGTATTCTTCACGGGTGGCTCGAGCGGCGTCGGCCTGCTGCGCGAGCGCATTGGCGCCATGGTGCCGGGCGCGCGCCGCGTGGAGGGAGACCTGTTCGGCAGTATCGGCACCGGCCTGGCGCTGGATGCGCTGCGCAGGTTCGGTTGAGATTCGCCGGCATCGTGCCGGCACAGTACAGGAAAGAGCGATGAGTGTTTACGATCGACCGCTGGTGATGCTCGACTTCGAGACCACCGGCCTGTCGCCCGAGATGGGCGACCGCATCACCGAAGTGGCGGCGCTGCGTATCGTCGGCGGCGAAGTGAAGGAGCGCTATGTCTCGCTGGTGAACTGCGGCGTGCGGATCCCGTCCTTCATCACCCAGCTGACCGGGATCACGCAGGCGATGGTCGACGGCGCCCCGCCGGCGCACCAGGTGGTGCCCGAACTGCTCGACTTCATCGGCGGCGACGTGCTGTCGGCCCACAATGCCAGCTTCGATGAGAAGTTCCTCAAGGCCGAAGGCGCGCGCTTCGGCCGCGCCACAGCGCATGCCGGCCTGGTGTGTTCGCTGAAGCTGTCGCGCCGCCTGTTCCCGGGCCTGGCCAGCTACAAGCTGGGCCTGCTCTCGCGCCAGCTCGGCATCGAGTTTCGCGGCACCGCCCACCGGGCCGAGGCCGACGCCCAGGTGGCGGCCGACGTGCTGCTGCACGCCGCGCGCCACCTCGGCCGCACCTGCGGCATCGAGCAGGTCGAGCCGGCGCTGCTGGTCTCGATCAACAAGGTCGCGGCCGCCAAGATTCCCGCCTTCCTCGACAAGTACGCGGCTACCGTACGCGAACGCCGCGCTGCGGCGGCTGTCGCTGTCGCGGCCTGAGGCTTCTGCGCCAACCGTGGCGGCGCGCTTGCGCCGCTGGTCAATCGATTGTGCGGTCGCAAATCCCCAATCCCTCGCTATCCTTAAAATTTTAACAACGGGATTAAGAGCCTATCCCAGTAGGTGGGAGTCGCTCCTGGCGCGCCTGGCAGGCTTGAGCTGCGTTGCTCGTCGTTGCATGGCTCGCCATGCGGCCTCCTCGCGCCTTGCTCACGCCCGCCATGCATCACCATGAGCTTCCCCCCACCTACTGGGATAGGCTCTCACAGCGACCGCCGAGAGGATTTCGATGAGCGAGGATGCCGCCCGACAGGGCACCGCCACCTACGAGTGGTTCCACCGCGCCGCCAGCGGCGGCAATCCCTACGCCCAGTTCAACCTGGCCCAGCTGTACCTGCGGGGCGACGGCGTCGCGCGCGACGAGGCGAAAGCGGCGGCGTGGATGGCGCGCGCCGCCCAGCAGCGGCTGGCCTATGCCCAGAACCACCTGGGCGCCATGTACTACAACGGCCGCGGCGTGTGCCGCGACCACGCGCGCGCGGCCCACTGGTTCCGCTGCGCCGCCGAGCAGGGCGACCGCTCGGCCCAGCACAATCTCGGTCTCCTGTACCGCAAGGGCCGCGGCGTGCCCCACTCGCACCAGGCGGCGATCGGCTGGTTCTACCGGGCCGCCGAACAAGGCATGGCGCGCGCCCAGACCCAGCTCGCGCAAGGCTATCTGCACGGCCTGGGGGTCAACGTCAGCCACCCGTTGGCGATGGCCTGGTTCCGCAAGGCCGCGATGCAGGGCCACGTGCCGGCGCAGGTGCAGCTGGCGCAGATGTATGCGCGCGGGCAGGGCGTGGCGCCCAGTCCCGGCCAGGCCCTGTACTGGTTCCGCCACGCGGCCGGGGCGGGCGACCCCAGCGCCCAGCGCCAGCTCGGCCTGGCCTATGCCGAAGGCCGCGGCGCCAGTGCCGACCCGGCGCTGGCCATCCAGTGGCTCGAACGCGCGGCGGCCGGCGGCGAGCGCGAAGCGCTGTACGTGCTGGGCGGCCTGCTGTCCGGCGGCGGCATGGCGCGCGACAGCGCACGCGCGCTGCGCTGCTATACGCAGGCCGCCGCCCAGGGCCATGTGCAGGCCCAGTACCGGGTGGCGCGCATGCTGGCCGGCGGTTGCGGCGTGCAGCGCGATCCGGCGCGCGCCCTGGAGTTCTACCTGCAGGCCGCCGAGGGTGGCGCCGCCAATGCCCAGTTCGCGCTGGGCCTGCTCTACGCCAGGGGCCAGGGCGTGCCGCGCGATCCGGCCCAGGCCGCCGTCTGGTACCGGCGCGCCGCCCAGCAGGGCGACCCCGGTGCCCAGAACAATCTCGGCGCCATGTATGCCTGCGGAGAAGGCGTGCCGCGCGACGACATGCTGGCCGCCCACTGGTACCGCCTCGCGGCCCGGCAAGACCACGCGCCGGCCCAGCACAACCTGGGCGGGCTGTACGCCGCCGGGCGCGGCGTCGCCAGGAACCCGGTGCGCGCCTGCATGTGGGCCTGGCTGGCGCGCCAGGGCCGCGGCCTCGACAAGGCCGCGCCGGCCGACGTCGCGCTGGCCGCCAGCACGGCGGCCAACGACTATACCGCGCTGTTGAGCCCGGCCGAACGGAGCCGGGCGCGGAGCCTCGTGGAGCGCTGGCTGGCGTCGAAGACGAGTCCACGCCGGCTGCTGGGGCGTACCGGCGCATGAGCCTGTTCTTGTGTCGGGAGGCCTTGCGCTGGCGTCCTGCCAGATTTCAACGTGGGCCCGCCGCATCCCGGCATGCGTGTCACATGATGTGTCAATACGGGTCCGGCCGCCAGCGGCGTAGCGGGCGGCCGCGCCATATTCAAGCCTGTCATTTCGCGCTATGATGCCCTGCGGCCACAAGCCCACTCCATCATCCAACAGCCGGAGAAGAATATGCACATGAGACTCGCCACGCTCGCCGCCGTCCTGGCCGCTGCTTTCGCCGCGCCAGCGATGGGGCAGAGCTGCTCGCCGGCCGGCCCTTCGCTGACCTATCCCGTGTCGAAGAAAGTCGACCAGACCGACAACTACCACGGCACCGTGGTGGCAGACCCCTATCGCTGGCTCGAGGACGCCAATAGCGCTGAGACCAAATCCTGGGTCGATGCGCAGAACAAGGTCACCCAAGCCTACCTGGCGCAGATCCCGCAGCGCGAGGCGATCCGTCAGCGGCTCACCCAGCTCTGGAATTACGAGCGCTACAGCGTGCCGGGCAAGGAAGGCGGCCGCTACTTCTACACGCGCAATGACGGCTTGCAGAACCAGGCCGTGCTGTACACGCTCAAGAACCTGAACGACCAGCCGCGCATGCTGCTCGACCCGAACACCCTGGCCGCTGACGGTACCGTCGCCCTGGCCGGCGCCGAGGTCAGCCCCGACGGCAAGCTGCTGGCCTACAGCATCGCGGCCTCGGGCTCCGACTGGAACGAGATCAAGGTGCGCGATATCGACACCGGCAAGGACCTGGCAGACCACATCAAGTGGGTCAAGTTCTCGAGCACCGCCTGGACCAAGGATGGCAAGGGCTTCTTCTACAGCCGCTACGACGAGCCGAAAGAAGCGACCAAGCTGGCCGACGTCAACTACTTCCAGAAGCTGTACTACCACCGCATCGGCACGCCGCAAAGCGCCGACACCCTGGTCTACGACCGCGCCGACCAGAAGGAATGGGGCTTCGGCGGCCAGACCACCGACGACGGCCGTTACCTGATCATCACCACCACCAAGGGCACCGCGCCGAAGTACCGCGTCTCGTACAAGGACCTGTCCAAGCCCGATGCCAAGGTGGTCGACCTGATCGACAACTTCGATGCCGGCTACGACTTCATCGACAACGTCGGCACCGTGTTCTACTTCAGCACCGACCGCAATGCGCCCAAGAAGCGCATCATCGCCATCGACGTGAGCAAGCCTTCCGAGAACAACTGGAAAGAGATCGTCGCCGAGAGCGCCGACACGCTGGCCGGCGCCGACATCATCGACAACCAGCTCGTGCTCGAATACCTGAAGGATGCGAAAAGCGTCGTGCGCGTGGTGTCGCTCGAAGGCAAGCCGGTGCGCGAGATCGCGCTGCCGGGCATCGGCACCGTCGGCGGCCTGTCGGGCAAGCGCAACGACACCGAGACCTTCTATTCGTTCGCCAGCTTTACCAACCCGACCACCATCTACCGCCTGAACCTCAAGAACGGCGAGAGCACCGTGTTCCGCCAGCCGAAGGTCGCCTTCAACCCGGCCGACTACGAAACCCGCCAGCAGTTCTACACGAGCCGCGACGGCACCAGGGTGCCGATGTTCATCGTGTCGAAGAAGGGGCTCAAGCTGGACGGCTCGAACCCGACCTATCTGTACGGCTATGGCGGTTTCAATATCTCGCTGACCCCGAGCTTCTCGCCGGCCAACCTGGCCTGGATGGAAATGGGGGGCGTCTATGTGCTGGCCAACCTGCGCGGCGGCGGAGAATATGGCGAAGCCTGGCACCAGGCCGGCACCAAGCTGCAAAAGCAGAACGTGTTCGACGACTTCATCGGGGCAGCCGAATGGCTGATCGCGAACAAGGTCACCTCGCCGAAGAAACTGGCGATCGGCGGCGGCAGCAACGGCGGCCTGCTGGTCGGCGCGGCCACCACGCAGCGCCCGGATCTGTTCGCGGCGGCGATCCCGAGCGTGGGCGTGATGGACATGCTGCGCTTCCACAAGTTCACCATCGGCTGGGCCTGGACTTCAGATTATGGCTCGTCGGAGAATCCTGACGAGTTCAAGGCCCTGGTCAAGTACTCGCCGCTGCATAACCTAAAGGCGGGCACCTGCTATCCGGCCACCATGGTCACCACGGCCGACCACGACGACCGCGTGGTGCCGGCGCACAGCTTCAAGTATGCCGCCGCGGCCCAGGCCGCCCAGGCCGGATCCGCGCCGATCCTGATCCGCATCGACACCAAGGCGGGCCATGGGGCCGGCAAGCCGACCAGCAAGCAGATCGAGGAAGTCGCCGATCGCTGGGGCTTCCTGTCGCGCGAACTGCAGATGCAGGATGCGACCAAGGCTGTCGGCGGCGCGCACTAGGCATGGACGTTCACCCGGCGCGGCGCCGGGTGAACAAGGCAACGGCCGTCAGGCCGTTGCCTTTCATGCCTGATGCCCAGGCTTAGCGGTGGACCACCACCAACACCGCCTTCGCCTCGGTCTTGCCCGTATTGCGTATCACGTGGTTCTGATCGGCCGGATACCGCGCCGTCGCCCCGTGCCGCACCTTCTTCTTCTCGTTCCCCACCTCCAGCTCGACCGTGCCGGTAATTACCGTCAGGTGTTCGCCGGTCCCCGGATCGTGCGCCTGCGAGGCCAGCTCTCCCCCAGGCGCCAGGATCAGCTCATACCATTCATACTTGCCGGCCAGGTCCATCGGCCCCAGGATGCGCAGGGAATAGCCGGCATGGGCGCCGGGCAGGGTGGGGATCTCGTGGGCGTCGACCACCCGGATCAGGTCCGCCGTGCGCACCTCGGACGACAGCAGCTCGCCGATCTGCACACCCAGCGCATTGGCCAGGCGCCAGGTGATGGCGATGGTGGGATTGGCCTTCTCGCGCTCGATCTGGGACAGCATCGATTTCGACACCCCGGCGATGCGCGACAGGTCTTCCAGCGTCAGGCCGCGCGCCAGCCGCAGGCGTTGTAGCGTAGCGCCAACTTCTGGCGGGGCATTGTTTGTTAGAGTGGTACTCATTTTCCGTTGGGCGCCTGTTTGCGTATTGCCTAATGCGAATTGCTTATAAGTATATTGGAAGCTGCTTGCCAAGTTCATTGGCTGGGCGTAATATTCAATATATTGAATTTCTGTTCGAGATAGCGAACCAGTTCTCTACATCGAACGAGCCAACGGTACAACATCCGCCGACCGCCGGTCAAGCCGCCGGTCTGCCCAGATCACAGGGAACAGGGGAACACCATGAGCGATCAAGCGTTTTATAGCAGCCTGCAGCAGAAACTCGCGACCTTGAAGGATGAGGGACTGTTCAAGCCCGAGCGCGTGCTGGCCTCGCGCCAGGGCGCCGAAGTGGTGGCGCAGGATGGCCGTGCCCTGATCAATATGTGCGCCAATAACTACCTGGGCCTGTCGGGCGACGTCGAGACCCAGAAGGCAGCCGCCGCCGCCCTCGAGAAGTACGGTTATGGTCTGTCGTCGGTGCGCTTCATCTGCGGCACCCAGACCGTGCACAAGGAGCTGGAGCAGGCGCTGTCGAAGTTCCTGGGCACCGAAGACACCATCCTGTACGCGGCCGCCTTCGACGCCAATGGCGGCGTGTTCGAACCGCTGTTCGACGAGAACGACGCCATCATCTCGGACGCCCTGAACCACGCCTCGATCATCGACGGCGTGCGCCTGTGCAAGGCAGCGCGCTACCGCTATGCCAACAACGACATGGCCGATCTCGAGAAGCAGCTGATCGCGGCCCGTGACGCCGGCAAGCGCCACAAGATCATCGTCACCGACGGCGTGTTCTCGATGGACGGCACGATCGCCCAGCTCGACAAGATCGTCGAACTGGCCGAAAAGTATGGAGCCCTGACCATGATCGACGAATCGCATGCCTCCGGCTTCATGGGCGCGACCGGTCGCGGTACCCATGAGCATTGCGGCGTGATCGGCAAGATCGACATCATCACCGGCACCCTGGGCAAGGCCCTGGGCGGCGCGATGGGCGGTTTTACCTCCGGCAAGAAAGAAGTGATCGAGACGCTGCGCCAGAAGTCGCGTCCCTACCTGTTCTCCAACACGCTGGCGCCGATGATCGCCGGCGCCTCGCTGGCGGTGCTGGAGCGCATCTCCAGGTCGACCGAGCTGCGCGACCGCCTGCACGAAAACACCGCCTACTTCCGCAAGGAGATCGAGCGCATCGGCTTCACCATCAAGCCGGGCACCCATCCGGTGGTGCCGGTGATGCTGTTCGAGGCGCCGGTCGCGCAGAAATTCGCGGCGCGCATGTTCGAACTGGGCGTGCTGCTGTCGGGCTTCTTCTACCCGGTGGTGCCGATGGGCCAGGCGCGCGTGCGCGTGCAAATCTCAAGCGCCCACACCCGCGAGCAGCTCGACACCGTGCTGAAGGCCTTCGAACAAGCCGGCAAAGAGCTGGGCATCATCAAGAACTAAACTACATCGCAGCAAGGAATCGACAGCATGGAACGCATCCTCATCATCGGCGCCAATGGCCAGATCGGCAGTGAACTGGTCAGCGCACTGGCCGACAAGCACGGCGCGCAGAACGTGATCGCCTCGGACATCGGCGACAAGAACCTGTACGGCGCCGCACGCTATACCGTGCTCAATGTGCTGGACAAGGACAGCCTCGCGCGCCTGGTGGCGGATGAAGGCATCACCCAGGTCTACCAGCTGGCCGCCATGCTGTCGGCCACCGGCGAGAAGGCCCCGCTGAAGGCCTGGAGCCTGAACATGGACGGCCTGCTCAACATCCTCGAGATCGCGCGCGAACGCAAGGAAGGCGGCAAGCCATTGAAGGTGTTCTGGCCGTCGTCGATCGCCGCCTTCGGCCCGACCACCCCGAGCGAGAACACGCCGCAGTTCACGATCATGGACCCGACCACGATCTACGGCATCAGCAAGCTGGCCGGCGAGCGCCTGTGCGAGTACTATCACAGCAAGTATGGCGTCGACGTGCGCAGCATCCGCTATCCGGGCATCATCTCGTATAAATCGCCTCCGGGTGGAGGAACCACCGACTACGCCATCGCGATCTTCCACGCGGCCCTGCGCGGCGAGACCTATGAATGCTTCCTGGGTCCGGAAACGACGCTGCCGATGATCTACATGCCGGACGCGATCCGCGCCACCATCGAGCTGATGGAAGCCCCGAGCGAACAGGTCGCGATCCGTTCGTCGTACAACGTGGCGGGCGTGTCGTTCAATCCGCGCGAACTGGCCGCCGCGATCTCGAAGGCGCTGCCTGCTTTCCGCATCGACTACAAGCCGGACAGCCGCCAGCAGATCGCCGACTCCTGGCCCAGGAGTCTCGACGACAGCCGCGCCACCGCCGACTGGGGCTGGAAATCGCGCATCAAGGTCGACGAGATGGTCGATTCGATGCTGAAGAATATCGACGTCGGCCTGGGCGTGGCGGCATAAGCCGGCCACGACACCGGAACCTTCAACGGCCTGGCGCTTGGACGCGCCAGGCCGATTTGCATAATAAGAACTGACACAGCGAGACAAGCATGGACATGAGCGTTTTTGATTTATTCAAGATCGGCATCGGCCCGTCGAGTTCCCATACCGTGGGCCCGATGGTGGCGGCGCGCCGCTTCCTGCTCGAGAGCGGGATGCTGGAACAGGCGGTTGGCGTCGAAGCCCACCTGTATGGCTCGCTGGCGCTGACCGGCGTCGGCCACGCAACCGACAAGGCCGTGATCCTCGGCCTGATGGGCGAGACCCCGCAGGACGTCGACCCGGGCGCGGTCGAGGACAAGCTGGCGGAGGCGGAATTCGACGGCGTGCTGCACCTGCTGGGCACGAAGCCGGTACCGTTCAGCGCAAAGACCAACCTGGTCTGGCACAAGGCGTCGACCCTGCCGGAGCACCCGAACGGCATGCGCTTCGTGCTCCATCTGCAGGACGGCAGCATCATCGAGCGCGTCTATTATTCGGTCGGCGGCGGCTTCATCACCGCGGCCGGCGAAAGCCAGGCGCGCGCGGCCGAGACGCCAGCGGCGCCGGTCCCGTACCCATTCGACACGATGGCCCAGTTGCTCGAGCATGGCCGCCGTCATGGCCTGAGCATTACGCACATGCTGCGCGCCAACGAGTGCGCGCGCATCGGCAACGCAGAACTGGACGCGGGCCTGGACACTATCTGGCGCGTGATGCGCGAGTGTATCTGCCACGGCCTGGTGACCGAGGGCCGTCTGCCGGGTGGCCTGGACGTGCGCCGCCGCGCCGCCGGCCTGTGGAAGCAGGCCCAGCAAGCGCAACAGCAACCGCTGAACGCCTTGCCGCATGACGCGGTGCAGCAGGTGAGCCTGTACGCGATGGCCGTCAACGAAGAAAACGCGGCCGGCGGCCGGGTCGTCACCGCGCCGACCAATGGCGCGGCCGGCATCATCCCGGCGGTGCTGCGCTACTACGCCGAGGATTGCCGGCCGATCGATCCGCAGCGCGGCGTACGCGATTTCCTGCTGGCATCGAGCGCGATCGGCATGCTGTGCAAGAAGAACGCCTCGATCTCGGGTGCCGAGGTCGGCTGCCAGGGTGAAGTCGGCGTGGCCTGCGCGATGGCGGCGGCCGGACTGGTGGCGGCGCTCGGCGGGACGAACGAACAGATCGAAAACGCGGCCGAGATCGGCATCGAGCACCATCTGGGCATGACCTGCGACCCGATCGGCGGCCTGGTGCAGATTCCCTGCATCGAACGCAACGGCATGGGCGCGATCAAGGCGCTCACCGCCGCCTCGCTGGCGCTGAAAGGGGACGGCACCCATTTCGTGAGCCTGGACAGCGCGATCGAGACCATGCGCCAGACCGGGGCGGACATGCAGGTCAAGTACAAGGAGACCTCGCTCGGCGGTCTGGCGATCCACGTGGTGACGGTGAATCACGCGGCTTGCTGATTGGGGGCGTGGCTGCTCGGCGGGCTTGGGTTCCCGCCTTCGCGGGAACGACGGTTTTTAGGTTGGTGGGTCAAAGCCAGGCTGCCCGGTGATTCATTGTTGGCAGATGCCCGTCATTCCCGCGCAGGCGGGAATCCAAGTGTACACACCACCCCGCCCAATTTTATTCACCCAAACAAGTTTTTTGCAGCACAGCATACATTTCCGCCCGCTCCCACTATAATAAAGTTTCAATGTGAGCCAACCGGATCTTCAAACTGTATGCATTATGTGTCCACCCGCGCGACGAGCGCGTCCGCAGCACGCAATCCCCAGCAATTCTCCGACATCCTGCTAGGCGGGCTAGCCCCGGACGGTGGCCTCTACCTGCCGGCCGAGTACCCGCAGGTGACCGGCGCCGAGCTCGATGCATGGCGCAAGCTGTCGTACGCCGAGCTGGCCTATGAAATCCTGCGCAAGTTTGCCACCGACATCCCGGACGCCGACCTGAAGGCCCTGACCGCGCGCACCTACACGCCGGAGGTCTACCGCAACGCCCGCGCCGACGAATCGAGCGCGGACATCACCCCGCTGCGCGTGCTGGAAGATGGCCCGAAGGGCACGCTGGTGCTGCAGGCGCTGTCGAACGGCCCGACCCTGGCCTTCAAGGACATGGCGATGCAGTTGCTGGGCAATCTGTTCGAATACGCGCTGGCGAAAAATAACGAGGAACTGAACATCTTCGGCGCCACCTCGGGCGACACCGGCAGCGCCGCCGAGTACGCGATGCGCGGCAAGCGCGGCGTGCGCGTGTTCATGCTGTCCCCGCACAGGAAGATGAGCGCCTTCCAGACCGCCCAGATGTTCAGCCTGCAGGACCCGAACATCTTCAATATCGCCGTCGAAGGCGTGTTCGACGATTGCCAGGACCTGGTCAAGGCGGTCTCGAACGATCTCGAATTCAAGGCGCGCCAGAAGATCGGCACCGTCAATTCGATCAACTGGGCGCGCGTCGTGGCCCAGGTCGTGTACTACTTCCGCGGCTACCTGGCGGCGACCACCAGCAACGATCAGAAGGTGTCGTTCACGGTCCCGTCGGGGAACTTCGGCAATATCTGCGCCGGCCACATCGCCCGCATGATGGGCCTGCCGATCGACAAGCTGGTGGCCGCCACCAACGAGAACGACGTGCTGGACGAATTCTTCCGCACCGGCGTCTACCGTGTGCGCAAGCCGTCCGAGACCTTCCACACCAGCAGCCCGTCGATGGACATCTCCAAGGCCTCGAACTTCGAGCGCTTCGTGTATGAGCTGGTGGGCCGCGACCCCGAGCGCACGCATGCGCTGTTCCGCAAGGTCGACACCCATGGCGGCTTCGATCTGTCCGGCGCGCCGGGCAGCGATGGCGACGAGTTCAGGCACGTCGCCAGGTTCGGCTTCCTGTCGGGCCGCTCGACCCATGCCGACCGCCTGGCCACGATCCGCGACGTTGCCGACGACTACGGCATCACGATCGACACCCATACCGCCGACGGCATCAAGGTCGCGCGCGAACACATGCAGCCGGGCGTGCCGATGATCGTGCTCGAGACCGCGCTGGCGGCCAAGTTCAACGAAACGATACTCGAAGCGCTGGGCCAGGATGCCGAGCGTCCCGCCGGCTTCGAGGACATCGAGTCGCTGCCGCAACGTTTCGTCGTCATGCCGGCCGACGTCGGCCGCATGAAGTCCTACATCGCCGAACACACGGGGCTGTGATGAACCCACCGGTACAGAAAGCCCCCATGCTGTCGGTGCGCGAAGCGCTCGACTTCCTGATCCAGGCCGCGCGGCCCGTCGAGGGGGTGGAAACCATCCCGACGCTCGAGGCAAACGGGCGCGTGCTGGCCGCCGACCAGCTGGCGACGATCGACGTTCCGTCGGCCGACAATACGCAGATGGATGGCTACGCCGTGCGCGCTGAGGATTGCGCGAGCGGCAGCGCCATCCTCAAGGTCAGCCAGCGCATCCCGGCCGGCAGCGTCGGCCACCAACTGGAACCCGGCACCGCGGCGCGCATTTTCACCGGCGCCCTGATTCCACCGGGCGCCGATGCGGTCGTGATGCAGGAGCAGGCCGAGGCGGTCGGCGACAGCGTCACCATCCGCCATGCGCCGCGCGCCGGCGAGTGGATCCGCCGCAAGGGCGAGGACATCAGCGCGGGCGCCGTGATCCTGCCGGCGGGCAGCCGCCTGCGCAGCCAGGCGTTGGGACTGGCGGCCTCCGTCGGCCTGGCCAGCCTGCCGGTGCGCCGGCGCCTGCGCGTGGCGGTGTTCTTCACCGGCGACGAGCTGACCATGCCGGGCGACGTGCCGCCCGAAGGCTTGAAACCCGGCGCGATCTACAATTCGAACCGGTTTACCTTGCGCGGCCTGCTGGAGAACTTCGGCTGCGAGATCAGCGATTACGGCATCGTGCCCGATTCGCTGGACGCGACCCGCGCCACCTTGCGTGAGGCCGCGCGCGAGAACGACCTGATCATCACTTCGGGCGGCGTCTCGGTCGGCGAGGAAGATCACATCAAGCCCGCCGTGGAGGCGGAAGGGCGCCTGTCGATGTGGCAGATCGCCGTCAAGCCGGGCAAGCCGCTGGCGTTCGGCGAGGTGCGCCGTAGTAACGGCGACGACGGTGGCGCGAGCGTAAGCAGCGCTACTGGCGCGAGCGTAAGCAGCGCCACTGGCGCTGCTTACTTCCTGGGCCTGCCGGGCAATCCGGTATCGAGCTTCGTGACCTTCCTGCTGTTCGTGCGGCCTTTCCTGCTGCGCCTGCAGGGGGTGAGCGGCCAGGTCGAGCCGCAGGGCTACACCGTGCGCGCCGACTTCGAGCTGCCGAAGGGCGACCGCCGCAACGAGTTCCTGCGTGCGCGCCTGAACGCGGCCGGGGGACTGGACCTGTTCCCGAACCAGAGCTCGGGCGTGCTCACCTCGACGGTGTGGGGCGACGGCCTGGTCGACAACCCGGCGGGCAACCGCATCGCCGCGGGCGACCTGGTGCGCTTCATCCCGTTCGCCGAATTACAGTATTAGAAGTACAGCATCAGGAGCGACATGAAGATCAGTTTGAAATACTTCGCTGCGTTGCGCGAAGCAGTTGGTACCGGGCAGGAACAGCTGGAACTGCCGCCGGAAGTGACGACGGTGGGCCAGGTGCGCGAACTGCTGCGCGCACGCGGCGGCGTGTGGGCCGAGGCCCTGGCGCCCGAACGCGCGGTGCGCATGGCCCATGACCAGGTCATGTGCGGCGGCGATACGCCGATCGGCGAAGGCGCCGAAGTGGCGTTTTTCCCGCCGGTGACCGGCGGTTGAAAAAGGCCGGCCCAGGTTCAGCCGGGGCCGGCTTTCCCATCACAAGGCAGCGATCGACTGCTCCGCCAAGGCCATCAACTTCGCGCAATTGCTGTTACGCGCCGCGAAATCCTTCCACGCCGTATTGCGCGCCACCGACTGCCAGCTGAGCAGGGCTTCCGGATTGAGGTCGACCACGCGCGCGCCGACGCCGCGATAGACCGACACCACCGCCTCGTCGTCGATGCGCGCCATCTTCATCGCGAACGCCTCCAGGTCGGCGCCGACCTTGAGGATGGCGTCCTGCTGCGGCTTGGACAGGCGCTCGAACACGGTGCGCGACATCAGCAGCGGCTCGAACATGAACCAGTACGAGCCGCCGCGCGCCGTGGTCAGCGAGCGCGCCGTCTCTTGCAGGCGGAACGAGATCAGGGACGTCGACGACGTCAGGGCCGCGTCGAGCGCGCCGCTGCGCATGGCGGCGTGGATCTCGTTGGACGGCAGGCTGACGACGGTCGCGCCGGCGTCCTGCAGCAGCATGTCCATCTCGCGCGAGCCGCCGCGCACTTTCAGGCCGCGCACGTCCTCGGGGTTGAGGATCGGAGCGCCGCGCGAGGCGACCCCGCCGGCCTGCCAGATCCAGCTGACGATCACCAGGCCCTGTTCGCCCAGGATGCGCGCCAGCTCGCGCCCGACCGGGGCGTTCTTCCAGCCATAGCCCTGTTCGTAGGACGTCACCAGCGCCGGCATCAGTCCGATATTCGCTTCCGGCGCTTCGCCGCCGGCGTACGACAGCGGCACCAGGGCCATGTCGAGCGAGCCGCTGCGCAACGCGCCGAACTGGGCGTTGGGCTGCATCAGGCTCGACCCCGGATGGATCGAGAACTTGAGGCCGCCGCGCGTGCGCTTCTCGACCTCGGCCGCGAACATGCGGCACAGCCGGTCGCGAAAATCGCCCTGGGCGATGCTGCCGCCGGGAAACTGGTGCGAGATCCTGAGATTGCTGGCCTGCGCCCAGGCGGACTGCATCCATAAAGGACTGGTCGCGATCGCGCCCAGCATTGCCCTGCGGGTCGTAAACGACCGGTTGATTACCGACATATACATCCTCCAAGATGTTTTAACGGACTGCCGGGTGAATCGTGGCCGGCCTCGTCGAGCGGGCGCCATCGTTCACATTGGCGTGTACAAGAATATTCCTGCTACACCGCATGTCAAGCAGAATATTGCAGCTATGACAAAGGCATGCAGTTCAGGTACACCGGTGCCAAGGCGGCAGTATCGCGCAGGCCGGTGGAACCGGCCTTGATGCACCGTGGAGTATCTTGTGGTCAGCGCGGCTTGTCGGTGATCGCCTGGCTGGCCGAGCGCCAGCGCGCGGCGACGAAGATGGCGGCCGCGGCGAGCGACCACAGCAGGGTCGGGCCCCAGGTGTCGGCCAGGCTGTCGCCGCGCATCAGGTCGATCGCGCACAGCAGCAGGAACATGGTGCCGGCGGCCAGCAGGTACTGGCCGATCCAGTGGAATAAAGGACGAGATGCAGGGCGCATGACACGGATTCCTTTCAACGGCGGTCGAGATAACGGCGCAGGATGCCGGCCAGCGCCAGCGGCTGGTCGATCATCAGGAAGTGGCGCGACGGCGCGATCGGCACCACCTCGACCGAGGGAATCCCTTCGACCAGCATCCGGTAGTGCTCGACCTTGTCGTTGACCGTCAGCGCATCCTGAGCCGCATCGTACTGGTAAAACGGCGCCACGACCAGCACCGGGGCGCTGATTTTGGAAAGGCCGGGACGCAGGTCGAGCGCCAGCAGGTCGGCCACGTAGGCGCCGACCGCCTCGCGATCGCTGCGCAGCAGCAGCGGCGTGATGTCGTCGGCCTTGCCGATGTCGAGCACGCCCTGGCCGCGCATGTACTGGCGCTGCTCGGCGGCGTAGGCATCCGGGCGGCTGGCCGCCATCCGGTTGCGCACGTTGATCGCCGCTTGCGGGCGCTGCTGCGGCGGCATGTTCTCGGTGCCGGGGAAGACCGGCAGGCCGTCCAGGGCCACCACGCCGCCGATGCCGCTGCCGAGGTCCTGGGCCACGGCATAGGCCAGCGTGCCGCCCAGGCTGTGGCCGACGATGACCGGCTTGTCCAGCCTGCGCTCGGCGATCAGGCCGCGCAGCGCGGCGCGCGCCCCCTCGAACGGCGCCCACTCGGACCTTGCGCCTGGCGCCGGACGGCCGTCGAAGCCGGGCAGGGTGACCACGTACAGCGTGAACTCGTCCTTGAACTGGCGGATCGTCTCTTGCCATACCCAGGGGCCGCTGGCCAGGCCGGGGACCAGGATCACGGGCCGGCCGCGGCTGCCGTGGCGCTCGACCAGCAGGCCGCCGGATTCGAAGCGTTCGGCCGGCTCGATGGTGGCGGCGAAACGGTTCGCGACAGGCGCCGCCGGGGACGAGACCTGCGCCTGGGCCTGGACGATGGAAGTCGCGCCGAGCGCGAGCGCAAACAACAGGGAAGCTTTCTTCATGCGGTCTCCTGATCGGGGGAAAAAATGGCTTCGACCGGCAGGCCGAACAACCGTGAAATGGCGAAGGCGAGCGGCAGGCTGGGGTCGTAGCGCCCGGTCTCGATCGCGTTGATGCTCTGGCGCGAGACCTCGAGGCGCTCGGCCAGGTCGGCCTGGCTCCAGCCGTGCTCGGCGCGCAGCTCGCGGATGCGGTTCTTCATCGCTGGCGCAGCGCCCGCACCGTGCAGACCAGGGCGGTGGTCGCCCCGAGCACCATCCAGACCGCGAACATCGACAGGCGCGGATAGCCGGCCGTCTCGAGGAAGCCGTAGCTGAAGGTGAGCCCGGCGGTGAGGGCGGCGGCCAGCGCGAACGATTCGAGCAGGCAGCGGCGCAGGTATTCGTCGACCCGGTTCAGGTGGCGCGCGATGGCCCACAGCATGAGGCAGAATCCCAGCATCGGCGACAGCAGGACCGCGGTGCGCAGTACGCCTTCCTCCATTGGCCGGCCGTAGCGGATCGTCGCCACCAGCAGGATCGCGTACACCGCGAAGGAGATGCCCAGTTCGCGCAGGTAAGCCTTGCCGACCCGCCGTTCATGCGTGTTTGCCTTCATCGTGCAACCCCATGTAGTAAAGGATGCTTTACATCGTAGGCCCGCCGGCGCGCCATGTCAAGCATCCTTTACATCCTCTCCCGCTGCCCGAACTCGACTACAATGCTGGTCCTTCTTGCCTGCCCCGCACCGTCATGACCCAGTCTTCCACTTCCTCCAAGCGTGTCGCCGTGATCGGCGGCGGCCCCGCCGGGCTGATGGCGGCCGAGGTGCTGGCGCTGGGCGGCGTGCAGGTCGACGTCTACGATGCGATGGCCAGCGTGGGCCGCAAATTCCTGCTGGCGGGGAAGGGCGGCATGAACATCACGCATTCCGAACCCTGGCCCGACTTCGTGCGCCGCTACGGCGCGCGCCAGGACGAGGTGGCGCGCTGGCTGGAAGGCTTCGACGCCGACGCCGTGCGCGCCTGGATCCACGAGCTTGGCATCGAGACCTTCGTCGGCACCTCGGGCCGGGTCTTCCCGCGCGAGATGAAGGCGGCGCCGCTGCTGCGCGCCTGGCTGCACCGTCTGCGCGAGTCCGGCGTGCGCTTTCATATGCGCCATCGCTGGCTGGGCTGGCGGGATGGCCGGCTGCGCCTGGCGACGCCGGAGGGCGAGCGCCTGGCCGAGGCCGACGCCACGATCCTGGCGCTGGGCGGCGCCAGCTGGGCGCGGCTCGGCTCGGACGGCGCCTGGCAGCCGCTGCTGGCCGAACGCGGGGTTGCGCTTTCTGCGCTCGTGCCCGCCAACTGCGGCTTCGACGTCGGCTGGAGCGAGCACTTCAGCAGCCGCTACGCCGGCGCGCCCCTGCTCACGGTGGCCGCCGGGTGCCAGGACCAGCATGGCGAAATCGCCTGGCGCAAGGGCCAGTTCGTCATCACCGCTGGTGGCGTCGAGGGCAGCCTGGTGTACGCGCTGTCGGCGCCGCTGCGCGACGCGATCGCGCGCGATGGCGGCGCCATCCTGTGGCTCGACCTGGCCCCCGACCACGACGCCGACAGGGTAGTCGACGAAGTGACGCGCCCGCGCGGTTCGCGCTCGATGTCGAGCCACCTGCAAAGCCGGCTCGGCATCAAGGGCGTCAAGGCCGGATTGCTGCACGAATGCCTGTCGCGCGAGGAATACGCCGATCCCGTGCGTCTGGCCGCCGGCATCAAGCGCCTGCCGCTCAAGCTGCTGCGACCGCGCCCGATCGACGAGGCGATCAGCAGCGCCGGCGGCGTGCGCTTCGACGCGCTGGCCGACGGCGCCGCGATGCTGGCCGCGCTGCCCGGCACCTTTGTCGCGGGTGAGATGGTCGACTGGGAAGCGCCCACGGGCGGTTATCTGCTGACCGCCTGCTTCGCCAGCGGCCGCGCGGCCGGGCGCGATGCGCTGGCCTGGCTGGACCTGGCCGGCGCCTGAGCGGGATATTGAACGCCAACGGTGCGCATGCCGTTCGCGGATTGGCGTAGGCTGGATCGTTCTTCTCGCAGCCTTGCCCAGGAGCGCACCATGTCCAGCACGCCTACCGAGCCGAGCGCACAGGAACCGTTGCGCATTCCTGTCGTCGAGGAGCAGCTTGCGGTCGGCACGCGCATGGTCGACACCGGCCGCGGCGTACGCATCCACAAGACCGTCACCGAACAGACCGTTACCGTCGACGAGCGGCTGCTGCGCGACGAGCTGCGCATCGAACATGTTCCGGTCGACCGCCTCGTCGGCGCCGACGAGGCGCCCGGTCACCGCCATGAAGGCGACACCCTGGTCATTCCCGTGCTCGAGGAAGTGCTGGTGGTCGAGCGCAAGCTGCGCATCAGGGAAGAACTGCACATCACCCGTGTCCGGCACGAGGAGCGTCACGTCGAGACTGTTCCGCTCAAGGCGGAATGGGTCGAGGTCGAGCGTTTCGACGAGACCGGCCATTCGGACGCCTGAAGTCATCACCCAAGGAGGCCATCATGCACCATACGCTAGTCGCGGTTTTCGACAACCGCACCGACGCGCAACGCGCGTACGACCAGCTGCTGTCTTCCGGTTTCAGCCGCAGTAGCGTGCGGCTTTCCGACGCCAGTCCCGCCTCTGGCGGCGCCACCACTGCCGAAGGCATCGGTACGGGGATCAAGCACTTCTTCCAGGACCTGTTCGGCGACGAGCACAAGCACCACGCGAGCCGCTACGAGGGCGCGCTCGCGCGTGGCCAGCACGTGGTGACGCTCAGCGCCGATTCGCTGCCGGAGGTCGAGCGCGCCGCCGACGTCGTCGAAGCCTTCGGGCCGGTCGACGTCGAGGAGCATTCGGAAGGCGTCGCTACGCCGGGCGCGCTGCACAAGGACGCCGCTTCCAGGCAGGGCGCGATGCGGGGCGGGGCGCCGTCGAGCCAGTCGGCGGCCGGCCACTTGCAGGGCGGTGCCAGCGGCGCTTCGCTGCAACGGGCTACCGCGACGGGTGCGACCATCCCGGTGGTCGAAGAGCAGCTGCGTGTCGGCAAGCGCGAAGTCCAGCGCGGCGGCATGCGCATCTTCTCGCGCATCGTCGAAACCCCGGTGCACGAAACCATCGGCCTGCGCGAAGAACACGTCGACGTCCAGCGGCGCAAGGTGGACCAGCCGATCAGCCCGAGCGACGTCGCGGCATTCAGGGAGCAGACCATCGAGATGCGCGAGAGCGCCGAGGAAGCCGTGGTCGAGAAATCGGCCCGCATCACCGAGGAGGTTTCGATCGGCAAAGAGGTCAGCGAGCGCCAGCAGCAGATCGACGACACGGTGCGCCACACCGAGGTGGATGTGGAGCGGCTCGGCGTCGCCATGGGCGACCAGGAGAGCTACTACCGCGAGCACTTCAGGCTGACCTATGGCGCGAGCGGCGGCGCGTACGACGATTACGCGCCGGCCTATCTGTACGGTTCGCAGGTCGCGGGCAGCGGCAAGTACGCGGGCCGCCAGTGGGACGAGATCGAACCCGAGCTGCGCACGGATTGGGAGTCGCGCCACAGGGGAGTGTCGACCTGGGAAAAGATGAAGGCGGCCGTGCGTCACGGGTGGGATCGGATGACGGGCCACCACGGCGCCTGAAGCGTACCGATATGTGACATTCGGTGAGCAATGGGGGCCGGGCAACGCGGTACCATGGCCTTTTGTCGCCTGGCCGTCCCATGAAATCCTTGCGTGTACTGACGCTTGCCGCGCTGCTGGCGTTCTTCCATTTGGCCGCAACGGCCGCGATGCAGTGCGGCGAACCATGCCACACCCTGGTGCGCGACGCCCACGTGCTCGAGGGGCAGGGCAAGTACCAGGAGGCGCTGGACAAGTACAAGGCCGCCGAAAAGGCCGACCCGCAGGCTTCACTGCCGGTGTCGCTGCAGGCCGGTTTGCTGTTCAAACTGTCGAGCGTGGCCCCGAAAGACAAGGCGGCCCAGGTACGGCAGACGGCGCGTGCGCTGGCCGAGCGTGCGACCACGCTTGCCGCCGACGATCCCATCGCGCACGAGGTCTTGCGCATGCTGGACGACGACGGTGTGTCGCCCCTGCACACGCCGAATCCTCGCGCCGCGAAGCTGCTGGCCGAAGGCTCGGCGCTGTTTGCGCAGCGCAAACCCAGGGAAGCCCTGCTCAAGTACGAAGCGGCCATGGAAGCCGACCCCAGGGCGTCGAGCGCCTGGGTGGGCGCCGCGGACTGCCACTTCATGCAGGGCGACTGGCCGCGCGCCGAGGCGCTGTTCCGGCGCGCCACCGAGATCGAACCGCATAACGCGCAGGCCTGGCGCTTCCTGTCAGACGCCTTGCTGGCGCAGGGCCGGCACGCGCCGGCCGAAGCGGCCTTGTATTCATCGATCGCGGCCGATCCGTCGCAACGTCCGAGCTGGGGCAAGCTGGCCAGGTTGCGCGCCGCCGCCGGGCTGCCGCTCAAGTCGCTGGCGTTCCGGCGCGGCGTGCGCGTGACGCAGGAGGCGGATGGCAAATTCACGGTCCATATCGACGAGTCGGCCGCCGGCCAGGCCGACACCCCGAATTACGCCATGCGGCTCCTGCTCGGCATCGGCGAGTCCAACCAGCGCCAGTCCGAGCATGCCGCCAGCAAGTCGCCGTACGAGATCGAACTGGGCGCGTGGCGGACCGCGCTGAAGGTCATGGACGAAACCAGCGCGCTTGATGGCCAAGCCGTGACCGACCCCGCCTTGCTCCAAATGCAGGCGCTGGCGAAGGATGGTCAACTGGAGCCGGCGATCCTGCTGCTGATGTTCCGCCAGTCATATCGCCCGGCGCTCCAGGCCTGGCTGGCGGCGAATCCGGGCGGCGTCAAGCTGTTCATCGACCGCTACGGTCTTCGGCCTTGATTGATTGGATGTAAGCGAACGGCTGCGCCCGTCCCCTTTGGGTATAGTGCGGCCATGCCTTCACCCGACAAACATCCCACCACGCCCGACGGGCGGTATTTCGTCGTCTCGGGCCGGCTGTGGCGAGCCAGCAATCCCAATCTGGCGCCGGACGCGCGCCAGCAGCTGGTCGACCGGCTCATGAAGGCGCGCCGGGACGTCGGCGCCGCCCTCAAGGCGGGCGACGCCGACGCCGAGCGGACCGCGCGCCAGGCGGTCGACGCGGCCAAGCACGCGCTGGGAGAGCGCGGGCCGGTGTGGTGGACCGATGGCGCGCCGGATTTCAACCGGCGGATGGTGGCCAATACGCCGTATGCCGCCTGGTTTGCCGCGCTGCAGGCATGAGCATCCGGGCTAGTCGTTGACCTTGCCCGTAGCGCCTTGGTCTGGCTGCTGCGCGCCTTGGCATCCAGCCGTCGCAGCTGCGAGCCTCGCGTCGGTCGGGTTGGACGGCGCGTCACCGGCACGACCGACGCCTTGTCGACCAGTTCCTGCAGGCGGCGCAAGGCGTCTTCCTTGTTCTGTTCCAGGCTGCGCGATTGCTGCGCCTTGAGTACCAGCACGCCTTCCTGCGTGATGCGCGCGTCGCTCGTGGCGAGCAGGCGATCCTTGACGTGCTGCGGCAGCGACGAGGCGCCGATGTCGAAGCGCGCGTGCACGGCGCATGAGACCTTGTTGACGTTCTGGCCACCCGGGCCCTGCGCGCGGATTGCTCTGAATTCGACTTCGAGAGGATTGATGACGGCCATGCCGCCATTGTAAACCTGGAGCCGCCCTGCACGGAACGTGAAGATGTTAGACAATAGTGGGTTCCGCCTCATCTTCTTCGAACCTCATGACCATTTCTGCATCCTTGTCCGGCGCGCGACGCGCCGACATCAACCTGCGGCCCTTCGGCATTGCCTTCGTGCTCATCGTGCTCGGCGCCTGGTTCCTGACGCAAGTCGTCGGTCCGCGCCAGGCCGCGCTGTACGTGGTCGGCGCGCTGCTCGGCGTGGCCCTGTACCATGCGGCCTTTGGCTTCACGTCGGCCTGGCGCGTGTTCATCGCCGACGGCCGCGGCGCCGGCCTGCGCGCGCAAATGCTGATGCTGGCGGTCGGCGTCGTGCTGTTCTTCCCGGCGCTCGCCGGCGGCACGCTGTTCGGCAACCCGGTCACCGGGCTGGTGCAGCCGGCCGGCACGTCGGTCGTCGTCGGCGCCTTCATCTTCGGCATCGGCATGCAGCTGGGCGGCGGTTGCGCCTCGGGCACGCTGTACACGGTCGGCGGCGGCAGCACGCGCATGATCGTCACGCTGATCTTCTTCATCGTCGGCTCGCTGGTCGGCACCGCCCACATGCCGTTCTGGACCGCGATGCCGCAGTTGCCGCCGCTGTCGGCGGTGAAGGAACTGGGCCTGGCCCCAGCGCTGGCGCTGAACCTGGTCGTGTTCGCGCTGATCGCGGCCGTCACCGTCGTGGTCGAGAAGCGCCGCCACGGAAGGCTGGTCACGACGCAGTCGCAAGCGACTGGCGGCGCACGCTGGCTGCGCGGTCCGTGGCCGCTGGTGGCCGGCGCGCTGGCGCTGGTCGTGCTCAACTTCGCCACCCTGGCCCTGTCGGGCCGGCCGTGGGGCGTGACCTCGGCCTTCGCGCTATGGGGCGCCAAGGTGGCCTCCGTGGCCGGCATCGACGTCGCCAGCTGGACCTACTGGTCGAGCGGCGCCAACGCCGCCGCGCTGGCCGCGCCGGTCTGGAAGGACGTGACCTCGGTGATGGACATCGGCATCGTGCTCGGCGCGATGCTGGCGGCGGCGCTGGCGGGCCGCTACGCGCCGGTATGGCGCCTGCCGCTGCGCTCGCTGATCGCGGCGGTCGTCGGCGGCCTGCTGCTCGGCTACGGCGCGCGCCTGGCCTACGGCTGCAATATCGGCGCCTATTTCAGCGGCATCATCTCGGGCAGCCTGCACGGCTGGCTGTGGCTGGTGCTTGCGTTTGCCGGCAATGTGGTCGGTACGCGCCTGCGGCCCTTGTTCGGGCTGGAAGTGGAACGGGTGAAGCTGGGCGGCTGCTGATCCCGGTCGTGCAGCGTCACGAATGCGAGCGCGATTCCGGCGCTTGCCATGAAGGTGCGTGACGCCAGCGGCGCCGGCTAATCGTGGTAACTGACGCTGCCGCTACCGGCGCGGCTCGTGCTGCGCTCCCCCGGATTCCCGTATACCTCGACGTCGCCGCTGCCGCTGAGCGACACCTTCACCTTGCCGCGCGCCTGCACCGCGCTGTCGCCCGAACCGCTCTGGCTCACCGTCACTTCCTCGGCGCGCAAGTGCTCGGCATCGAGGTGCCCCGAGCCGGTGGTGCTGGCATCGAGCTCGCGCGCCGTGCCGACCACGGTGATGCGGCCCGACCCCATCAACCGCGTCTCGACCCGGTCCATTGCGGCGCCGCCGTTCACGTCGAGGTCGCCGCTGCCGGAGAGGCCCACCCTGGCGGTGCGGAAGCGGCCGTTGAAGCGCACGCTGCCCGAGCCGTTGAGCTGGACGGCGATCTCGTCGCCCGAGAAACCGTTGATGCTGCTGTCGCCGCTGCCGTCGATCCGCACCGAGGTCAGGGCCGGTAGGGTCAGGTCGACGACCAGCGGTTCGCGGTGGCGCAGCACCATGCCGCGGATGCCGATGCGCAGCACATTGCCGTCGCCCTGGACTTCGACATTGCCCAGCATGCGCTGCTCGCCGCTGACCTGGAGCGATGGCGTGGCGCCATAGCGCAGGTTCAGGTCGATCGGGCCGTCGACCTCGACGACGTCGACGCCGGCCGGCACGGCGCGCCGGTCCTGCGCCACCTCACGCCGCTCGGCGGCGGTGCTGACGCCAGTGGCGCGCAGCATGCTGTAGCTCAGCGCCACCAGCACGGCGGCCAGCAGCAGCAGGGCGAATCCGATTCTCATCAAGGCGCGCATGGTGTCCTTATCCCTTCAGCAGCGACAGGTTCATGTTCACGTAGCGGCGGATGCCCAGCAGCGTGTACCTGGTGAGCACGATCGACAGCAGGAACAGCACGATGCCGCCCAGGATCAGCGCGCAGCCGAGGGCCACCTGCGTGGTGCGCGAGCCGGGATCGAGCTCGGTCGTGATCTGGATCTTGCGCTCCGCCACCGCCTCGGCCCCGCGCATGAAGCGCGAGTCGCGGTCGTCGCGCTCGGCGCGGATCGCGGGATTTTCTCCGTCGGCATCAGGCGCCGGTTCGTCGAACACGTGGATGCCGTTGGCGCCGATCGTGACCCGGGTCTGCGATTCGACCGTTTCGCCGTCGTCGCCGATCACCATGCGGGTCAGTGGCGCGCTCAGGATCAGCTCGTTCGAGCCGGCCAGGCCGCTGGCGGTCACGGCGATGCCCGAGACGTAGACGCCGAAGGCCGACAGATACAGCGACATCAGGAGCGACGCGAACACCGCGGCCGGGATCAGCATGAACAGATTGAAGATCAACAGGCCGACGCCCGAGACGACCGTGCGCGCGATATTGCCCGACGGCTTCTTGTCCTTGTTGCCGTCCTTCAGGTCGGCCAGGTGGGCGCTGGTGCGCAGGGTCACCGCGACCTGGCGTGGATCGCCCAGCTCGGCGGCCACCTCGTGTTCGGGCCGGCCGGCGGCGCTGCCGTCGACGAAGCGCTGCTCGTACCAGGCCAGGGTCCTGGCCTGGGTTTCCGGCGGCAGGCCCATCAGGGCCCGCTTGAGCGCGTCGAGGTATTCCAGCTTGCCCATGTCGTTGCGCCGCTCCGTCAGTGGTGGCCGAGGGCCGGGATGGAGCCGATCGCCAGGACGGTCGCGTGCGCCGAGCCGCCGATCAGTTCGGGCTGGACCAGCACCAGGGTGCTCAGCGCCACGATGGCGAGAATGGCAACGGCGTGCAGGCCGAGACGGGGTTTCATAGTCATTTCCATAAGACGGGTTTTGATGCTGCTACCTTACGGAATCGCCTGATGCGGCGCCATCGGCGTGCGACAGGCTGCGCTTTTCGCGGGGCAGGGCGCCGTAGGCGCGGATGGCCGTCGCCGCCGCCTGGCCGCTGCGCACCGCCGTCTCCAGGGTGGCCGGGTAGTCGCTGGCCGTGTAATCGCCGGCCAGCACCAGGCCGGGCAGGGCGGTGGTGTTGCCTGGGCGCACTAGCGCAGGCGAGCAGCTGAAGGTCGCGCGTTTCTCGGTGATCAGCTGGGTCCAGCCTGGGGCGGCCAGTTCCGGCCGTCCGAACTCCTCAGCCAGCTGGGATGCGATGGCGGTTGCCAGCTGTTCGCGTGGAAGGGTCGCGGCCTCGGCGGCGGCGCTCACCACCACCGCCAGCAGGCCGTCCTGGGCCGCATCCAGCTGAGCGCGGTCGAAGACGAACTGGCCCCAGCGGTTCGTCGCAGGATCGTCCAGCAGGGCGTAGAACGGCAGCGCCAGCCGGGTGCCGGGCGCGTATTGCAGATAGCAGGTGGCGATCGGCTCGTGGGTAAAGGCGTCAAGCTGGCCGGCCAGCGCCGCCGCCTCGGGCAACCTCGCCAGCAGCGCGGCGCTCACCGGCGCCGGGGTGGCCAGCACCACCGCGTCGAAGCGCCCGGCCGCGGCATCGGCGCCGGATTCCACCAGCCAGCCGTCGCCGTCGGGTTTGATGCCCGTGACCTTGACGCCCAGGCGGACGGCATGACCCTGGCGTTCGAGCCAGGCGCCGGCGGGTTCCGGGAACAGCGCTCCCATGGGCAGGCGCGGCAGCAGCATGTCGGAGGCGGCGCGCCGGCTGGCGCCCAGGCTGTCGCGCAGCACGGCCAGGAAGACATTGGCCGAGGCCCGTTCCGGCGGCGTGTTCAGGGCCGCGATGCACAGCGGACGCCACATCAGCCGGGTCAGGCGCTCGGTCTGGCCGAAGCGCTCCAGCAGCTCGAGCACCGTGAAGTCATTGTCCAGCTGCCAGCCCATCCAGCGCCCGGCGCTGTTGAAGCGGGCCAGCGCCAGCTTGTCGTCGCGGTCCAGGCCCTTCGCGCGCAGCAGGGCGAATGCCAGGTGCAGCGGCGCAGGCAGGCGTGGTGCGGCGAAGTCCATGCCGTCGCCGCCCGCGGGATAGCGCATCTGCACCGGCAGGCGCAGGAAAGCGGTCTTCTCGTCGACGCCCACCCTGTTCATGAGGCGCAGCGATTCGCGGTAGGCGCCCAGCAGGATGTGCTGGCCGTTGTCCAGGGCCAGTCCGCGCACTTCGACGCCGCGCGCGCGCCCGCCCAGGCTGCGGGCGGCCTCGTACAAGGTCACCTGGCAGCCCTGGCGCGCCAGCTCCACCGCCGCCGCACAGCCGGCCCAGCCGCCGCCGGCAACGGCGACGTGCAGCTCAGGTGCGGACATAGGTTTTCCACGCCAGCCAGAGCTTACGCAGCGGCGTGAGCGAGATGCGCTGGTTGAGCACGTGGAAGCCGTCGCGCTGGATCTCGTCCAGCAGGGTGCGGTAGATGGCGGCCATCATCAGGCCGGGACGCTGTGCGCGCCGGTCTTCCTTCGGCAGCAGGGCCAGGGCCTCGTCGTAGACGGCTTGCGCGCGCTCGGCCTGGAAGCGCATCAGCGCCTCGAACTTGTCGCTGTGCTGCAGCTTGAGCAGGTCGTTGGCGGTGACGCCGAACTGCTGCAGCTCGTTGACCGGCAGGTAGATGCGGCCCTTGCGTGCATCGTCGCCGACGTCGCGGATGATGTTCGTCAGCTGGAAGGCCAGGCCGAGCTTTTCGGCATAGGCCAGGGTCTGCGGATTGGTGTAGCCGAAGATGCTGGCCGAAAGGATGCCGACCACGCCCGCCACGTGCCAGCAATAGCGCTGCAGGCCCGGGTAGTCGAGGTAGCGGCTCTGGTCGAGGTCCATCTCCATGCCGTCGACGATGGCCAGCAGGTGGTTTTCTTCCAGTCGATAGGTGGCGATGTGCGGCTGCAGGGCCAGCATCACCGGATGGGTCGGGGTGCCCGAGTACATCTTCGAGACCTCGGTGCGCCACCAGGCCAGCTTGATGCGCGCCACCGAACCGTCGGTCGCCTCGTCGACGGTGTCGTCGACTTCGCGGCAGAAGGCGTACAGCGCCGTGATCGCACGCCGGCGCTCGGGCGGGAGAAACAGGAAGCTGTAGTAGAAACTGGAGCCGCTTTGGACGGTCTTTTGCTGGCAGTATTCGTCTGGAGACATGAAATTGTCGTGAAATGCTGGTCGGGGCGCGGCCGAATCAGGGGATGCCGCGCGGTCAATCCGCTATCTTAGCCGATGAGTGTGAAATCAGGGTTGCCGGAAGGGTCATTACATCCGTAACGCGCCCCAGCCGACCATGAACCAGTCGGGCGCCGACAGCACCGGGCGGCGCCGGAACACGTCGTAACCGGCCTGCTCGATGCGGTCGAGGATGCGCAGGCCGCCGTGGACGATCATCCTCAGCTCCCAGCCGATGCGGCCCGGCAGGCGCTTGGCCAGCGGGGCGCCCGACAGCATCAGGGCGCGGGTGCGCTCGACCTCGAAGCGCATCAGGGCCTGGAACGGCGCGTCGACCGTGCCGGCGCGCAGCGCCGCCTCGCTCACCTTGAAGCGGGCCAGGTCTTCCAGAGGAATGTAGATGCGCCCCTTTTCCAGGTCGATCGCCACGTCCTGCAGGAAGTTCGTCAGCTGCAGCGCGCTGCAGATGGCGTCGGAGTCGCGCACATTGTCGGCGTCGTCGGCGCCGTACAGCGCCAGCATCAGGCGGCCGACCGGATCGGCCGAGCGGCGGCAATAATCGAGCAGGTTCGCATAGTCGGCATAGCGCTGGGTGACGACGTCCTGCTTGAAGGCCGACAGCAGGTCGCGCATCGGGTCCAGCCGCAGGCGGTATTGGGCGACGACGCCGGCCAGGCGCGCGAACATCGGATCCGGCGACGCTGCGCCGACACCGATCTGGTCCAGTTCGCGTTCGTAGGCTTCGAGGGCGGCCAGCCGCTCGTCGGGCGTGGCATTGCCTTCGTCGGCCAGGTCGTCGGCGCTGCGGGCGAAGGCATAGATCGCCTCGACCGCCGGCACCAGGCGGCGCGGCAGCAGGATCGAGGCGACAGGAAAGTTTTCGTAGTGGTCTACGGCCATTTTGGACGGATGACTCTAAAGTCACCTGATTTATCTATTTGCATGATTATAATTGCTGGATTACAAACTGGCGCTAATGTGACCCTACTGCGCAGCCAGCTCCGGCCCGAGACGCCGCTAGATCAGCCAAAGGATTGCCACTGTGTTTTCCCGTATTTCCTCTTCCGCCCTGCGCGCAGCCGTGCTGGCGCCGCTTGCCGCCGCCCTGGTCGCCTGTTCCAAGCCCGCCCCACCTGCTGAGGACGTGCGTCCGGTCCGCGTGACCACCCTGGCCGCCGACACCGCGGGCGAGCGCCTGGAATTCTCCGGCGACGTGCGCCCGCGCTACGAATCGCAGCTCGGTTTCCGGGTCGGCGGCAAGATCGTCGAACGCAAGGTGGACGTCGGCGCCACGGTCAGGCGCGGCGACGTGCTGATGCGGCTCGATCCGCAAGACCTGCGCCTGGCCGAAAGCCAGGCCCGCGCCACGCTGCGCGCCGCCGAGACCGAGCGCGACCTGGCCCGCGCCGACTACAAGCGCCACGTCGACTTGCGCGCCCAGAATTTCGTCAGCCAGGCGGTGCTCGACGCCAAGCAGAGCGCCCTGAAGGCGGCCCAGGCCAATGTCGACGCCGCCCGCGCCGGGCTGCGTGGCCAGGCCAACCAGGCCAACTATACGAACCTGGCGGCCGACGCCGACGGCGTGGTGACCGCCATCGAGGCCGAAGTGGGGCAGGTGGTGCAACCCGGCAGCCCGGTGGTGCGGGTGGCGAGAACCGTCGAGAAGGAAGTGGTGATCGGCATCCCCGAAGACAAGGTCGGGCAGCTGCGCGCGGCCCGCGACGTCACCGTGCGCCTGTGGGCCAACGAGGCGGTAGCGATCCGCGGCAAGATCCGCGAAGTGTCGCCGGTGGCCGATCCGGCCACCCGCACCTATACGGTCAAGGTGGCCATTCCCGAGAACGCCGAAGTCCGCCTGGGCATGACGGCGACGGTCGAACTCGCCACGGGCGGCAATGGCGCGGCCGGCCTGCGCCTGCCCCTGACCGCGCTGGTGCAGCACAAGGGCGCCAGCTCGGTCTGGATCGTCGAGAACGGCGCTGTCAAGCTGGTGCCGGTGCAGGTGGTCGGCCAGGTGCGCAATGACGTGCTGGTCACGGGCCAGGTGGCCGCCGGCCAGAACGTCGTCACCGCCGGCGTCAACCTGCTGCGCGACGGCCAGAAGGTGCGCATCCTCACCGCCGACGTCTCGCGCCGCGCCGACACCGAAGCGATCGTGTCGGGCGAGGTCGGCAAATGAAGGGTTTCAATCTGTCGCGCTGGGCGCTGGAGCACATCCCCCTCACGCGTTTCCTGATCGCCGCCTGCATGCTGTTCGGGATCCTCAGTTACTTCGAGCTGGGCCAGGACGAGGATCCTCCCTTCACCTTCCGCGCGATGGTGGTGCGCGCCGTCTGGCCGGGCGCCACCGCGCTGCAGATGGCCGAGCAGGTGACCGACCCGCTGGAGCGCAAGCTCCAGGAGACGCCCTATATCCACACGATCCGCAGTTTTTCCAAGCCGGGCGAGACCACGATCATCCTCGAGCTGCGCGAATCGACGCCGCCGTCCGAGACTTCGCCGGCCTGGTACCAGGTGCGCAAGAAGATCGGCGACATCGCGGGCACCCTGCCGCAGGGCGTGATCGGGCCGTTCTTCAACGACGAATTCGGCGACACCTACGGGTCCATCTTCGCGCTGTCCGGCGACGGCTTCACCTATGCCGAGATGCGCGACTATGCCGACTTCGTGCGCCAGCAACTGCTGCGCGTGCCGCTGGTGGCCAAGGTCGAGCAGTTCGGCGTGCAGAGCGAGAAGGTGTATATCGAGTTCTCGAGCAAGAAGTTCGCCCAGCTGGGCGTGCCTTTCGAGCAGATCGTCAACCAGATCGCGACCCAGAACCAGGTCGAGGCGAGCGGGGTGCTGGTGACGGGGACCGACAATCTGCAGGTGCGGGTCACGGGCGCGCTGCGCACGCTGGGCCAGATCGAAGACCTGCAATTGCGCGCCGGCGGCACCACCTTCCGCCTGGGCGACTTCGCGACCGTCAAGCGCGGCTACCAGGATCCGCCGGCCGACAAGATGCGTTTCAACGGCAAGGAAGTCATCGGCCTGGGCGTGTCGATGCAAAAAGGCGGCAACATCATCACCATGGGCGAAGGCCTGAGCGAGACGGTGGACCGCATCCGCTCCCAGCTCCCGGTCGGCATCGAACTCGAACGGGTGGCCGACCAGCCGCAGGCGGTGACGGCCTCGGTCGGCGAATTCGTCAAGGTGCTGATCGAGGCGGTGGTGATCGTGCTGATCGTGTCCTTCCTGGCGCTGGGCCTGCACACCAAGCCGAGGTGGCGGGTGGACGTGTATCCGGGCCTGGTGGTGGCGCTGTCGATCCCGCTGGTGCTGGCGATTACCTTCCTGTTCATGCGCATGCTGGACATCTCGCTGCACAAGATTTCGCTCGGCGCCCTGATCATCGCCCTCGGCCTGCTGGTGGACGACGCCATCATCGCAGTCGAGATGATGGTGCGCAAGATGGAAGAAGGCTTGTCCCGCTTCGAGGCGGCCACCTTCGCCTACACCTCGACCGCGATGCCGATGCTGACCGGGACCCTGATCACGGCGGCGGGCTTCCTGCCGATCGGCCTGGCCGAATCGGCGGCCGGCGAATACACGTTCACGATGTTCTCGGTGAACGGACTGGCGCTGCTGATCTCGTGGGTGGTGGCGGTCACGTTTACGCCCTACATCGGTTTCCTGCTGCTGAAGGTGAAGCCGCATGCCACCGGGGAGGGCAGCCATCACGACGTCTTCGACACGCCCGGCTACCAGCGCTTCCGGCGCCTGGTGAACCGCTGCGTCGAGTGGAGAAAAACCACGATCGCGCTGAGCCTGGGCGTCTTCGCCCTGGGCGTGTTCGGCTTCAATTTCATCGAGAAGCAGTTCTTCCCCGATTCGAGCCGCCCCGAGCTGATGGTGGAGCTGTGGTCGCCCGAAGGCACGAGCTTTGCCGCCAACGAAGCCGTCGTGAAGCGCTTCGAGGCCTTCCTGGCCAAGCAGGAGGGCGTGCAGAGCGTGACGAGCTACGTCGGCACCGGCAGCCCGCGCTTCTACCTGCCGCTGGACCAGATATTCCCGCAGTCGAACGTGTCCCAACTGGTGGTGCTGCCCGTCGATACCGAGGCGCGAGAACGCCTGCGCATGAAGATCATCGAGGTGTTCAAGACCGACTTCCCCGAGGTGCGTGGCCGGGTAAAGCTGCTGCCGAACGGGCCGCCGGTGCCGTATCCGGTGCAGTTCCAGGTGCTGGGCCCGGACATCGGCGTGGTGCGCACCATCGCCGACCAGGTCAAGGAAGTGATGGCCGCCAACCCGAACACGCTGGGCGTGAACGACAACTGGAATGAGTCGGTCAAGGTGCTGCGCCTGGACCTCGACCAGGACAAGCTGCGCGCGCTGGGCGTGACCTCGCAAGCCGTGCGGCGCGTGGTGCAGACGACGTTGACCGGCACCCCGATCGGCCAGTTCCGCGAATCGAACCGCCTGATCGACATGGTGGTGCGCCAGCCGTTCGAGGAGCGTTCGACCATCACCCGCCTGCAGGAAGCGCTGGTGCCGACCGCCGGCGGGCGCGCCGTCACCATCGGCCAGGTCGCGCGGGTCCAGTTCGTGTGGGAGCCGGGCGTGGTGTGGCGCGAGGGCCGCGAGTGGGCGATCATGGTGCAATCCGACGTGGTGGAGGGCATCCAGGGGCCGACCGTGACCGACCAGGTCGACGCCAAACTGGCCGGCATCCGCGCCAGACTGCCGGCCGGCTACCGCGTGACGGTGGAGGGCGCGGCGGCCGACAGCGCCGAGGCCGAGGCCTCGATCATGGCCAACGTGCCGCTGGTGCTGTTCATCACGTTCACCTTGCTGATGCTGCAGCTGCACAGCTTCTCGCGTTCGCTGCTGGTGTTCCTCACCGGCCCCCTGGGCGTGGCGGGAGCGGCGATGGCGCTCTTGATCCTGGACCGGCCGTTCGGTTTCGTCGCCAATCTTGGCGTGATCGCGCTGTTCGGGATGATCATCCGCAATTCGGTGATCCTGGTGGACCAGATCGAGCATGACATCGCGAACGGCAGTCATCCGTGGGATGCGATCGTGGAATCGGCGGTGCGGCGTTGCCGGCCGATCCTGTTGACGGCGGCTGCTGCGGCGCTGGCCATGATCCCGCTTTCCCGGTCGACGTTCTGGGGGCCGATGGCGGTGGCGATCATGGGCGGGTTGATCGTGGCGACGGCGTTGACCTTGCTGTTCTTGCCGGCCTTGTATGCAATGTGCTTCCGCGTCAAGAAGCCGGAGTCGTGATTGGCGCGGGCGGGGTAGGGTGTCCGGGTTCCCCGTCCACGCGTCCAATATACGGATGAGCTGCAATATTCATCGCACCATACCCCGCACCGCTAAAAATGATGCCCAATAGTGTCAGAAATTCCAGTAAAATAATCGTTTGAAGTTGTAGCCCCTAAACATTGGAGTGCAGGGCGGCCGGTTTCACTGTCGGTCGTCCTTTGTTTTTGTGGCAATTATGCAATCCTGAGCGAGGATGGCGAAATTGGTAGACGCACCAGGTTTAGGTCCTGACGCCAGCAATGGTGTGGGGGTTCGAGTCCCCCTCCTCGCACCACGAATAATTATTTTTTTGGACGATTTTTACAATGGCAACTGCAGTCGAAACCCTGGGTAAACTCGAGCGTCGCTTGACGATCTCTTTTCCGGTCGCTGACGTCCGTACCGAAGTCGAAAAGCGCCTGAAGCAGCAGGCCAAGACGGCCCGCGCGCCGGGCTTCCGTCCAGGCAAAGTGCCGATGAAGATGGTCGCTGCCCAGTACGGCTACCAGATCGAAACCGACGTGCTGAACGACAAGGTCGGCCGCGCTTTCAACGAAGCCGCCGTCGAGAACGAGCTGCGCGTTGCCGGTTTCCCGAAAATCGAGCCTAAGCAAGACGCTGAAGAAGGCACGCTGTCCTTCGACGCCACCTTCGAAGTGTATCCGGAAGTCGTGATCGGCGACCTGGCTGCCGTCGAAGTCGAGACCGTCAACACCGACGTCAGCGACGTCGAGATCGACAAGACCATCGACATCCTGCGCAAGCAGCGCGTGCACTACCACACCAAGGGTGAAGCAGGCGAACACGGCACCGGCGGCGAAGCCGTGGCCGCCAACGGCGACCGCGTCACCGTCGACTTCGTCGGCACCCTGGACGGCGTCGAATTCGCTGGCGGCAAGGCGGAAGACTACGCCTTCGTGCTGGGCGAAGGCCGCATGCTGCCGGAATTCGAAGCGGCGACCGTTGGCCTGAAAGTTGGCGAGAGCAAGACCTTCCCGCTGGCTTTCCCGGAAGACTACCATGGCAAGGACGTGGCAGGTAAAACCGCCGAGTTCACCATCACCCTGAAAGCCCTGGAGTGGGCGCACCTGCCGGAAGTCGACGCCGAATTCGCCCAATCGCTGGGCATCGAAGACGGCTCGATCGACAAGATGCGCGAAGACATCAAGGTCAACCTGGAACGCGAAGTGCGCGCGCGTGTCAAAGCACGTAACAAGGAAGCCGTGATGGACGCCCTGGTCAAGTCGACCGAACTGGACGTGCCGCAAGTCATGATCGAGCAGGATTCGGAACGCCTGGCCGAAATGACCCGCCAGGACATGGCGCAGCGCGGCATGGACGTGTCCAAGCTGCCATTCCCGGCCGAGATGTTCAAGGACAAGGCTGAGCGCCGCGTGCGCCTGGGCCTGATCCTGTCGCAACTGGTCGCCGACAACAACCTGCAAGCTACCCAGGAGCAGGTGAAAGCCCAGATCGAAGACTTCTCGCAAAGCTACGAAGATCCGAAAGAAGTGCTCAAGTACTACTTCAGCGACCGTCGTCGCCTGGGTGAAGTCGAAGCTCTTGTATTGGAAGAAAACGTCGTCAACTATGTACTCGGCAAGGCGAAAGTGTCGACCAAGACCATCGCTTTCGATGAACTGATGGGCAGCGTCCCACAGGCCTGAAGAATCGAACTTGCCGGCCTCCAGGGCCGGCATTTTTTTCAATGGCCTCTTTATAAGGAACGAGACGGGTATGATTCGTAATCCGGCATTGGATACACAAGCACTCGGCATGGTGCCGATGGTGATCGAACAGAGTGGCCGCGGCGAGCGCGCCTATGACATCTATTCGCGCCTCTTGAAGGAGCGCGTGATCTTCCTGGTCGGTCCTGTCAACGACCAGATGGCGAACCTGATCGTCGCCCAGATGCTGTTCCTGGAAAGTGAAAATCCTGACAAGGATATTTCGCTCTACATTAATTCCCCGGGCGGCTCCGTCTCGGCGGGCCTGGCGATCTTCGACACGATGAACTTCATCAAGCCGGACGTCTCGACGCTGTGCACCGGCCTGGCCGCCTCGATGGGCGCCTTCCTGCTGGCCGCCGGCGCCAAGGGCAAGCGTTTCTCGCTGCCGAACTCGCGCGTCATGATTCACCAGCCATCGGGCGGATCGCAGGGCATGGCATCGGATATCGAAATCCAGGCCAAGGAGATCTTGTACCTGCGCGAGCGCCTGGCGCGCATCATGGCCGACAACACCGGTCAGAGCATCGAGCAGATCCACAAGGATACCGACCGCGACCGCTTCATGTCGGCGGAAGAATCCGTCGAATATGGCATGATCGACAAGGTCCTGACCAGCCGCGGGTAGGTTTCAGCCCCGTACCTCGAAAGAGGTGTTGGAAAAAAACGCCCGGACGCGATCACGTTCGGGCGTTTGTTTTTTATTTCGGGTAGCATGTTCGTAGGTGCACAGGTTGCGCTGCCTTCAGGGCATGTCACATTCGCACTTGTTGCATACTCGTATAAGCGTTATATTCACAGCAATTCAATAGAGTCCTGCCCCCATGTCAGACAAAAAATCCTCCAGCGGCGAAAAACTTCTGTACTGCTCGTTCTGCGGAAAGAGCCAGCACGAAGTCAAGAAGCTGATCGCGGGACCGTCGGTGTTCATCTGCGATGAATGCATCGACCTGTGCAACGACATCATCCGCGATGAAACGTCGAACGTCGAAACGGTGGCGGGCGCCAAGTCCGACCTGCCGACGCCACACGAAATCACCGAACTGCTCGACCAGTACGTGATTGGCCAGCAAACGGCCAAGCGTATCCTGTCGGTGGCCGTGTACAACCATTACAAGCGCCTCAAGCACCTGGGCAAGAAAGACGAAGTCGAACTGGCCAAGAGCAATATTCTGCTCGTGGGCCCCACCGGCTCCGGCAAGACCCTGCTGGCCCAGACCCTGGCGCGCATGCTCAACGTTCCCTTCGTGATCGCCGACGCGACCACCCTGACCGAAGCCGGCTATGTCGGCGAAGACGTCGAGAACATCATCCAGAAGTTGCTGCAGAGCTGCAACTATGAGGTGGAAAAGGCGCAGCGCGGCATCGTCTACATCGACGAGATCGACAAGATTTCGCGCAAGTCCGACAATCCATCGATCACCCGCGACGTCTCGGGCGAAGGCGTGCAGCAGGCGCTGCTGAAACTGATCGAAGGTACGATGGCGTCGGTGCCGCCACAAGGTGGCCGCAAGCATCCGAACCAGGACTTCGTGCAGATCGACACGACCAACATCATGTTCATCTGCGGCGGCGCCTTCGACGGCCTGGCCAAGGTAATCCAGAACCGCTCGGTCAAGAGCGGCATCGGTTTCGGCGCCACGGTCAAGAGCCTGGACGACGGCTACAACGCCGAGATCCTGCTCGAAGCCGAGCCGGAGGATTTGATCAAGTTCGGCCTGATCCCCGAGCTTGTCGGCCGCCTGCCGGTGGTGGCTGCCCTCTCCGAGCTGACCGAAGAAGCGCTGATCCAGATCCTGGTCGAGCCGAAGAATGCGCTGATCAAGCAGTATTCGAAGCTGCTCGAGATGGAAGGCGCCGAGTTGGAAATCCGTCCCGCCGCCCTGCATGCGATCGCCAAGAAGGCGCTGGCGCGCAAGACCGGCGCCCGCGGCCTGCGTTCGATTCTCGAGCACGCGCTGCTGGATGTGATGTATGAATTGCCAAGCCAGCAAAACGTCGTGAAAGTCGTCATCGATGAAAATACGATCACGAATGGCGCTAAACCTTTGCTGATTTATAGCGAAACCGCGAAGGCATCCGGAGAGAATTGAAAAAAGCCCGCACGCACGCCACAAAAGGCTTGCCGTGCGGACTCAACTAGGTACAATCAATCTCAATAAAAGACTTCGGCTTCAATCGAAAAGCCACTCGCGGTGCGCCGCGCGGTGGCTTTTTCTATTTAGAATCGGTCTTTTATTGGAACGGCTATATTCTTCGGCAAGTTGAAACTTTTTTACTTGTAGAAAATATTTTTGCTGGGTGGCCCTTGTGTTTTCACTGCCCAGCGCCCAAGTTCAGCAACACGCTTTCTATAAGGTATGCCATGACAACTTCGAAATTAACCGAGCAAACGACGCTGCCACTTCTGCCGTTGCGCGATGTGGTTGTGTTCCCGCATATGGTGATACCTCTGTTCGTCGGCCGTCCAAAATCCATCAAGGCGCTTGAAGCCGCGATGGAGCAGGGCAAGAGTATCATGCTGGCTGCCCAGAAGGCCGCCGCCAAGGACGAACCCTCCGCCGCAGACATCTACGAGATCGGCTGCGTGGCCAATATTCTGCAAATGCTGAAACTCCCGGACGGCACCGTAAAGGTGCTGGTGGAAGGTTCCCAGCGCGCGCGCATCGATAATATTACCGATGGCGACACCCATTTCGTGGCCGACCTCACGCCGCTGAATTCGGAAATCGGCGACGATTCCGAAGTCGAAGCGATGCGCCGTGCGATCGTCCAGCAATTCGACCAGTACGTCAAACTCAATAAAAAGATTCCGCCCGAGATCCTGGCTTCGCTGGCCGGCATCGACGACGCCGGCCGCCTGGCCGATACCGTCGCCGCCCACCTGCCGCTCAAGCTCGAGCAAAAGCAGGTGATCCTGGAGATCTTCAACGTCGCCAAGCGCCTGGAGCATCTGCTCGGCCAGCTGGAAGGCGAACTGGACATCCTGCAGGTCGAAAAGCGCATCCGCGGCCGCGTCAAGCGCCAGATGGAGAAATCGCAGCGCGAGTACTACCTGAACGAACAGGTCAAGGCGATCCAGAAGGAACTGGGCGAAGGCGAAGAGGGCGCCGACATCGAGGAGCTCGAGAAGAAAGTTATCGCAGCCAAGATGCCGAAGGAAGCCATGGAAAAAGCCCAGGCCGAGATCCGCAAGCTCAAGCTGATGTCGCCGATGTCGGCCGAAGCCACCGTGGTGCGCAATTACATCGACACCCTGGTGTCGCTGCCATGGAAGAAGAAATCGAAAGTCACCGCCGATCTCCAGAACGCCCAGAACGTGCTTGAGCAGGATCACTACGGCCTCGACAAGATCAAGGAACGCATCCTGGAATACCTCGCGGTGCAGCAGCGCGTCGACAAGCTGAAGGCCCCGATCCTGTGCTTCGTCGGTCCTCCTGGTGTCGGCAAGACGTCCTTGGGCCAGTCGATCGCCCGCGCCACGAACCGCAAGTTCGTGCGCATGGCGCTGGGCGGCGTGCGCGACGAAGCCGAGATTCGCGGCCACCGCCGCACCTATATCGGCTCGATGCCGGGCAAGGTGCTGCAGTCGCTGGCCAAGGTCGGCGTGCGTAATCCGCTGTTCCTGCTCGACGAGATCGACAAGATGGGCGCGGACTTCCGCGGCGACCCGTCGTCGGCCCTGCTCGAGGTGCTGGACCCGGAGCAGAACCACACGTTCTCGGACCACTACCTGGAAGTCGACTTCGACCTGTCGGACGTGATGTTCGTGGCGACCTCGAACTCGTTCAACATCCCGCCGGCGCTGCTGGACCGGATGGAAGTCATCCGCCTGTCGGGTTACACCGAAGACGAGAAGACCTCGATCGCGCAGCGCTACCTGCTGCCGAAGCAGATGAAGAACAACGGCCTGAGGGAAGACGAGATCAAGGTCGAAGAGTCGGCGATCCGCGACATCATCCGCTACTACACCCGTGAAGCCGGCGTGCGTTCGCTCGAGCGCGAAGTGTCGAAGATCTGCCGCAAGGTGGTCAAGATGCTGCTGCTGAAAAAAGGTTCGGCCGCGGCCGAGAAGCGTGTGATCGTCAATGCCAAGAACCTGGATAAATTCCTGGGCGTGCGTCGTTACGACTTCGGCGTGGCCGAGAAGGACAACCAGATTGGCCAGGTGGTCGGCCTGGCCTGGACCGAGGTGGGCGGCGACCTGTTGACCATCGAAGCCGTCAACGTTCCGGGCAAGGGCGCCATCATCCGCACCGGTACGCTGGGCGACGTGATGAAGGAGTCGATCGAGGCCGCCCGCACCGTGGTGCGTTCGCGCGCGCAGCGCTTCGGCATCAAGAACGAAGTGTTCGAGAAGACCGACATCCACATCCACGTGCCGGAAGGCGCGACGCCGAAGGACGGTCCGTCCGCCGGCATCGGCATGACGACCGCGCTGGTCTCGGCCTTCACCGGCATCCCGGTGCGCGCCGACGTGGCGATGACGGGCGAGATCACGCTGCGCGGCGAAGTGCTGCCGATCGGCGGCCTGAAAGAGAAGCTGCTGGCGGCGCATCGCGGCGGCATCAAGACGGTGCTGATCCCCGAGCAGAACGTGAAGGACCTGGCCGAGATCCCGGACAACGTCAAGAACAAGCTCGAGATCGTGCCGGTGCGCTGGATCGAGAAGGTGCTTGAAGTCGCGCTGGAGCGCCAGCCGGAAGCCCTGGCTGACGTGCCTGCGGTCGCCGTGGCGCCGGCCCCGAGCGAGGGGCAGAGCGAAGTGGTCAAGCACTAGGTCCGGTTGGTAGTCGTGAAAACAGGCGCCCATGCGGCGCCTGTTTTTTTGCCCGTACCGCTTGTATTGACGGGCGCTTTCGGAAAAGGCGCTGTACCCGTTCGATATGGATGAGCATTGAACTGCTGAGCTGACCCGCGCTCCAACCCCGGTCGTCATCGATCGGGAGCGCGCAATGAAAGCGCCGGAAAGGTCATCAACAGATAACGATGACAGCGCTTTCGAAAACGATCGAAGCTTCCTTCGATCATGCTCGCTTGACATCCCTATGTTGCCCTTGTTTAATATGCGCTTGCACTTTTGCAGCAATGGCGCGGTGTGCGTCACGAACGAAAACGAGGAAACGAGTGAACAAGACAGAACTGATCGAAGAAATCGCGAAGTCCGCGGACATTACGAAGGCCTCGGCGACGCGTGCACTCGACGCCATGATCGAAGCGGTCACCGAAAGCCTGAAGAAGAACGACAGCGTCACCCTGGTCGGCTTCGGCACCTTCACCGTGGGCGAGCGCGCAGCGCGTACCGGCCGCGATCCACGCACCAAGGAACCCATCAAGATCAAGGCTGCGAAGGTTCCGAAATTTAAGGCTGGTAAAGCGCTGAAAGATGCTGTAAACTAATGCCTTCTTCGCGATGACAAGCGTAGAAAGCAGCAGGATAATGTCGTATCCGTCCTGATGCTTGTTGTAGCGTTTATTTGCTGGAGCGGTAGTTCAGTTGGTTAGAATACCGGCCTGTCACGCCGGGGGTCGCGGGTTCGAGCCCCGTCCGCTCCGCCACCAAATAAACGCGATGACGAAAGTCTGGAGCGGTAGTTCAGTTGGTTAGAATACCGGCCTGTCACGCCGGGGGTCGCGGGTTCGAGCCCCGTCCGCTCCGCCAGAATTCAGTAAGACAGGGGCAGCTCAGAAAAGAGCCGCCTCGAAACGAGAAGAGGCGAACGCGAGTTCGCCTTTTTTTTTAACTTTGCGTGAGCCGATCCCAGTAGGGGGAAGCTCATGGCGATGCATGGCACGCGTGAGCAACGCAGCCCACGCTTGCCAGGCGCGCCAGGAGCGACTCCCACCTACCGGGATCGGCTCATAATGCATTCTCAACCTTGAATGGCTGACCATGTTTGAATTTATTCGGACCCACAAGCGCTGGATGTACGGGATCCTGCTGCTCTTGATCGTTCCCTCGTTCGTGTTCGTGGGGATGGAAAGTTACCAGAGCAATGACGGCGGCGCCGGTGTCGCCACCGTCGATGGCCAGAAGATCACCCAGCAGGAATGGGAAGACGCGCAGCGCCGCCAGATCGACCAGGCGCGCCAGATGATGGGCGCGCAGTTCGACCAGAAGCTGTTCGAAACCCCGGAAGCCAAGCAGGCGATCCTGAACAACCTGGTGGCCGAGCGCGCCATCAACGCCGAGATCAACCGTGCGCACATGACCGTGAGCGATGCGACCCTGCAGAAGACCATCATGGACATCCAGCAGTTCCGCCTGCCGGACGGTGGCTTCGACATGGAAGCCTACAAGGCCGCGCTGGCCGCACAGGGCATGACGCCCGAGATGTTCGACCAGCGCCTGCGCCGCGACCTGACCGTGCAGCAGCTGTCGGGTTCGATCCAGGCAACCGCCTTCGCGCCACGCACCGTGGCCAACCGCCTGTCGGACATCAACGACCAGGAACGTGAAGTGCAGGAAGTGCTGTTCCCGCTGTCGACCTATCTGCCGCAGGTGAAGGTCACCGACGAGATGGTCAAGTCCTATTACGACAAGAACGCGCAACTGTTCCAGATCCCGGAGCAGGTGAAGGCCGAATACGTCGTGTTCGATGCGTCGACCGTCGAGAACCAGGTGCAGGTCACCGACGCCGAAGTCACCGACTTCTACAACAAGAACCTCAAGAACTACACCACGCCGGAGCAGCGCAGCGCGAGCCATATCCTGATCACGGTGTCGCGCGATGCCGACGCCGCAACCCAAGCCGCCGCCAAGAAGAAAGCCGAGGCCGTACTGGCCGAGGTGCGCGCCAATCCGGACAACTTCGCCGCGATCGCCAAGGCCAACTCGCAGGATCCGGGCTCGGCCCAGTCGGGCGGCGACCTGGGCGTGGTCGAGAAGGGCCTGTTCGTGAAGTCGGTCGAGGACGCGATCTACGCGCTGAAAGAGGGCGAGACGAGCGGCCTGGTGCAGTCGGAATTTGGCTGGCACATCGTCAAGGTCACCGCGGTCAAGCCGTCGACGCAGCGTTCGCTGGACGATGCGAAGAGCGACATCGCCGCCGATCTCAAGAAGCAGAAGATGTCGGCCAAGTACACCGAGCTGGCTGGCGTGTTCAGCGAGACCGCGTATGACCAGTCCGAAAGCCTGAAGCCGGTCGCGGACAAGCTCAAGCTGCAGATCCAGACCGCCGACAACCTGACCCGCACGCCGAACCCGGCGCTGGGCGACTCGCCGATCAACAACGCCAAGTTCCTGACCGCGCTGTTCAGCAACGAAGCGATCAAGAACAAGCGCAACACCGAAGCCGTCGAAGTCGCGCCGAGCGTGCTGGTCTCGGGCCGCGTGGTCGAGTTCCGTCCGGCGACCAAGCGTCCGCTGGCCGAAGTCGATGCGCAGATCCGCCAGCGCGTGACCCTGGAAGAAGCGCCCCGCCTGGCGCGCGCCGCCGGCGAAGCGAAACTGAACGCCGCCAAGGCCTCGGGCGACGCCACCGGTTTCGGCGCGCCAGTGAGCGTGTCGCGCACCAAGGAGCCGGCCATCAACCAGACCGCCGCGATCGCGGTGCTGAAGGCCGACGTGACCAAGCTGCCGGCCTATGTCGGCGTCGAGGTGCCGGGCCAGGGCTATGGCGTGTACCGCATCGGCAAGGTGTCGCAGCCGGCCCAGCCGGATACGGCGCGCCGCAAGCAGGAATCCGACCAGATCGGCAACCTGGTGGGCCAGCAGCAGATGTATGACTACGTCGAGGCGCTGAAGGCCAAGGCCAAGGTGAAGATCAACGTCAAGCCCACTGAGCTGGGCACGAATACCGACGGTCAGTAAGCCGATCGTTGGACGACAAAAAGCCCGGCTGCTCGCGCAGCCGGGCTTTTTGCTTTCTGTCGGTCGCTACGGGTGGAGCCGACGCGCGGCAGACAGGAAGTCGTCCTGCCCGATGTCGTCCAGTTCGAGCGCCTCGGCCTGCGGATAGCGCACGAAGTTGCGGTCGATCGAGCGCAGGTAGGCCGGATCGTAGTGCCGCACCAGCAACTGGTCGACCAGTTCCGCCATTTCTCCGCCATTGGCCATCGCCTGCCAGGCGTCGATTTGCGCGCGGCCGTGCAGCTGAACGAGGTGGTCCAGCTGGGCATTGAGCGCCGACGGATCGGCGCAGAAGTGCTCGTAGTCCTCCATCAGGAGCCGCACGCGGTTCGGGCGCGACAGCCTGACCGCGATGCACGGCGAAGCGCGCATGCGCTCCATGACGGCGCCCGGCACGCGCAGGTTGCCGACCTTCTTGCTCTCGGATTCGACGAACACGGGCTGTTCGGGATCGAAGCGGCGCAGCGTGTCCCATACCAGGCTTTCGAACATCTTCTGCGTCGGTTGCGGTTCGTTCGGCAGGTGGCCCAGCACCGAACCGCGGTGGGCGGCAAGCTTCTCGAGATCGAGCACTTGGGCGCCGATGCCATCGAGCGTTTCCAGCAAGCGGCTCTTGCCGCTGCCGGTGGTGCCGCAAATGACGCGGAAATTCAGTTCCGGAGGATGCTCCAGCGCCGCGCTCACGTGCGCCCGATACGTCTTGTAGCCGCCTTCGAGCTGCGCCACCGGCCAGCCGATGCGCGCCAGGACGTGCACCATGGCGCCGCTGCGGTTGCCGCCGCGCCAGCAGTACACCAGCGCACGCCAGTCGCGCGGCTTGTCGGCGAACAGGGTTTCGATGTGGCGCGCGATATTGTGGGCGACGATCGGCGCGCCGACCTTCTTGGCTTCGAAGGCGCCGGTCTGCTTGTACAGCGTACCGACGCGGATCCGCTCCTCGTCGTTCAGGACGGGGCAGTTGATTGCGCCGGGAATGTGGTCGAGGGCGTACTCGGCCTCGCTGCGCGCGTCGATGATCGCATCGAAGGTGTCGAGCTGCGCCAGCAGGGCGTCGAACCCCAGGACTTCCGGATACTTCATGCTCATTGAAACTTACTTTTTGATGAGAGCCGCGAACTGCGGCCAGATGTTATTGAGGATGATCGGATGCGCTTGCGCCGTCGGATGCAGGCGGTCTTGCTGGAACAGGCCCGGCTTGTCGGCCACCCCTTCGAGCATGAACGGCACCAGCGGCGACTTGGTGGATTTGGACACCGTCTCGAACATATTGAAGAAACGTTCGGTGTATGCACGTCCATAATTCGGCGGCATGCGCATGCCGACCAGCAGCACGCGCGCCTTGGTATCGTGCGCCATGGCGATCATGGCGCGCAGATTGGCTTCGGCGGAAGGCACGGGCAGGCCGCGCAGGCCGTCGTTGGCGCCCAGTTCGATGACGACGACGTCGGGACGATGCTGCTTGATCAGGGCCGGGAGGCGCGCGCGGCCGCCGCTGGTGGTCTCGCCACTGATGCTGGCGTTGACCACCTTCGCCTCGATTTTCTCGGATTTGAGTTTTTGCTCCAGCAGTGCCACCCAGCCCGCGCCGCGCGCGATGCCGTACTCGGCCGACAGGCTGTCACCCACCACGAGCACGGTTTTTGGTGCAGAATAGGCGCTCGCCGTCGCGGCCAAGGTGAGAAATGCGACGACAGTCAAATTTTTAAGAAAAGCTAGCATGCGTGATTATCCCGAGGCATTCAAGAACGGCGTCAGCGACGCCGGCGTACATGCAGGCCGTCCGCCCGCGATCCAGGTAAGCGCTTTGTCGAAGAAGGTGGCCGACGCCAGCGGCGAGCTCACCATCCTGCAAAACATCGATTTTACCGTGCAACCGGCCGAGACGCTCGCGTTGGTGGGCGCATCCGGCTCGGGCAAGTCGACCCTGCTCGGCCTGCTTGCCGGCCTCGATACGCCGTCGTCCGGCACCGTTCTGCTCGATGGCGCCGACATCTTCGCCCTCGATGAGGACGGCCGCGCGGCCTTCCGCAAGGCCAAGCTGGGTTTCGTGTTCCAGTCGTTCCAGCTGCTGGCGCATCTGACCGCGCTCGAGAACGTGATGCTGCCGCTCGAACTGCGCGGCGACGCCGGGGCGCGCGAGAAGGCCACCGAGATGCTGGGCCGGGTCGGGCTGTCCAGCCGCCTGAAGCACTATCCCAAATTCCTTTCCGGTGGTGAGCAGCAGCGCGTCGCGCTGGCGCGCGCCTTCGTCACCGAACCGCCGCTGCTGTTCGCCGACGAACCGACCGGCAGCCTCGACGCGGCCACCGGCGAGTCCGTCATCCAGCTGATGTTCGAACTCAACCGTGAACGCGGCTCGACCCTGGTGCTGGTGACGCACGACCCCGGCATGGCGGCGCGCTGCGGCCGTACGATCACGATCGCGGCCGGCCGCCTGGTGGAATAACACCTTCAACGGCTGGCTGCATCCCGCACCAGCCGGTTCAACACCTTGCGCACGGCCGCCGGCAGCTCGCCCGCGGTCATGCCGATCGGGCCGACCCCTTCGTCCACCAGCGCATCGGCCGCCGCGCCATGGATCCAGGTCGCAGCCGCGGCCGCCTCCCATCCGGTCCACCCTTGCGCCAGCAGGGCGCCGCAGATTCCCGCCAGTACGTCGCCGCTGCCCGCCGTGGCCAGGCCGGCATTGCCCGTCGGGTTGACCAGCACTTCACCGTCCGGCCGCGCGATCACCGTGCCAGAGCCCTTCAGGATCACCGTTGAATTGGTCCGCAGCGCCATTTCGCGCGCGGCTTCCAGGCGGTCGGACTGCACGACCGCCGCCGTCATTCCCAGCAGGCGCGCGCCTTCGAGCGGATGCGGCGTCAATACCGCCGGCGCGGTGCGCTGCGCCAGGCGCGATTGCAAGTCGGGGCTGGCGCCGATCAGGTTCAATGCGTCGGCGTCGGTCACCAGCGGGCTGTCGCTGTCGAGCGCCTTGGCCAGCAGGCGGATCGCATTGGCCGAGTCGCCCATGCCGGGGCCGATCACCAGGGTGCGGCCGAAGAAATCGACATCGTCGGCGGCGCGGAACATGATTTCGGGCTGGCTGCTGTCGTAGCCGGGCGGCGTGTTCAGCGCGGCGATGTAGACACGGCCGGCGCCAGCGTACAGCGCGCCGCGCGCGGCCAGCACCGGCGCGCCGGCCATGCCGTGGGCGCCGCCGACGATGACGACGTCGCCGAAGCTGCCTTTATGGGTGTTGTGGCGCCGCGCGGTGAATCGGCCGGCGAACAGCGGCAGGCCGTTCAGTTGCGCCGTAGCACGCGGCAGCGTCCCGATGCCGACGCCGAGCATGTCCAACCTGACCTCGCCGGCATGGTCGCGGCCATCGGCGGTGTGCAGGCCCGGCTTATCGCCCAGGAACGTGATCGTGTGCGTGGCGCGCACCGCGATGCCGTCCGGGCCGATCACGGCGCCGGTCTCGGCGTCCAGGCCGCTCGGCACGTCGAGCGCCAGGATCGGGCAGTGGATCGAATCGAGACCGACCACCACTTCACGATAGTCGCCGTCGACCGGCCGCTCCAGCCCGATGCCGAACAGGCCGTCGATGACGAGGCCCCATTCGGCGCCGGGCGGCAGCATGTCGATCCAGCCGACCGAGCCGGCGCGGGCGCGCTCGTAGGCGGCCGCCGTCTCGGCCGAGGCGTCGCGCCGGCCCGGCAAATGCAGGACGGTCGCGTCGACGCCGGCCTCGGCCAGGTTGGCCGCGGCTTCGAGCGCATCGCCGCCATTGTTGCCGGGTCCGGCCAGCACCAGCACCGGCCGGTCGCGCCGGTCGCCCAGCAGTTCGAGCGCATAATCCGCGGCGGCCCTGCCGGCGCGCTGCATCAGGGTGCCCGGCGCCAGGTTGGCGCAGGCCGCTTGTTCGATGGCGCGCAGTTGCGCGACCGTGTAAAGATGTCGTTCCATGCTCGTGTCTGATCGTGAGGGGCAGGGCCCATTGTCGTGCATTTCCGCCAACGTTGTCGCGCCGTCCGATCTACAATAGGCGCTTCACGCGCGACAAGAGGAGCAGGGCATGGATTGGCAGTTCTGGATCGACCGAGGCGGCACCTTCACCGATATCGTGGCGCGGCGCCCGGATGGACAACTCGTCACGCACAAGCTGCTGTCGGAGAATCCGGAACAGTACCGCGATGCGGCCGTGGCCGGCATCCGCCACCTGCTGGGCGTCGCTCCTGGTGAGCCGCTGCCGGCGGCCAGTGTCGAAGCCGTGAAGATGGGCACCACGGTGGCCACCAATGCGCTGCTCGAGCGTAAGGGCGAGCCGACCGCGCTCGCGATCACGCGGGGTTTCTGCGACGCGTTGCGCATCGCCTACCAGAACCGGCCGCGCCTGTTCGACCGCCACATCGTGCTGCCCGAGCTGCTGTATGCACAGGTGATCGAGATCGACGAGCGCATGGGCGCCCATGGCGACGTCGTGCAGCCGCTGGACGAGGCTTCGGCCCGGGCCAGCCTGCAACAGGCTTTCGATGCCGGCCTGCGCTCGCTGGCGATCGTTTTCATGCACGGCTACCGCCACACGGCGCACGAGGCCGCGGTGGCGCGCATCGCGCGCGAGATCGGGTTCACGCAGGTATCGAGCTCGCACGAGGTGAGCCCGATGATGAAGCTGGTCGCGCGTGGCGACACCACCGTGGTCGACGCCTACCTGTCGCCGATCCTGCGCCGCTATGTCGACCAGGTGGCGGGCGAGCTGCCGGGCGTGAACCTGCAGTTCATGCAGTCCAACGGCGGCCTGACCGATGCGCGCGCCTTCCAGGGCAAGGACAGCATTCTCTCCGGCCCGGCGGGCGGCATCGTCGGCATGGTGCGCGCTAGCCGCCTGGCCGGCTTCGAGCGCGTGATCGGCTTTGACATGGGCGGCACTTCGACCGACGTCTCGCACTTCTCGGGGGAGTTCGAACGCGTGTTCGAGACCCAGGTCGCCGGCGTGCGCATGCGCGCGCCGATGATGAGCATCCATACGGTGGCCGCCGGCGGCGGCTCGATCCTGCATTTCGATGGCAGCCGCTATCGCGTGGGGCCGGACAGCGCCGGCGCCAACCCGGGCCCGGCCAGCTACCGCCGCGGCGGACCGCTCGCGGTCACCGACTGCAACGTGATGCTCGGTAAGGTGCAGCCGGATTACTTCCCGCGCCTGTTCGGGCCGCGCGGCGACGAAACGCTGGACGCCGCCGCAGTGCGCGCGCGCTTCGGCGAGATGGCCGACCGGATCGGCGCCGCGCTAGGGGAGCGGCCGGCCCCGGAGGCGGTGGCCGAAGGCTTCATCCAGATCGCCGTGGGCAATATGGCCAATGCGATCAAGCAGATCTCGGTGCAGCGCGGCCACGACGTGACCGACTACGCGCTCACCAGCTTTGGCGGCGCGGGTGGCCAGCACGCCTGCCTGGTGGCCGACGCGCTGGGCATGAAGACGGTCTTCATCCACTCGCTGGCCAGCGTGCTGTCGGCCTATGGCATGGGCCTGGCCGACCAGACCGCGATGCGCGAGCAGGCGGTGGAAGAAAAGCTGTCGGATGCGGCGCTCGATGCGCTGGCCACGCGCCTGTCGGCGCTGGGCGAGGCGGCGCGCGGCCAGTTGCTGCAGCAAGGTGTGGAGCATGGGCGCATCGTGCTGGTCGAGCGCGTCCACCTGCGTTACGAGGGCACCGATTCGGCGCTGGTCGTGCAGTTCGGCGATATGGCCTCGATGCAGGCGCAGTTCGAGCAGGCGTACAAGCGTCGGTACTCGTTCCTGATGCCGTCGCGCGCGCTGATCGTCGAAGCCGTGTCGGTGGAAGCGATCGGCCAGTCCGATACGCCGCCCGAGCAGCAGGCGAGCGCGCCGACGCAGGAGGCTGTTCCGGCGCCTCGGGAAACCGTGCGCATGTTCAGCGGCGCGCGGTGGCATCGGACGGGCATCTACGCGCGCCGCACCCTGCAGCCTGGACACGTGGTGTGCGGTCCGGCCATCATCGCCGAGGACAATGCGACCACGGTCGTGGAGCCGGGCTGGCAGGCGCAGGTCACAGGCACCAATCACCTGGTGCTGCAGCGCGTGGAAGCGCTGCCGGAACGGCGCGCGATCGGCACCACGGCCGATCCGGTGATGCTCGAGATCTTCAACAACCTGTTCATGTCGATTGCCGAGCAGATGGGACTGCGGCTCCAGAACACGGCCTATTCCGTCAACATCAAGGAACGCCTGGACTTCAGCTGCGCGATCTTCGACCATGACGGCAACCTGGTCGCGAACGCGCCGCACATGCCGGTGCACCTGGGCTCGATGGGCGAAAGCATCAAGACCGTCATGCGCGAAAACGCCGGCCGCATGCGTTCGGGCGACGTCTATGTGCTCAACGATCCGTACAACGGCGGCACGCATTTGCCGGACGTGACCGTCATCTCGCCGGTGTTCGACGAAGCGGGACGGGACATCCTGTTCTACGTCGGCTCGCGCGGCCACCACGCCGATATCGGCGGCACCACGCCGGGTTCGATGCCGCCGGATTCGGATCACATCGAGCAGGAAGGCGTGTTGATCGACAATTTCAAGCTGGTCGACGGCGCGGACGGCATCCTGCGCGAAGCGCAAGCACGCGCCATGCTGCAAGGCGCGCGCTACCCGGCCAGGAATCCCGACCAGAACATGGCCGACCTGCGCGCCCAGGTGGCCGCCAACCAGAAGGGCGTCGAGGAGCTGCGCAAGATGGTGGCGCATTTCGGCCTGGACGTCGTGCGCGCCTATATGGGCCACGTGCAGGACAACGCCGAGGAGGCCGTGCGGCGCGTGATCCCGGCGCTCAGGGACGGCAGCTTTCACTACGAGCTCGATAACGGCGCCCACATCGACGTCGCCATCCGCGTCGACGGGGCCACGCGCAGCGCGGAAGTCGATTTCACGGGCACGTCGGGCCAGCTGCCGAACAATTTCAATGCGCCGTCGAGCGTGTGCATGGCGGCGGTGCTGTACGTGTTCCGTACGCTGGTGGACGACGAGATTCCGCTGAACGCCGGTTGCCTGAAACCGTTGAAGGTCATTATCCCGCCCGGCTCGATGCTCAACCCGCATTACCCGGCCTCGGTGGTGTCGGGTAACGTCGAGACCTCGACCTGCATCACCAACGCCCTGTATGGCGCGCTGGGCGTGATGGCGGCGGCGCAGGGGACGATGAACAACTTCACCTTCGGCAACGCGCGCTACCAGTACTACGAGACCATCTCGGGCGGCTCGGGCGCGGGCGAAGGGTTTGACGGGACCGACGTCGTGCAGACGAATATGACCAACTCGCGGCTGACCGATCCCGAGATCCTGGAATTCCGCTTCCCGGTGCGGCTCGAGAGTTACGAGATCCGGCGAGGATCGGGCGGCGCCGGGCGCTGGCATGGCGGCAATGGCGGCGTGCGCAAGGTGCGCTTCCTGGAACCGATGACGGCGGCGATCCTGTCGAATAACCGCATCCACGCGCCGTTCGGCATGGCCGGTGGACAGGATGCGCAGCGCGGTCGCAATCGCGTGGAGCGTGCCGACGGCCGGGTCGAACAGCTGGGCCATATCGGCAAGACCGATATGGCCGTGGGCGACGTGTTCGTGATCGAGACGCCGGGCGGGGGCGGGTACGGAGAACCTTCCTGAACCGCGTGGTGCCATTTAGCGTGGTGCCATTTACTCAGCGGCGCGGATGATCACGGCCCTGGCCCCTGTGGTGATGGCCGCCATGTCCGCCATGTCCGCCATGGTGGCCACCCGAGCGATGGGCGCCGTGACCGTGGCCCGGGCCATGGTCACGGTATTCCCGCGCCAGGCTGCCGTCGCAGGCGGATTTGTAAGGAATTGCTACGGGAATAGGGACGACGTGCGCGCAGGGCGATGATCTGCAGGTTCGCCCCGGCGGGCGCGTGAATACATCGAAAAGGAGAATGCATGTCGCGTCGACTGGTTCCACGATTTGTGCTGCTCGCCCTGTGCGGCGTATTGTCTGCGTGCGGCAGCGCGGAGCGAGAAACGCGGTCCACGGCGGGCGCCGCATTCCCGGCGCCAGGCGCTGCCGCGCCGCTGGCGGTCGTCGGCGCCGCCTGGGACAACTTCAACCACCGCGGCACCGTCATCTGGGCTTGCCGCGACCTGGCCAGCGGCATGGTCTCGACGAGCATGTGTCACGGCCTGGTCAAGGACGACCGCCATTGGCCGGGAATGGCCGTGCCTCCGGACTATCGGGGCATGCCCGACGCCTGACGCCCGTCCAGCGACGGGATGCTCAGGCTGGCCCCGTGATTCGCCCGCCCGGCTCCAGGCTGCCGGCGAAGCGCCGGGCATACTCTTCGGCGCCGAACGCCTCGACCACGAAGTCGACGAAGGCGCGTGTCTTGCCCGGCAACAGCTCGCGTCTCGCATAGTAGAGCGAGATCGCCCCCGCATCCGCCCACCAGTGCGGCAATACCCTGACCAATTCACCCGACTCCAGCGACGACAGCACATCGGGCACGGCCAGCATGGCCACGCCCAGGCCCAGGCGTGCGCACTCCCTGACGGCAGCCGGATCGTTGACGACGATCGTCTCCCGCGTCAATGCGGCGACCTCGTCGCCCTGGGCGTTGCGCATATTCCAGGTACGGATGCGGCCGGACGCCAGCGAACGCATGACGATGCAATCGTGCTCCAGCAAACCCGACGGGTCGAGCGGCGGCATGCGCCCTGCCAGGTAGGCGGGAGAGGCGACGGCGATGACGTGCGCCGGCGCCAGTGGCCGGGCGACGACGGCGGGAGCGAGCTCGAAGCCGCCGCCGATCGCGGCGTCATAGCCTTCGGCGATCAGGTCGACTGGACGGTTCTCGAAATGCCACTCGGGGCGGATGCGCGGGTAACGCCGCAGGAAGGCGGGCAGCAGCGGCAGCAGCCAGTCGATTCCGAGGGAAGGGGAAACGCTGATCTTGAGGACGCCGCCCGGCGAGCCTTCGTCCGTCGCCACCGCCTCGATCGCGTTCTGCAACGACGCCAGGTTGTCGCCGATCGCCGCCAGGAAGGTTTCACCCGCCTCGGTCAGCGTCAGCTTGCGCGTCGAGCGCTGGAACAGCCGCACGCCCAGGTTGCGCTCGAGCATGGCGACGTTCCGGCTGACTGCCGCCGGGTGAGGGCAAGGCGGCGCGCGGCGGCCGAAAAGCTGCCGCCCTGCGCGCTGCGGACGAACGATTCGAGGTTGGCGAGGGTCTCCATCCGACCATATTAAACGATTGATTGAAAATAATTCAAATATTTGCCCACTAATCAATCGAGATGAAAACGGCGACAGTAGCGCTACCGAATCCCTCGGCAAAGACATTCAACGGAGCGCTACATGAACCACCCGATTACCACCCGTACTCTTCCCCTGGCCGGCAAGACCGCCTTCGTCACCGGCGGCTCGCGCTCGATCGGCGCCGCCATCGCCAAACGGCTCGCCGCCGATGGCGCCAGCGTGGCATTCACCTATGCCGGTTCGCCGGACCAGGCCAGGTCGGTCGCTGCGGCGATCGAAGACGCCGGCGGACGCGCGCTCGCCATCCAGGCCGATGCGCGCCAGCCCGAGGCGGTACGGGCCGCCATCGCCAGGGCGGTGGAGACCTTCGGCGGCCTGGACATCCTGGTCAACAATGCCGGCGTCGCGGCGGCCCACCAGATCGAGGACGTCACGCTCGAGGACTACCATGCGATGGTCGCGGTCAATGTGACCGGCGTCTTCGTCGCCACCCAGGAAGCGGTGCGCCACATGAAGGAGGGCGGCCGCATCGTCCACATCGGCAGCACGATCGTCAGCTATGCCGGGGTGCCCGGCCTGGCCTTGTACGGGCTGACCAAGGGCGCCGTCGCCGGCTTCAACCGCAGCCTGGCGCGTGACCTCGGGCCGCGCGGCATCACGGTCAATACCGTGCATCCCGGACCGGTCGACACCGACATGAACCCCGGCGACAGCGACTTCGCCAGGCTCCTGACCCAGGGCATCGCGCTTGGCCGCTATGGGCAGCCGAACGAGATCGCCAGCGTCGTGGCCTTCCTGGCCAGCTCCGAAGCGTCGTTCGTCACCGGCGCCGACATCACGGCCGACGGCGGCTTCACTTCCTGAGCCCCACGAGGAGATCCATCATGAGCCAGGCTCTTCCCACGATCGGCATCATCGGCGCCGGCCACATCGGCGCCGCCTTCGCCCGCGCGCTTGCGCGCCGCGACATCGGGGCCGTTATCGCCAACAGCCGCGGTCCGGAAAGCCTGCGGGCGCTGGCCGCATCCATCGGACCCGGCATCCGGGCCGGCACCCGCGAGGAAGCGGCCGCCCAGGACATCGTGCTGGTCGCGGTGAACTGGTCGAAGCTGCCGGCCGCGCTGGCCGGACTGCCGGACTTCGGCGGACGCATCGTCGTCGACGCCAACAATCCGATCGAAGCGCCGCTGTTCAAGCCCATCGCGCTGCACGGACGCACGTCGAGCGAGGTGATCGCCGACCTCGCGCCCGGCGCCCGCGTGGTCAAGGCGTTCAACCACCTCGACCCGCGGCTGCTCGAGGCCGATCCGGCCGAGCGTGGCGGCCGGCGGGTCCTGTTCCTGGCCGGCGACGATGCGCGCGCCAGGGCGCAGGTGGGCATGCTGATCGAGCGCCTGGGCTTCGCCGGCATCGACCTCGGCACGCTGGCCCTGGGCGGTCGCATGACGCAGTTCCCGGGCGGGCCGCTGCCCTCGCTCGAGCTGGTGCGGCACGGCTGATGCCGGCCTTTCAATCTAAGGACAAGGACGAATCGATGTCTCATGCAAGCGAACCGGGCGCGCTCGACGCGGCCGCCCCGGCGCCGCCGGCCGCCTGGCTGGCCGTCTTCTCTCTCGCCTTCGGCGCCTTCGGGCTGGTGACGGCGGAATTCCTGCCCGTCAGCCTGCTGACGCCGATGGCGGCCGAGCTCGGGGTTTCCGCCGGCACGGTGGGGCAGGCCATCACCGCCACGGCCGTGGTGGCGGCCATCGCCGGGCCGTTATCGATCCTCGGCGCCGGCCGCATGGACCGGCGCAAGATCGTCTGGGGCTTGATGGCGCTGCTCGTGCTGTCGGGCGTCCTGTCGGCCTATGCGTCGACGATCGCGGTCCTGCTGCTCGCGCGCGGCCTGCTGGGCTTCGCCCTGGGCGCCTTCTGGGCGATGATGGCGGCCCTGGCCTTGCGCCTGGTCCCCGCCGACAAGGTGCCGCGGGCGATCTCGATCATCATCATGGGTATCTCGCTGGCGACGGTGTTCGCGGCGCCGCTGGGCGCTTTCCTGGGAGAGCGGTGGGGATGGCGCGCCACCTTCCTCGGGGCGTCCGGCATCGGCGCGCTGGCACTCGGGGCCCAGATGCTGGCGCTGCCGGCCTTGCCGGCCGTCGCCGCGCCGGGCCTGGCGTCGTTCAGGGCGGCGCTGTCGCGCCGTTCGGTGGCGCTCGGCCTTGGAACGGCGCTGCTCGTGATCTCGGGGCATTTCGCCGGATTTGCCTTCATCCGGCCGTTTCTCGAACAAGTCCCGCGCCTCGACGTCCCGACCATCTCGCTGGCGCTGCTGGTGTTCGGGCTCGGTGGCTTTATCGGTAACTTCATCGGCGGCGCGATCGCCGCGCGCAGTCCGGCGCTCGCGGTGGCCAGTGCCTCGCTCGTGATCGGTGCGGTCGCGCTTGCGCTTGGCCTGTTCGGAGAAAGCGCCGGCGTCGCGCTGCTGGCGACGGCGCTGTGGGGTGGCGCGTTCGGCGCCTTCCCGGTGTCGATATCGATCTGGAACGCGCGTTCGGCGCCCGACCATGCCGAGAGCGCCGGTGCGCTGCTGTCGTCCGTCTTCCAGGTCGCCATCGCCGCCGGGGCGGTGCTCGGTGGATTGGTCATCGACCGGTTCGGGCCCGCGGCGGTGTTTGCCTACGCCGCGATCGCCGCGCTGGCTGGCGCAACGGCGATGTTCGTCCTCGGCCGCGCCCAGGAACGGCGAACCCGGACGGCTTGAGCGCTGCGGCCTCAGGCCGTTGCGATACCGTACTTGCGACGCGCGCCCTGGTACTCATCGGTCAGCGCCGCGAGTCTCGGATGCTGGGGATCCTGCGCCCGAATCCCGTCGAGCAGCGTGGCCGCGGTGTCGCCCAGCGGGTGATCCCACCCCAGCTCGTTCACCTGGCGCAGGATGCCGCCGGCCGTCGCCACCATCACCTGCAGGTTGTTCGGCGCGATGTGTAGGGCCTCGAGCAGGGTCTGCACCGCCCCGCGCACGTCGCCCATATTGCGCTTTTCGTCGGCCACGCCGAGCAGGATCTGCGCCTGCGCCCGCAGTTGCTGGCCCATGCCCTCGACCATGTCGGTGCGGCCGGCGTTGACGAACACGTGCATCGCCTGGTCGACCGAGACGCCGCTGCTGGTGTCGTTCATCACCGTCAGCATGACGTTCGAGGCTTGTTCGTCCAGCTGGTGATCCAGGCATGCCTTGGCCAGGTCCATGCGCAGGCCGGGAGAGGTCGCGCCGCCGGCGCGCACCGCCGTCACCGCCGCCTGCAGCTCGGCCACCGCGGCGCCGGCGTTGCCGCTCTTGTCGAACACGAGCGAGTTGGCATAGGCGCGGCAGGCGTCCGCCGCCGGGTTGCCGCGCATCGAGCGCTCCAGGTCGCGCACCACGCCGGTGGCGCCGAGCAGGTCGTCGCGCGTCACCAGCGCCTTGACCAGGTTGACGTGGTCTTCGGGATTGCGGAATTCGGAATAGCGCGCCCTGGTCACCACCTGGCGGAAGGATTTTTCGGCGCCATCGACGTCGCCCGCCGCGAGCGCCACTTCGCCGAGCTTGCGCAGGCGCCGCACCACGTGCGGCGAGATCGCCACCGCGTCTTCGAGCACCTTCTTGGCCAGTTCCGGTTCGTCGCTCGCCTCCAGGCAACGCGCCAGCAGGTCGTAGCCGGCCATCAGGCGCGGGTTGGCGGCCAGCAGTTCTTCGAGGATGGTGCGGGCGTCGTCGACCTGGTCGAGGGCGAACAGGGCGCGCGCCATGCCCAGCGCGGCCCAGCCGAGTGGGCGCTCCGTCAATACCTCGCGGTAGACCGCGGCGGCCTCGTGGTGTTCGTTCAGGCTGGTGTGCAGTTCGGCGCGGATGCGGGCGAAGTCGGCGGCGTAGCGCGGTTGGGCGCTAGCGCCGTCGCCGCAGGCGGCGATCGCCTCGCGCGGCTTGCCCTGGGCCGCCAGTTGCCAGGCCGGGAGCAGGGCGGCGCGGCGCTCCAGCGCGCGCGTGATGCGCCCGCTGAGCATCTCCACCGTGAAGGGCTTGAGGACGTAGTCGGTCGGCGTCAGCTCGGCCGCGCTGACCACCTTGTCGTGGACGCCCTCGGAGGTGAGCATGATGAAGATCGTCGAGGCCGAGATCAGGCGGTGGTGGCGCAGGTCTTCCAGCAGCTGCTGGCCGTCCTGCCCTTCGCCGCTGCCGCCGGCCAGGTCGTACTCGCACAGGATGACGTCGTAGGCGCGCCGCTGCAGCTGGCGGATGGCCGTGTTGGCGTTGATCGCGTACTCGACCTTGCCGATGCCCGCCAGGTTCAGCATGTTCTGCAGGCTGGTGCGCATTCCCGGGTTCGGGTCGACCACCAGCACCGCCAGGTTTCCATTCTCTTGCATCGTCGCTTTCGTCCAGGTCATCCCGCGCCTCGGCGAGGGCGAGCGTTCAAGTATTGTCTACCGTAAAGATACCGGCAAGTGTCAATCCGATCAAGGAAACCGCAGTAGCATATTGTCGCCTGGCCGCGGGCCCGACCATAGTGCAACACTGTATAATAGCGGGCTATCTTCCACCCTAGCAGCCACGCTGCATCAACGACTGTCCAAGCCATGTTGATTCTGCCGGGTTCCAATGCCCTGTCCGCCTTCCGTAGCCAACGCCTCCTGAGCCAACTGCAAGCCGTCGCCCCGTCGATTGCCGCCGTCCAGGGACGCTTCTACCACTTCATCGACACCAGCGCGCCGCTCAGCGCCGACGATACGCAACGGCTATCGGCCATGCTCACCTACGGCGAGCCTGCGGCCGAAACGCTGTACGAGGGCGTGACCGAGGAGTTCTTCGTCATTCCGCGCCTGGGCACGATCTCGCCCTGGGCCTCGAAGGCGACCGACATCGCCCACAACTGCGGCATGGGCCACGTGCACCGCATCGAGCGCGGCGTCGGCTACACGGTCGTGCTCAAGAGCGGCATCCTGGGCAGCAGCATCGGCGCCGCCAAAAAGCTCACGAGCGAGGAACTGGAAGCCGTCAGCGCGCTGCTGCACGACCGCATGACCGAATCGGTGCTGCGCAGCGCCGACGACGCCCAGCACCTGTTCAACGAACTCGCAGGCAAGCAGCTGGAGAGCATCGACGTACTGGGCGCGGGCCGCGACGCGCTGGTGCGCGCCAACACGGAGCTTGGCCTGGCGATGTCGGAAGACGAAGTCGACTACCTGCACGACGCCTTCACCCGCGCCCAGCGCAACCCGACCGACGTCGAACTGATGATGTTCGCCCAGGCGAACAGCGAGCACTGCCGCCACAAGATCTTCAACGCCGACTGGATCATCGACGGCGTCAAGCAGGACAAATCGCTGTTCGGCATGATCAAGAACACGCACCAGTTGAACCCGCGCGGCACCGTGGTCGCCTACAGCGACAACTCGTCGATCATCGAAGGCGCGACCGTGACCCGCTTCTTCCCGCGCGACGGCCAGGAATACGCCGCGTCGACCGAGCTGGTGCACACCCTGATGAAGGTCGAGACTCACAACCACCCGACCGCGATCTCGCCATTCCCGGGCGCCTCGACCGGCGCCGGCGGAGAGATCCGCGACGAGGGCGCGACCGGCCGCGGCGCCAAGCCGAAGGCGGGTCTGACCGGCTTCACGGTGTCGAACCTGCTGCTGCCGGATGCGCAGCGCCCGTGGGAAAACGCGTCGGACGTCACCAAGGGCGAGCGCAGCGATACTGTCTACGGCAAGCCGGAGCGCATCGCCTCGCCGCTGCAGATCATGATCGACGGTCCGATCGGCGGCGCCGCTTTCAGCAATGAATTCGGCCGCCCGGTCCTGGGCGGTTATTTCCGCGCCTACGAACAGAACGTCGGCGCCGCGAACGCGGTCTACGGCTACCACAAGCCGATCATGATCGCCGGCGGCATCGGCAACATCTCGGCCAGGCACACCCACAAGGATGACATCCCGGTCGGCAGCCTGCTGATCCAGCTGGGCGGCCCGGGCATGCGCATCGGCATGGGCGGCAGCGCCGCCTCGTCGATGGCGACCGGCACCAATACCGCCGACCTGGACTTCGACTCGGTCCAGCGCGGCAACCCGGAAATGGAACGCCGCGCGCAGGAAGTCATCAACGGCTGCTGGCAGCTGGGCGAGGACAATCCGATCATCTCGATCCACGATGTCGGCGCCGGCGGCCTGTCGAACGCCTTCCCGGAAATCGTCAACGACGCCAAGCGCGGCGCGATCTTCGAGCTGCGCAAGGTGCCGCTGGAGGAGAGCGGTCTCGCACCAAAGGAAATTTGGTCTAACGAGTCGCAGGAGCGATATGTGTTGGCTATTTCTCCAGATAACCTTGCAAAATTTGCATCGCTGTGCGAGCGCGAGCGCTGCCCGTTCGCCGTGGTCGGCACCGCCACCGAAGAGCGCCAGCTGAAACTGATCGACGATCAGGAAGGCAACGCGCCGGTCGACATGCCGATGGAAGTCCTGCTCGGCAAGCCGCCGAAGATGCTGCGCGACGTCGAACACGTCCAGCACGCATTCCCGCCGGTGGACCTGACCGGCATCGAACTGCCGGAAGCGGCGCGCCGCGTGCTGCTCAATCCGGCCGTGGCCGATAAATCGTTCCTGATCACCATCGGCGACCGCAGCGTCGGCGCCACCAGCGTGCGCGACCAGATGGTCGGCCCATGGCAGGTGCCGGTCGCCGACTGCGCCGTCACCGCGATGGCCTTCGAAGGCTTCGTGGGCGAGGCGATGGCGATGGGCGAGCGCACCCCGCTGGCCGTGATCGACGCCGCCGCCTCGGGCCGCATGGCCGTGGGCGAGGCCATCACCAATATCGCGGCCGCCGCGATCGACGACATCTCGGACATCAAGCTGTCGGCCAACTGGATGGCGGCCTGCGGCCAGCCTGGCCAGGACGCGGCGCTGTTCGACACCGTGAAGGCGGTCGGCATGGAACTGTGCCCGGCGCTGGGCGTGTCGATCCCGGTCGGCAAGGATTCTCTGTCGATGCGCACCACCTGGAACGACGATGGCCAGAACAAGGCCGTGATCTCTCCGGTGTCGCTGATCGTGTCCTCGTTCGCGCCGGTGGCCGACGTGCGCCGCTCGCTGACCCCGCAACTGCGCACGGACAGCGGCGACACCGCCCTGATCCTGGTCGACCTGGGCCGCGGCAAGAACCGCCTGGGCGCCTCGATCCTGGCGCAAGTGACGCAGCAGCTGGGCGACTCGGTGCCGGACGTCGATTCGCCGCAAGACCTGAAAGCCTTCTTCGTCGCGATCCAGCAGCTGAACAAGGACGGCAAGCTGCTGGCCTATCACGACCGCTCGGATGGCGGCCTGTTCGCTACGCTGACGGAGATGGCCTTCGCCGGCCGCACCGGCGTGTCGGTCAACCTCGACATCCTGACCATGGAAGGCGAGCACGCCTCCGACTGGGGCGACGCCAAGAACTGGGCCGGCCAGGTGGCCGAGCGCCGCAACGAGATGACCCTGCGCGCGCTGTTTTCCGAAGAGCTGGGCGCCGTGATCCAGGTGCGCGCGGATGACAAGAGCGCGGTGATGAACGTGCTGCGCGACCAGGGCCTGGGCGCCTGCAGCCACATCATCGGTAAACTCAACGACCGCGGCGCGATCGAGTTTACGCGTGACGCGAAAGTGATCTACAACGAGTCGCGCAGCAGCCTGCACCGCCTGTGGAGCGAGACCAGCTGGCGCATCGCGCGCCTGCGCGACAATCCGGCCTGCGCCGATTCGGAATACGACCGCCTGCTGGACGAGACCGACCCGGGCATGCAGCCGAAGATCACCTTCGACCTGGCGGACAACGTCGCCGCGCCGTTCATCGCGACCGGCGTGCGTCCGCGCGTGGCCATCCTGCGCGAGCAGGGCGTCAACTCGCACGTCGAAACCGCGTGGGTGATGCACCAGGCCGGCTTCGCCGCGATCGACGTCCACATGAGCGACCTGATCGCCGGCCGCGCCAGGCTGGACGACTTCCACGGCGTCATCGCCGTCGGCGGCTTCTCGTACGGCGACGTGCTGGGCGCGGGCGAAGGCTGGGCCAAGACCATCCTGTTCAACCCGCAGCTCTCCGAGCAGTTCGCCAGGTTCTTCCAGCGCCAGGATACCTTCGGCCTGGGCGTCTGCAACGGCTGCCAGATGATGAGCAACCTGAAGTCGATCATCCCGGGCGCGCAGGCGTGGCCGAAGTTCACCCGCAACAAGTCGGAACAGTTCGAAGCGCGCTTCGGCATGGTCGAGGTGCTGGATTCGCCGTCGATCTTCTTCGCGGGCATGGCCGGCACCCAGGCCCCGATCGCGATCGCCCATGGCGAAGGTTTCGCCGACTTCTCGCTGACCGGCGACATGAAAGCGGTCAACCAGGCGATGCGTTTCGTCGACAATCGCGGCCAGGCCACCGAAGTGTATCCGTTCAATCCGAACGGTTCGCCGGGCGGGCTGACCTCGGTCACCACCGACGACGGCCGTTTCACCGTGCTGATGCCGCACGCGGAGCGCGTGTTCCGTGCGGCCACGCATTCGTGGGCGCCGGAAGCGTGGGGCGATGAGTCGCCGTGGATGCGCATGTTCCGCAATGCGCGCAAGTGGGTTGGCTGATCGTTTGATGCATCGATCATGAACGCCTCTTCGGAGGCGTTTTCTTTTGGCGCTGTACCCGTTAGATATGGATGAGCATTGAACTGCTGAGCTGACCCGCGGTCCAACCCCGGTCCTCATCGATCGGGAGCACGCAATGAAAGCGCCGGAGTTTGCGAAGCTGTTCAACGGGTTGCCGCTGCTGAACCAGCCGCAGCGCCAGCAGGTGCTCGCCGTCCTGCATCCGGCAGCCAGGCTCGACCGAGTGATCGCCCTCATCGGCGAGATCCGGTCAAAGGAGCGCTGCTGCCCGGACTGCGGCTGCGAGCGTTGTCACCGCCATGGCCAGGCCAACGACTTGCAGCGCTTTCGCTGCCGCGCATGCGGCCGCACCTTCAACGACCTGACCGGCACGCCGCTGGCGCGGCTCAGGCACAAGGACAAGTGGCTCGATTACCTGGACACGGTGCTCGATTCCCGCACGGTCCGTTCTGCGGCCAAGCGGGTCGGCGTCCACCGGAACACGACCTTTCGCTGGCGCCACCGCTTCCTCGACCGGGTCAAGGACGACCGGCCCGAGCGCCTGGCCCGCATCGTCGAGGCCGACGAGATGTTCCTGCTCGAATGCAGAAGGGGTCGCGCAAGCTCGATCGCCCTGCGCGCAAACGCGGTGGCAGGGCCGCCCTGCGCGGCATTTCACGTCACCTCGACTGCATCCTGGTGGCGCGCGACCGCAGCGGACAGACGATCGATGCCGTCACCGGCCGCGGCGCCTTGAAGGTGACCCAACTGATCAAGCACCTGCTGCCGAAACTCGATTCGCAAGCGCTGCTGGTCACCGACGCCAACGCCGCCTATCGCGCCTTCGCCCAAGCGCATGGCATTGCGCACCAGGCCGTCAATCTCAGTGCCGGCGAGCGGGTCCGCAGCGGCGTCGAGGGCGCGATCCATGTTCAACATGTGAACGCATATCACCGGCGCTTCAAGGAATGGCTGGCGCGCTTCCATGGCGTGGCATCGCGCTGGCTACCCAACTACCTTGGCTGGCATTGGGCGATCGATGGTGGGAGGGTCCCTTCCGTCGAGCAATTGCTGCGTATCGCATTCAAGGTCATCAACAGATAACGATGACAGCGCCTTTCTTTTGCCGGTATGTATGCACATGATCGGGAGTCAGGTGCGGATGGTCCGGATACTCAGCACCGTCGTTCAGCAGCACGGCATGTGGCTTCGACCGCGGCGGGCGTTGGGAAGCGCTCGGCCAGTAATGCCTCGTATCAGGCGGCGCGCTTCAACACATACTCGACTTCCGCGCCGTCTCCTTCGATACGTTCCCAGCCCAGGCGGGCATAGAAGCCATCGGCCCTGGTGCCGGAGCCGGTGCTCAGCTTGAGCTCGTCGAACCCGAGCGAGAACAACCAGTCGGTCGCCAGTGCGAGCAAGGTCTTCGCCATTCCCCGGCCCTCGTGGCCTGGCTCGACGAACAAGGCCCAGATCGAGCCATCGGTGCGGTTCGCATAGCTGAAAGCGACCGTCGCATCGTCGATCTGCGCCACCCAGCCGCGGCCGTCCCGTTCCAGGAAATCCTCGTACATCTGCCGCGTGATGCGACTCGGATCGCGCAGGCGGTTCTCATTGACGGCCAGTCGTATGCGCGACATGGCCGGTATGTCGTCGGCATTGGCCTGCCTGAAGATCGCGCCTGTCATGGCCGAACCCTGTGCGGATTGCCTTGCGCAGCGTTTTCGACAATCCAGAACACGGGCCGGAACAGCATGCCGAAGTAGTCAACATCCATCGGGGTAAGCGCCAGGGAAAACCGCAACGATAACAGATACGTCCAGGCATGAGATGCACGGATATTCACATCGGGCAGGGGATTGGCGCCATGACGCGACCGCAAGGCGCACGACCATAAAAAAAGCGCCCCCTCAGGAGCGCTCTTCGATGCCGTCAAGCGGCGATTACTGCACCTTGGCCTTCTTGACCAGGCTTTCGCGGTAGGCGGCCAGCTGACGCTGCTGCAGGCCTTCCGCGACTTGCTGCTTGACTTCGTCCAGCGGCGGGACTTTGGCCGCGCGCACGTCTTCCAGCTTGATGACGTGGAAGCCGAACTGCGATTTGACCGGGGTCTCGGTGATGGCGCCTTTTTGCAGGGCGACCATGGCTTTCGAGAACTCAGGCACGTAGGTGGCCGGGCTTGCCCAGCCCAGGTCGCCGCCGTTCTGGGCGCTGCCGTCTTTCGACTGCTTGGCCAGCTCTTCGAACTTGGCGCCGCCCTTCAGCTTGGCGATGATGTCCTTGGCGGTGGCTTCGGAATCGACCAGAATGTGGCGGGCGTGGTATTCCTTGTCGCCGATCATGGCTTTCTGCTTGTCGTACTCGGCCTTGATCTCGGCATCCTTGACCGGGTTCTTCTTGACGTAGTCGGCCAGCATCGCATTGATGATGATGCTCTGGCGGGCATTGTCGATGGCCGATTTGACGTCGGCGCGGTTGCCGATGTTCTGCTTGTCGGCTTCCTGGATCAACACTTCACGGCTGATCAGGTCTTTCTTGATCGCTTCGCGCAGCTCAGGGGAATCGGTGGCGCGGCCCTGGGCGACGACTTGCTTGACCAGCTGGTCGACCCTCGCTTGCGGGATCGCCTTGCCATTGACGGTTGCAGCGTTTTGCGCGAGTGCAGGCAGGGCAACCAATGCGGTCATGGCTAACAACAGGCGGGCTGGCTTCAAAATCATTGTTGAGATCCTATATAAACACGGTAAGTATCGCCGCAGGCGACGAAAGCCGGCGCAAACTCAGCGCCGGCGACAGCACATATTACTGCACCTTTGCCTTTTTGACCATTTGCTCCTGGTAGTCACGCAGCTTCTCTTGCGACAGGGAGTCGGCGATCTGCGGCTTGACTTCTTCGAGCGACGGCAGCTTGACAGCACGGGTGTCGTCCAGCTTGATCACGTGGAAGCCGGCATTGGTCTTGACCGGCACGTCGGTGATCGCGCCTTTCTGCAGCTTGGTGAAACCGGCCGAGAACTCCGGCGGCAGGGCGTTCGGGGTGACCCAGTCCAGGTCGCCGCCGTTGTTGGCGGTGCCGGTGTCCTTCGAGGTCTTGGCCATGTCTTCGAACTTGGCGCCGCCTTTCAGCTTGCCGATGGCGGCCTTGGCTTCGTCCTCGGTCGCGAACAGGATGTGACGCACATGGTATTCCTTGTCGCCGGTCTGGGCCTTGAACTTGTCGTACTCGGCCTTGATCTGGGCGTCGCTCACCGGATTCTTGGTGATGTACTCACGGGCCAGGGCGTTGACGACGATCGACTGGCGGGCGTTGTCCAGCGCTTCGCGCACTTCGGGCTTCTTGTCGTAGCCTTGCTTGACGGCTTCTTGCATCAGCACTTCGCGGGCGATCAGGTCGTTCTTGACGGCTTCGCGCAGTTGTGGCGAATCCTGGCCCTGGCCCTGGGCCACGACCTGCTTGACGACGGCTTCCGCGCGCGACGAAGGGATCGCCTTGCCGTTCACCACCGCGAGGTTCTGGGCGAAAGCGGGAGCCGATGCGACGGCGACAAGGGCTAACAGCAGGCGAGCTGGCTTAAAGGTCATGTGTGTTCCTGTAGCGGGGATAGTTGCTGGACGAGATTGGATTAATTGTTTTGACTAGCAATGCAAATTGTCGGGCACATTACTTAAAACTGCCTGAAGCCGACGCTCAGGACAGCTCGGAAGGCGCGACCGCGTTGATGGCGAGCGCGTGGATTTCCGCCTTGTTGATCATATCGTGAACGGCATCATACACAAGACGATGGCGCATGACCAGCTTGAGGCCTTCGAAGCGCGATGACACGATTTTGACCGTGTAATGGCTGCCCCCGGTGTTGCCCGCGTGGCCGGCGTGCAGGTGCGAGTCGTCGATGATCTCGAGCGACGCCGGGGCCAGCTCGGCCTCGAGGATGGCGCGCAGGCGTGCTTCGCGGTCGATGGTGGTCATGCTTCTTCCTCCTTGATGTATTTTGAAAGCATCATCATCTGGATCACGATGAACCCGAACATGATGCCGGTAAAGCCGAACAGCTTGAAGCTGACCCACGCGCTGGTGTCGTTACGGAAGACCACGAAGGCCATCAACAGGTTCAACAGCCCCATGCCGGCGAAGAACAGGATCCAGCTGTAGCCGAGTCGACTCCATACCACGTCGGGCAGCTTGATATTGGCTTCCATCACGGAGCGCATCAGGTTCTTCTTGTAGAACACCTGCGCCACCAGCAGGGCGACGGCGAAGGCCCAATACAGGATGGTCGGCTTCCATTTGATAAACAGGTCGTCATGGAAATAGATTGTGGCGCCGCCGGCCACCAGGATCACGGCCATCGACAGCCACAGCATATTGTCGACCTTGCGACCCCGCACCAGCAGGTAGCCCACCTGCAGCGCAGTGGCGACGATCGCCACCGCGGTGGCCAGCAGAATCGCCGACTGTGAGGGCGGCACCGCGCCGCCCGCGATCAGGCCACCCAGGTATTCGATGGCCATCCGGTGCGCCCATTCCTGGTTGCTGTCGCCGTATTTGTAGACGCCAAAGAACAGGAGGACCGGGAACAGGTCGAACAGAAATTTCTTCACTGCGTCACCTTCAGATCGGTTCGAACCGCATCGAGGCGGAATTGATGCAATAGCGCAGGCCGGTCGGCGGCGGGCCGTCCGGGAACACGTGGCCCAGGTGGGCGTCGCATACGCCGCAAATGACTTCGGTGCGCACCATGCCGTGGCTGCGGTCGACCTTCTCGATCACATTCGCCGGGTCGAGGGCCTTGAAGTAGCTGGGCCAGCCGCAGCCCGAGTCGAACTTGGTGTCCGATTCGAACAGCGGGGTGTCGCAGCACACGCAGTGATAAATGCCGTGTTCGTGGTGGTCCCAGTACTTGCCGGTGAAGGCGCGCTCGGTGGCGGCGTGGCGGGTCACCTGGTATTCCATCGGGTCGAGCTGGTCGCGCCACTCGGCGTCGGTCTTGGTCACTTTGTCGGTCATGATTCTCTTTCGTTGTATGAGAGGCTGGGCCCGGATGCGGCCCAGGCGAGGCTCAGGACGAGCAGCTCACCTCGAGGTGGGCCGCCCAGTCGGGCGGCAGGGCCGCATAGGATTCGTTGTCGGGCTGTTCGTCGAACGGGCGTTCCAGCACGGCCAGCAGCTTGTGCACGCCACCGACATCGCCGTTCTGCGCCTGTTCGATGGCGATCTGCGCCAGATAGTTGCGCAGGATGTATTTCGGATTGACCCCGTGCATGGCCTCGCGCCTGGCCGCGTCGCTGCTCGCTTCCTGGCGCAGGCGGGCGCGGTATTCGCCGGTCCAGGCATCGCAGGCGGCGCGGTCGATGAAGAGGTCGCGCAATGGTTCGTCCAGGGCGGGCTCGTCGACGCGCAGCTCGCCCAGGCGTCGGAAGAAGAGCGTGAAATCGGCGTGGTTGTCCTGCAGCAGCGTGAACATATTGTCGAACAGGGCCGCATCGCCGTCGCGCGTTTCCATCAGGCCGAGCTTGGCATGCAGCAGGGTGTCGAGCTGGCGGCCGAACTCGGGACGGTAGACGTCGAGCGCTTCCTCGGCCGCCTCGGGCTCGCCGATCAGCGGCAGCAGGGCATTGGCCAGCGCATAGCAGTTCCAGTGGCCGACCGGCACCTGGTTGGCGTAGGAATAGCGGCCGCCCTGGTCCGTGTGGTTGCAGATGTGCTTGGCATCAAAGGCTTCCATGAAGCCGAACGGGCCGTAGTCCAGGGTCAGGCCCAGGATCGACATATTGTCGGTGTTCATCACGCCATGCATGAAGCCGACCGCCTGCCAGTGCGCGATCATGCGCGCGGTGCGGCGGGTGACTTCGGCCAGCAATTCCTGATAGGGGTTGGCTGCGCCCTGGAACTCCGGGTAGAACTGGCGGATGACGTAGTCGGCCAGCGTCTTGAGCTCGGCCTCCTTCCCGCGCGACGCCCAGTGCTCGAAGGAGCCAAAGCGCACGAAAGTGGGGGCCATGCGCGTCACGACGGCGGTACTCTCCATCGTCTCGCGCGCAACCTGCTGTGGCGAGCCGGTCACCATCAGTGCGCGCGTGGTCGGGATGCCGAGGGCGGCCATGGCTTCGGAGCACAGGAATTCGCGGATCGACGAGCGCAGCACGGCGCGGCCGTCGCCCATGCGCGAATACGGCGTGCGGCCGGCGCCTTTCAGCTGCAGCTCCATCGGGCCGCCCGGCGTCGCGAGGTCGCCCAGCGTGATCGCGCGGCCGTCACCCAGCTGGCCGGCCCAGACGCCGAACTGGTGGCCGGAATACACGGCGGACAGGGGCTGAGAACGCGCCGCGACCTGATTGCCGGTAAACACGTCGACAAAATCGGGGCGAGCGAGATCCGCTGCATCCAGCCCGATCAGGGCGGCAGCGGGGCTGCTTGCCGCCACGAAATGGGGCGATGGCAGCGGCGTCGGCATGAGGCGCGTGTAGAACGCCGGTGGCAATTCGGCAAACGAATTGTTCAGTGGAAGTTCGTCGGCAGTGATGGCAGTGTCCGTGGCAAAGTGGGCAAGATTGGCGGGATTTTACCGCACCAGGCCGATTCTATTCGCGCACTTGTGCAGTGTGGGCCGGCGTTACATCCGGTAACGGCTCGTTGCCGATCCGGCTCAAGGCGTTGATGCAGTGCATCATCGAATCCGGTTGACGGTCGACCGAATCGGGAACGACACTTTTCTTGTTGCCATTCCATTCACGGAGGTCCGATGCACACGTATCCGATGAGTCCCTTGCAAGGCCAGATGATGGATCAACCGCTGCTGATCTCGGGCATTCTCGAGTTCGCGGCGCGCCATTACGGCGCTACCGAGATCGTTTCGCGCCGCGTCGAGGGCGACCTGCACCGTTATACGTATCGCGATTGCGCGCGTCGTGCGCGTCAGCTGGCCAACGCCCTTGGCGCGCTCGGCATCGGGATGGGCGAACGCATCGCGACCCTCGTCTGGAATGGCTACCGCCACCTGGAACTGTACTACGGCGTGTCGGGCTCGGGCGCGGTACTGCATACGATCAATCCGCGTCTGCATCCGGAGCAGATCGCCTACATCGTCAACCATGCCGACGACCGCGTGCTGTTCTTCGACCTGAGCTTCCTGCCGGCCATCGAGGCGATGGCGCGCCAGTGCAAGACCGTCAAGGCCTATGTCGCCCTGTGCGGGCGCGAGCACATGCCGCCGGCGGGGGCGATTCCCGGCCTGCTGTGCTATGAAGACCTGATGGACCAAGCATCCAGCGACTACGACTGGCCGCAGTTCGACGAGCGTTCGGCGGCGGCCCTGTGCTATACCTCGGGCACGACCGGCAACCCGAAGGGCGCCCTGTACTCGCACCGCTCGACCGTGCTCCACGCGTACGCCTCGGCGTTGCCGAACGCGCTGAACGTCTCGAGCGCCGATGTGGTGCTGCCGGTGGTGCCGATGTTCCATGTGAATGCCTGGGGGCTGCCGTATTCCGCGCTGCTGGCCGGCGCCAAGCTGGTATTCCCGGGGCCGGCGCTGGACGGCAAGTCGCTGTACGCGCTGTTCGAGGCCGAGGGCGTGACGTTGTCGGCCGGCGTGCCGACGGTCTGGCTGGGCCTGATCAACCACGTGCTGGCCAGCGACCTGCGTTTCTCGACCTTCCGCCGCACCGTGATCGGTGGCTCGGCCTGTCCGCCTGCCATGATGGACGCCCTGATCGACCGCCTGGGTGTGCAGGTGGTGCACGCCTGGGGCATGACGGAAATGTCGCCGCTCGGCACCGCCTGCACCCTGCAGGCCAGACACACGGCGATGCCGCGGGAGGCCCAGCGCGCCGTGCTGCGCAAGCAGGGGCACGCGATCTGCGGCGTCGACATGAAGATCGTCGACGACGACGGCGCGGAATTGCCATGGGATGGCGCCACCCATGGCCACTTGCTGGTCAAGGGACCGTGGGTGGTGTCCGGTTATTTCCGGGGCGAGGGTGGCGACGTGCTGCAGGACGGCTGGTTCCCGACCGGCGACGTGGCCACGATCGATGCCGACGGCTACCTGGCGATCACCGACCGCAGCAAGGACGTGATCAAGTCGGGTGGCGAGTGGATCGGCACGATCGACCTGGAGAACGTCGCGATGTCGCACCCGGCGGTGCTGCAGGCGGCCTGTATCGGCGTGCAGCATCCGAAGTGGGCCGAGCGGCCCTTGCTGGTGGTGGTGCGGCGGCCCGGCATGGAGGTCTCGCGCGAGGATCTGCTGGACTGGTTCGCCGGCAAGGTGGCCAAGTGGTGGACGCCGGACGACGTGGTGTTCGCCGAGAGCCTGCCGGTGGGCGGCACCGGCAAGATCCAGAAGAACAAGCTGCGCGAGGCGTATGCGGGGCATCGGTTGCCGACCGCCTGACGCCATGGAAGGTCGCGACGGCAAGCCGCGCCTCGGGCGTCAACAGGGCGCGGCGATGGGACACGGACAGGTAGACTGCTAACACTTTTGACAACTTTTTCTGACTGGATCTTCCCATGCGCCTGCTCATCGCCCTCATCCTCCCCTGGCTGACCTTCTTCACCATCGGCCGCCCGATCGCCGGCATCATTTGCCTGATCCTGCAAATCACGCTGGTCGGCTGGCTGCCGGCCGCGATCTGGGCCGTCTACGCCCTGAGCCAGTACAAGACCGACCAGAAGATCGAGCGCGCACGCCAGCAACGCGAGTTTTGACCGGGGCGGGCCGTTGCCTGAATAGTACGCTCGTGCATTTTCTACGGTATAGTGGACGGCTCAGCCAGCACCACCTACAAGGAGAAGCAGAGACATGAGCGCCGACTACCAGGTCCACGGCAGCGTTGCCGTCATCACCCTGAACAACCCGCCGGTCAATGGCCTGGGGCTCGCGACCCGCAGCGCCGCCGTGCAGGGCGTGCAGGCCGCCGAGAGCGATCCGGCGGTGAAGGCGATCGTGCTCACCGGCGCCGGCAAGGCATTCTCGGGCGGCGCCGACATCCGCGAATTCAATTCGCCGAAGGCGCTCACCGAGCCGACCCTGCATTCGCTGATCCGGGCGGTCGAGGGCTCCTCCAAGCCGGTCGTGGCGGCGATCCACAGCGTGGCCATGGGCGGCGGCCTGGAGCTGGCGCTGGGTTGCCACTACCGCGTGGCGCTGCCGGGCGCGCAGATCGCGCTGCCTGAAGTGAAGCTGGGCCTGATCCCCGGCGCCGGCGGCACCCAGCGCCTGCCGCGCCTGCTCGGCCTGGAAAAGGCGCTGGACATGATTGTTGGCGGCGTTCCGGTGCTGTCCGAAAAGCTGGCCGGCACGCCGCTGTTCGATGAGGTGTTCGAGGCGGACGCCGAGCTGCTGCCGGCCGCCATCGCCTACGCCGAGCGCATCGCCGACCTGCGTCCGTTGCCGAAGGTGCGCGACCGCGCGGTCGAGCATCCCGACGCCGCCGGCTTCCTGGCCACCGCACGGGCCCAGGTCGACGCCGCCGCTGGCCCGTTCCCGGCCCCGCGCGCCTGCGTGGAAGCGGTGGCCGCATCGGTGACGGCCGACTCGTTCGAGGACGGCCTGCGCTTCGAGCGCGAGCGCTTCATTCAGCTCACGACGACGAGCGAATCGAAGGCGTTGCGCCATGCCTTCTTCGCCGAGCGCTCGGCCGGCAAGGTGCCGGACGTGCCGGCAGATACGCCATTGCGCCGGATCGCGACCGCCGCAGTGGTCGGCGCCGGCACTATGGGCCGAGGCATCGCCATGAACTTCGCCAACGCCGGCATTCCGGTGACCATCCTCGAGACGAATCAGGACGCCCTGGACGGGGGGCTGGCCGCGATGCGCAAGATGTACGAGAGCAGCGTCAGCAAGGGCAAGCTGACAGCCGGGCAGTTTGAAGCGCGCATGGCGCTGGTCAGCGGCACGCTGTCGTATGACGCCATCGGCCAGGCCGATATCGTGGTCGAGGCGGTGTTCGAGGACATCGGCGTCAAGGAAGGCGTGTTCCGCGAGCTGGACAAGGTGATGAAGACGGGCGCGATCCTGGCCACCAACACCTCGACGCTCGACGTGAACCGGATCGCCGCCTTCACCGGGCGGGCGCAGGACGTGATCGGCCTGCATTTCTTCAGCCCGGCGCACGTGATGAAGCTGCTCGAGATCGTGCGCGGCGCGCAGACCGGCAAGGACGTGCTGGCTACCGCGCTGGCGCTCTCCAAAAAGCTCGGGAAGACCGGCGTGGTCTCCGGTGTGTGCGATGGCTTCATCGGCAACCGCATGCTGGAGCAGTACCTGCGCCAGGCGGTTTTCCTGCTGGAAGAAGGCGCGCTGCCGCAGCAGGTCGACCGCGCGATCGAGGCGTTCGGCTTCGCGATGGGACCGTTCCGCATGAGCGACCTGGCCGGCAACGATATCGGCTGGCATATCCGCAAGCGCCGCGCGCTGGAGTCGCCGGGCTTTACCTATTCGAAGCTGCCGGACCTGCTGTGCGAACAGGGACGTTTCGGGCAGAAGACCGGGGCCGGCTGGTACGACTACCGCGCGGGCGAGCGCGCGGCATTACCGTCGGATGCGGTCAACGATATGGTGGTGCGCCACTCGGCCGCCATCGGCGTGACGCGGCGCGCGGTTTCCGACGAGGAGATCGTCGAGCGCCTGGTGTATGCGCTGGTGAACGAAGGCGCGAAGATCGTGGAAGAGGGCATTGCGCTGCGCGCTTCCGACGTCGACATGGTCTACCTGAGCGGGTATGGTTTCCCCTTGCACCGGGGCGGGCCGATGCTTTACGCGGATAGCGTCGGATTGCCGAAGGTGCTGGCGGCGGTCGAAGGATTTGCCCGCGGGCGTCAAGGCGAGGCTTGGCAGCCGGCGCCGTTGCTGGCGCGGCTGGCGCCGCTCGGACAAGGCTTCAACGGCTAAGGATCGGAGCTGTCTTTTCATCGTTCGAAAAAAATGCCGCAGGCTGGCCAGCGGCATTTTTCGTCGAGCACCAGCTGCCTCAGTCGTTCGCGTAGATATTATTGTCCTTGGTCTCCCGCACGAACAAGGCGCCGATCACGAAGGTGGTGAGCGCGATGATGATCGGATACCACAGGCCATAATAGATATCGCCCTTGAACGCCACCAGCGCGAAGGCGGTCGTCGGCAGCAGCCCGCCGAACCAGCCATTCCCGATGTGATAGGGCAGCGACATCGAGGTATAGCGGATCCGGGTCGGGAACATCTCGACCAGCATCGCCGCGATCGGGCCGTACACCATGGTCACGTACAGCACCAGGATGAACAGCAACACCACCAGCATCGGCTTGTTAATCTGCGTCGGATCGGCCTTTTCCGGATAGCCTGCGGCCTTCAGCGCACCGTTGACCTCCGACTTGAGCGCCGCTTCGCTGGCCAGCGAAGCCTTGTCGAAGTTGAGGTTATCCGGCGTCATGACCGCGTTGAACGAGCGGAACTCGGTTTCGCCGATCTTGATCGTGGCGACCGTGCCGGGCGGCGCGTCGACGCGGTTATAGCTGACCGATGCCGCGGTCAGCATGCGGGTGGCGATGTCGCACGAGCTCGGGAATTTCTTGGTGCCGGTGGCGTCGATCTGGAAGCTGCAGGTGTCCGGATCGGCCACGACCACGACCGGTGCGGTCTGCAGCGCGGTTTCGAGCGCCGGGTTGCCGTAGTGCGTGATGGCCTTGAAGATCGGGAAGTAGGTGGCCGCGGCGATCACGCAGCCGCCCAGGATGATCCACTTGCGGCCGATCTTGTCGGACAGCGCGCCGAAGATGATGAAGAACGGCGTCGCCAGCAGCAGGGCGATGGCGATCAGGATGTTCGCGGTCGGATCGTCGATCTTGAGCGTCTTGGTCAGGAAGAACAGGGCGTAGAACTGGCCCGTATACCACACCACGGCCTGGCCCATCGTCAGGCCGAGCAGGGCCAGCAAGGCGACCTTGGCGTTCTTCGGCTTGAGGAAGGCTTCGGACAATGGCGCTTTCGAGGTCTTGCCCTCGGCCTTCATCTTGGCGAAGGCGGGCGACTCGTTCATCGACAGGCGGATCCAGACCGAAATGCCGAGCAGGATCACCGAGATCAGGAAGGGAATGCGCCAGCCCCAGGCCTGGAATTCCTCTTCGCCGGTCAGCGTGCGGGTGCCCAGGATGACCAGCAGCGACAGGAACAGGCCGATGGTGGCCGTGGTCTGGATAAAGGCCGTGAACAGGCCGCGCTTGCCGTGCGGCGCGTGCTCGGCCACGTAGGTGGCGGCGCCGCCGTATTCCCCGCCCAGGGCCAGGCCCTGCAGGATGCGCAAAGTGACGAGGATGATCGGGGCCGCGATGCCGATCTGGGCGTAGCTCGGCAGGATGCCGACCAGGAAGGTCGAGGCGCCCATCAGCAGGATGGTCACCAGGAAGGTGTACTTGCGGCCGATCATGTCGCCCAGGCGGCCGAATACCAGCGCGCCGAACGGGCGCACGATGAAGCCGGCGGCGAAGGCGAGCAGGGCGAAGATGAAGGTGGTGCTGGGGTCGCCGATGAAGAACTGCTTGGCGATGATGGAAGCGAGCGAACCGTAGAGATAGAAGTCGTACCATTCGAAAACGGTGCCGAGGGAAGAGGCGGCAATGACCTTGCGTTCTTCCTTGGTGAGTCCGGCGGAGGTGGGTGCAGCTTGTCCTCCGACAGTATTGCCGGGTGTGATAGCCATGGGTGTCTCCGTAATTAATTTTGTGTAACCGGAAAGGCTGATTGTTGGTCAGCTAACTCGACTGTGCGCCCGAAACCTTACGCGAATCTTGCATCATTCTTACACGCAGCTTACGAGGCGCTTCGCTTGCTCCGCCTTTCCGTGTCGGACTACTCCCTGTGCATAGGAAAGAATCCTCCTGGTTAGTCCCTGATATGAATTCGACATGTCATCGCGAACGGTCGTGCTGACGCTATGCTATGCTCGACCGGCTTCCCTCTCCGGCGACGGCAGGCAGGGCGATCACCCACCATGAATACAACAGGAAACAGAATGATCAAGCACATCGTGATGTGGAAACTGAAGGAACAGGCCGAAGGCGCGGATCGCGCCGCCAATGCGCGCGAGATGAAGCGCCGGCTGGACGAGTGCGCAGCCATCGTGCCGGGCATCCTTGCTTTTGAAGTGACCCTGGCCCAGCCCGACCTCGAGGCGACCTGCGACGTGGTGCTGTATTCCGAGTTCGCCGACCGCGCCGCGCTCGAGGCTTACATCAGGCACCCGACCCACCAGGCCGTCGTACCCTTCATCGGCGCGATCCGCGAAGGGCGCCAATGCATGGACTACGAGGTCTGAGCCTTCCATCACGCGAACCAGGAGAGCGCATGCGCACCACGCAGGAGCTGTTTTCACTCAAGGGCAAGACCGCCATCGTGACCGGTGGCTCGCGCGGCCTCGGCCTGCAGATGGCGCAGGCGCTCGGCGAACAGGGGGCGCGCCTGATCATCGCGTCGCGCAAGCAGGATGAACTCGACGCCACCGTGGCCCAGCTGCACGCGCTCGGCATCGAGGCGAGCTGCTTCGCGGGCGACCTGTCCGACCCTGCCCAGGCGCAGGCGCTGGTTGAACAGGCGATCGCGCGCCTCGGGCACGTCGACATCCTGATCAACAACGCGGGCGCCACCTGGGGCGCGCCGGCCGAGGACTATCCGCTCGAGGCATGGGACAAGGTGATGAACCTGAACGTGCGCTCGATCTTCCTGGTGTCGCAGGCGGTCGGCAAGCTGTCGATGATCCCGCGCCGCTACGGACGCATCGTCAATATCTCGTCGATCGCCGGCCTGGCCGGCAACCCGCCCGATGCGATGCAGACGCTGGCGTACAACACGTCCAAGGGCGCAGTGGTAAATTTCACGCGTACGCTTGCCGGCGAGTGGGGACGCTACGGCATCACGGTCAACTCGATCGCGCCCGGCTTCTTCCCGTCGAAGATGACGAAGGGTGTGCTCGCCACCTATGGCGTCGATGGGCTGGCGGCCGCCGCGCCGCTCAAGCGGCTGGGCGACGACGAAGACCTGAAAGGCGCCGTGGTGCTGTTCGCTTCGGATGCGGGCAAGCACATCACCGGACAGGTGCTGGCGGTGGATGGCGGGGTGACGGCGGTCTAGCTTGGGGAGGGCAGCGATGGACGAGTTTCACGGAAAGGTTGCGGTCATCACGGGCGCCGCCAGCGGCATGGGGCGAGAATTCGCCAACCTGGCCGCCAGCCTGGGCATGAAGCTGGTGCTGGCCGACGTCCAGCCCAGGGCCCTCGAAAAGGCGGCGGATGACCTGGCGAAGCAGACCGAGGTGCTGGCCATGGTGTGTGACGTGCGCAAGGGCGAGCACGTGCAGGAACTGGCCGATTCGGCGATGGCGCGTTTCGGCGCGGTGCATCTGGTGTTCAACAATGCCGGCGTGGGGGCAGGCGGCCTGGTGTGGGAGAACTCCGAGGAAGACTGGGAGTGGGTGCTGGGTGTCAACCTGTGGGGCGTGATCCACGGCGTGCGCGTGTTCACGCGCGCGATGCTCGAGTGCGCGGCGCAGGACCCGGGCTATCGCGGCTGGATCGTCAACACCGCCTCGATGGCGGGGTTGCTCAATTCGCCGGCGCTGGGCATCTACAATGTGTCCAAGCATGCCGTGGTGTCGCTGACCGAAACCCTGTACCACGACCTCAAGCTGGTCGATGCGCCGATCGGCGCCTCGGTGCTGTGCCCGTACTTCATCCCGACCGCGATCGCGCAATCGCACCGCCACCGGCCGGACGAATTGCGCACCGACGAAATCATGACCGCGAGCCAGATGGCGGCGCAGGCGCTCACCGAAAAGGCGGTCGGGTCAGGCAAGGTGTCGGCGGCGGACGTGGCGCGACTGACCTTCGACGCGATCCGCCAGGAGCGTTTCTATGTGTTCTCGCACCCTCAGGCGCTGGGTGCGGTGGCCGAGCGCATGGATGCGCTGGTGCATGCACGGCAGCCCGCGGATCCGTATGCGGCGACGCCGCATTTGAAGGAGATTCTCAAGGCCGGCATGAAGGGGCGACGGTAAGTACCCGGGTTCCCGCCCTCGCCGGGCGCCTTGGCGGGAACCAGGCTCGCCCGCGTCATCGCAACGTCGAATCACGCCGCGGCGACGACCCCCGGCTGCACCACCCGCTCGTGCAGCTCCGGCGCCGCATCCCGGTACAGCTTGACCACGGTCGAGGTGCGCGTGCCATATTCCGGCGACTCGATGCACACCGGCGACAGCATGCGCTCCATTTCGATCGGCACGCCGGTCTCGGGCAGCCGCACGTCCGGCGCGCGCGTGGTATCGGCCAGCATCTCGAAATACGCGTCCTCGGGCGCCCCCTGGCACAGCAGGCTCGCGAACTGCGCCTTGGTACGCAGCACCTTGGGCCAGGGCGTGTCGAGCAGGCCGTTGGAGATGCCGTAGATGCGGCCGCGGGCCAAAGGCTGGCCATTGCGCGGATCTTCCTTGCCGCGGTTCGAGTACCAGTACAGGGTCTCGCGGTCGCCCAGCACCAGGTTGTAGCCGTTGTACAGGTCGGGGCGCGCCGCCAGTTGGGCCACATAGGCCGCCGCATCGAGCTCGCCGCGCAGGTAGTCGGCCACGAGCGCGCCGCGCGACGGCGCGTCCGTCCGGCGTTCTTGTGGTCCGCGGATATTCGTCAGCGCCGCGAAGCGCGGTCCGGTGGGGCCGGTGACCGAGACGCCCATCCAGCTGCCGCCGCCGCGCAGGTCGCGGCCCGCGATCACGTGCGGCGCATGTGGCCAGGGGCCGGCGGGCAGGGCGGGGCGGTCATAGAATTCGTCGCGGTTGGCTGCCGCGATGACTGGCGCGCCGGGAACGACGTGCCAGGCGAAGACGATCAGGCACATGGCGGCAAGTCCGTGAAAATTTCGATCCGGCGCGGACCGGCGAGCAGGGCGTCGATGCCGGCGTCAAGCACCGCCTGCGCCAGGACGGCGTCGAAAGCGTCGGTCACGCCCGGATAGACTTCCATCCAGGTCTGCAGTCCGTCCCTGTCTTCGGGACGGCGCTTGAGCGCTACCCGCACGCCCGCGTCCTGCGCCAGGCGGCGACCCATGGCGTGCACCAGTGGCGCCAGCTTGCCGGCGTCTGCGCTGCGCACCTTGTAGTAGACGTAGAGGTCGACCATCGCTAGTCGTCGATCGCGTCGAGGCTGTATGGCATGGGCAGGAAGCGCAGCGGCGCGCCGGCGGCCGAGCCCAGGTGCACTTCTTCGCCCAGCGCCGCCAGTTTGATCTCGACCAGCGCATCGGCGCCGCCGCGTCCGTTCGGCGCGGCGTTGACCACCATGCCGCAGGGTTGATCGGGGTCCGCGGCCGAGAAGACTTCGTCGCCGGCGCGGGCGGCAGCATGCTCGATGCCGGCCAGTGCGGTGCGGCGCTTGATCTTGCCCAGGTATTTGGTGCGCGCGACGATTTCCTGGCCCGGATAGCAGCCCTTCTTGAAATTGACGCCGCCCAGCAGCTCGAGGTTGACCATCTGCGGCACGAACTGTTCCTGCGTGGCCGCGTCCACCTGCGGCTCGCCGGCGTGGATCGTGGCCAGGCGCCAGGCCTGGTTGCCGCCCAGGGCCAGTTCTTCCTTCAACACCGGCAGGGCGGCGCTGGCGCTTTCGCTCGATGCGATCCACAGATAGCGTGGCGCGCCGAAGGCGTCGTGCAGGCGCAGCACGGTGCCGAACTCACCGCTAGTCTTGCCCATCGGTGCAGTCGGGAGCATATTGACGAAGCGCCCCAGCGCCGCCTGCGCCTTCGCGCCGCCAAGGCCGAGTACGGCCGTGAACGGGGCTTCGTCGGTGGCGTCGCGCAGCTTGGCTTTGCTGCGCAGCACAAACATCGACAGGCGTTTTTGCAGCGGCGCCTGGATCGCGCGCGGCAGCTGCAAATATACCGCGTCAAGGTCGCGCCACATCAAGAAGCTCGCCTGCAGGCGGCCTTTCGGCGTGCAGAATCCAGCGAAGCGGGCCTCGGTCTGCTGCAGGTGCTCGACGTCGTTGGTGAGCTGGGCGTGCAGGAATTTCGCGGCTTCTTCGCCGGCGACGGCGATCAGGCCCTGGTCGGTGACGGTGGCGACAAAACCGGCCGCGAGCGCGTCAGTATCCAGGGGCTGGCCGAAGTCCTCGACCTGGGTGGCTTCGTCGGGATGGAAGCGGGCGCCGTGCGTGGCGAGGTGATCAGTCCAGTTACTCATGAAATTCCGAAATATTTTGGCAATTAGGCTTTATCATTACGGCCTCATTATAGAGTTGTCGGGGAAATCGCGCCGGGAGCGCCGCAATCCGCATTTGCATCCGTGTCTGAACCCGCACACACCACATGGCAATCATAAAAAAATTACTCGTTATCGGCGTCGTGGTCACGGTGGCAGCCGCGGGCGGATTCTCCTGGTGGGCCAAGCACTCGCTCACGACCGGCGGTGAGCCGATCGAATTCACGATCAATCCCGGCAGCGGCGTGGCGTCGAGCGCGCAGCAGATGGTGGCGGCCGGCGTACCGATCAACCCGACCATGTTCGCACTGCTGGCGCGCCTGACGGGCGACGCCGCCCGCATCAAGGCCGGCAGCTATGAACTCAAACCCGGTACCAGTCCACGCCGCCTGCTGACGCAGCTGGTGCGCGGCGAGTTCGCGCAGGAAGCGATCGTCATCATCGAAGGCTGGACCTTCCGCCAGATGCGGCAGGCGATCGGGTCGCACGACCGCCTCAAGCACGACACGGTCAAATTGACCGACCAGGAATTGATGGGCAAGATATCGACCGAATTCAAGGACCCGGAAGGCCTGTTCTTCCCGGACACCTATCTGTTCGCCAAGGGCTCGTCGGAAATCGAGATCTACCGGCGCGCGCACCAGGCCATGCTGGATCACCTGAATGCGGCCTGGGAAAAGCGTAACAAGGCGCTGCCGTACAAGACGCCGTACGAGGCCCTGATCATGGCCTCGATCGTCGAAAAGGAAACGGGCCAGAAGAGCGAGCGCAACATGATCGCCGGCGTGTTCGTCAATCGCCTGCGCACCGGCATGCTGCTGCAGACCGACCCGACCGTCATCTACGGCATGGGCGAAGCCTATGCGGGCCAGATCCGCAAGAAGGACCTGCTGACCGATACCCCTTACAATACCTATACGCGCGGCGGGCTGCCGCCGACGCCGATCGCGCTGCCCGGTTTGCAGTCGCTGAACGCGGCGCTCGCGCCGGCCGAGACCCCGGCGCTGTATTTCGTGGCGCGCGGCGATGGCACCAGCCACTTCTCGGACAACCTGCTGGACCATAACCGGGCGGTCAACCGTTTCCAGCGTGGCATCACCAACGGCCCGCTCACCGAATCCCACTAACAGAAGCAAGGCAGCACATGCAGGGCAAGTTCATTACATTCGAAGGCATCGACGGGGCCGGCAAATCGACCCACATCGGCTTCGTCACCGATTACCTGGCATCGCGCGGCAAGCAGATTGTCTCGTCGCGCGAACCGGGCGGCACCCCGCTCGGCGAAAAGCTGCGCGACTTGCTGTTGCACGAAAAGATGCACCTGGAAACCGAGGCATTGCTGATGTTCGCCAGCCGGCGCGAGCACATCGCACAAGTGATCGCGCCCAATCTGGCTGCGGGCAAGTGGGTGCTGTCCGACCGTTTCACCGATGCCAGCTTCGCCTATCAGAGCGGCGGCCGCGGCCTGCCGCGCGCCAAGATGGAAGCGCTGGAGGCCTGGGTGCATCCCGAGCTGCAACCCGACCTGACCTTGCTGTTCGACGTGCCGCTCGAGGTGGCGCGCCAGCGCCTGGACGCGACGCGCACGCTCGATAAGTTCGAGCGCGAGCAGGCCGACTTCTTCGCGAAATGCCGCGCCGAATACCTGCGCCGCGCGGAGCAATTCCCCGGGCGTTTCGTCGTGGTCGACTCGACCGGGAGCATTGCCGATATCCAGGCCAGCCTGGCCCACGTTCTGGAGAAACTGCTGTGACGATGTACCCGTGGCAAGGGGCTGCCTGGTCCCAGCTGCAGCAGATGCGCGCGCGCATGCCGCACGCGATCCTGTTCCATGGCCCGGCCGGCACCGGCAAGGCCGGTTTCATCGAGACCTTCGCCCAGGCCCTGCTGTGCGAGAACCCGCAGCCCGACGGCCACGCCTGCGGCGCCTGCGCGTCCTGCGGCTGGTTCGTGCAGCACAACCATCCGGATTACCGCCGCGTGCGGCCCGAGGCGCTCGAAGACGACTTGCCGGCCGAGGGCGAGGAGGGCGAGGCGGGCGGCAAGTCGAAGTCGGCCAAGGCGCCATCGAAAGAGATCAAGATCGAGCAGATCCGCAACTTGTCGGACTTCATGAACATCTCGACCCACCGCCAGGGCTTGCGGGTAGTGGTGCTGTATCCGGCCGAGGCGTTGAACATGCCGGCCTCGAATGCGCTGCTCAAGACCCTGGAGGAACCGCCGCCGGGAACCGTGTTCCTGCTGTCGTCCAACAGCCTCGACCGTCTGTTGCCGACGATCCTGTCGCGCTGCCGCAAGTTCGCGCTGCCGACGCCGTCGCACGACGAGGCCCTGGCCTGGCTCAAGGAGCAGGGCGTGCCGGACGCCGACAGCTGGCTGCGCGAGCAGGGAGGCGCCCCGCTGGCGGCCCTGGCCGAGTCGACCAACGGCAGCCGCGACGATATGGAGGCGCTGCTGCAATTCCTGGCGCGGCCGGCGCCGGATTCTGAGCTGCGCGCCGCCGAGAAGCTGGCCAAGGCCGAGCTGCCGGCCCTGGTGTCGTGGACCCAGCGCTGGCTGTACGATGTGTTTTCGTACAAGTTGTCTGGCAATATCCGCTACTACCCGCGCTACCGGAAGGAGCTGGCGGCGCTGGCCGGCCGCGTCCAGACGCCGGGCCTTCTACGGGTCATCAAGGCGGTGAACGAGCGCCGTGCTGTGGCGGATCATCCTTTGTCGGCAAAATTGTTTGTCGAAGATATGCTGCTTGAGTACACTGCGTGCTGCACATGAAAGGACCACGATGAGCGTCACCCAGCCAGAGACGAACGCAGCCCAGGCCCCGCGGCCTTCGGTGCTGTCGCTGGCGATCAAGGAAAAGGCGGCGCTGTACGCGGCCTACATGCCGTTCCTGAAGAACGGCGGCATGTTCGTGCCCACCAACAAACCTTACAAGATCGGCGACGAGATCTACCTGATCCTGGCGCTGATGGACGATCCGAACAAATACCCGATCGCCGGCACCGTGGCCTGGATCACCCCGAGCGGCGCCAATAACAACAAGGCGCAAGGCATCGGCGTGCACTTCCCGGCCGACGAGGCCGGACAGCGCGCCAAGGCCCGGATCGAAGAGATCCTCGGCGCGGCGCTGCGGTCGTCGCGCGCCACCCATACCCTGTAACCACCACCTCCGTTTCATGCCATCCTACGTCCATCGCCTGGCCCGACGCGACGACCTGCCGGTCATCGTCGACATCTACAATTCCACCATCGCTTCGCGCGAAGTCACTGCCGACACCGAACCTATTACGGTCGAGTCGCGCGTGGGCTGGTTCAATGACCATACACCCGATCGGCGTCCGCTGTGGGTGATCCACGATGCCGAGGACAAGCGCGAGCATCCCGACGTGCTGGGCTGGCTGTCGTACTCGAACTTCTATGGCCGTCCGGCTTATTCGGGCACAGCCGAGGTGTCGATCTATATCGCCGAAAGCGCGCGTGGCAAGGGTCTGGGGCGCTACTGCCTGGAACTCGCGATGGCGTTCGCGCCCGAGGTCAAGGTGCATACCTTGCTGGGCTTTATCTTTGGCCACAACCAGCCTAGCCTGGCGCTGTTCCGCAAGTATGGCTTTGAGACCTGGGCTAATTTCCCGCGCGTGGCCAACCTCGACGGGATCGAGCGCGACCTGATCATTCTGGGCAAGCGCGTCGGAGACTGATGTAGAAAGAGCGGGATACATCCCGCTCTTTTTTCTTTGGGCCGTTACAACGCCGTGGCAGCGCGGCCTGGCGCTATTTCAGCAATCACTTCGGCTTGTAGGAAACGCGACCCGATAACGCAATCGTGCCGGCGCCGGTGGACAGGTCTTCGGTGCCGCTCAAATAGCCGCCGCCGGTTGCGCGAGCATAGGTGCCGGAGCCGCCGGTGATGGTGAAGGTGCCGCCGTTCATGACGTAGGCAGTGCCTGCGCCGGTAGGAAGGAACTGGCCGCCATAGTTGGCGAAGATCTGGTCGCCGTTCGGAAACAGCAGGATGAACTTGCCGTTACTGAAGGTGAATGTCGTGCCAGACTGGGCGAAGCAATCCCCACCGACGAACGCGACTGGCGTTCCTTCGGCCGTCTCACCGTGGCCAGCGAGCTTGCCGCCGAGGGTGGACGCACATTGCGGCGCGGGACCGACTTTTTCAGTGAATACGCCTTTGACTTCAAGCGCCCTGACCACGGTCGGGCCGGCCGAGGCCGAGTACGAAGCGGCCATCAGGACCAGGCTGGACAGGAGGCGGATTGAAACACTCGTCATTGCAAAATTTCCTTGGCTGTTAAAAAAATGATATGGCACATACTAAGTTAAGCGACGAATTTTGTTGCGCGCACGATTCAATCTTTTTACGTTGTTGTAATTTATTCACGGATACGCATCCGTCGTTCAGTGTCTGCCACCGGATTCCAGCGCGCGCGCGCCGCCGGTTTGCCACATTGCGAACGCTACCCCGGAGGGAGATTGACGTTTCTGTCCGGTAAGTGGCCCGCATGGCACTCCCCGCCGCCTGCCTTTACAATGGCGGGATGTATATCGATTCCCATTGCCACATCAATTTCCCGGAACTGGCAGCCCGCATGCCCGAAGTCCTGGCCAGGATGGCCGAGAACAAGGTGACGCACGCCCTGTGCGTGTCGGTCGACCTGCCGGACTTCCCGCAGGTGCTCGCCCTGGCCGAGCAGCATCCCCATATCTTCGCCTCGGTCGGCGTCCATCCCGACTATGAAGACACGCCGGAGCCGACCGTGCAGCAACTGGTCGAGCTGGCCAACCACCCGAAGATCGTCGCCATCGGCGAAACCGGCCTGGACTATTACCGTCTCGAAGGCGACCTGGAATGGCAGCGCGAGCGCTTCCGTGTCCACATCCGCGCCTCGCGCGAAACCCGCAAGCCCCTGATCATCCACACGCGCGCCGCCAGCGACGACACGATCCGCCTGATGAAGGAAGAGGGCGCCGGCACGGACGCCGGTGGCGTGGCCGGCGTCATGCACTGCTTCACCGAATCGCTGGCCGTGGCCCAAGCCGCCATGGCCCAGGGCTTCTATATCTCGTTCTCGGGCATCGTCACGTTCAAGAGCGCCAAGGAACTGCAGGCGGTGGCGCAAGCCGTGCCGCTCGAGCGCATGCTGATCGAGACCGATTCGCCGTATCTCGCGCCGGTGCCGTTCCGCGGCAGGATGAACGAGCCGGGCTATGTAGCCCACGTGGCGGAGTACATCGCCACGCTCAAGGGCGTCTCGCTGCGCGAGGTTGCCGACCGCACCAGCGAGAATTTCTTCAACTTGTTCCAGACCGCCAGGAGCTGACACGTGCCGATCCGCCGCTTGCTTGCCACCAGTTTGCTGTTCGCCGCAGTCGCCGGCGCCCACGCGGCCCTACCGCCAACACCCCAGCAGGTGACGTCCTTCTTCCGCGCCGTGCAGATGGATGACGCGGGTACGGTGCGCAAGATGGTCGGCGCGGTCGTCAATGCCAACGAGCTCAATCCCCTGGGCGGCGAGCCGGCCCTGGTGCTGGCGATCCGCGAAGGCGCGCGCGAGGTGATCCTCGAGCTGCTGCGCCACCCGGGCACCGACCTCGAGCGCAAGGCGGTCAACGGCAATACGGCGCTGATGATGGCCGCCTTCAAGCGCGATGAAGAGGTCGTCCGCGCGCTGCTGAAAAAAGGGGCCAAGGTCAACCAGCCGGGCTGGACCGCGCTGCACTATGCCGCCGCCAGCGGCGACGACAAGATCGCGCAATTGCTGATCGATCACGGCGCCCAGCTCGACGCCGTGTCGCCGCGACCCAGCGGCGCCTTCACGCCGTTGATGATGGCGGCGCGCGAAGGGAAGGACACGACGGCGCGGCTGCTGGTCGCCCGCGGCGCCAACACCGCGCTGAAGAATACGGAAGGCCACACCGCAGCCCGGATCGCCAAGCAGGCGGGACGCGACGAACTGGCCAGGGAACTCACTGCGGCTGCCCGCTGATCCTTCCCGCGTGACAATTCGAACCTGAATTGGACGGTAAAACGCGCTTAGCTCGACCAATTACGTGAAGGCAATGGTATCCATAATGTGTCTACGGTTTAACGACCACCGACCAACAAGGATACCCATGCTCAACGAACGCGAAATCGAAAGCTGCTACCTGGGGCAGTTCATTCCAGTCCACTACCATCACAATATGCTGATGGACCAGAACCGGATGCACAGCTTCAAGAATGCCATCCACTATTCCGTGTTCCCCGGCGCGAAAGTGCTGGAGCTGGGCGGCGGCACCGGCGTCCTGTCCTTCTTCGCGGCCCAGAGCGCCTCGAAAGTGTATTGCGTCGAGTTCAACCCGGACATGGTGCAGGAAGCGCGCCGCTTCCTGGCGATGAACCCCAATGGCCACAAGGTCGAGGTGGTGCACGCCGACGCCTTCGACTACCTGCCGCCGGAGCCGGTCGACGTCGTCATCTGCGAGATGATCCACGTGGGCATGCTGCGCGAAAAGCAGGTCGAGGTGATCGAATCGTTCAAGCGCCGTTACCTGGCCAAGTTCGGCGGCCCGCTGCCGCTGTTCATGCCGGAAGCGGTGATCATGGCGGCCCAGCCGATCCAGCAGGCGTATGACTTCGACGGCTTCTACGCCCCGATCGTCCAGTTCCAGGAAACCGGCGTGGTACAGCCAGGCACGGTCGAGCTGGCCCAGCCCGCCGTGTACGGCATCCTGGACTTCAGCCAGCCGGTCGACAGCCTGATCGCCTGGGAAGGCTCGATGGTGGTGGAGCAGGGCGGCACCCTGAACGCGATGCGTTTCGTGACCAAGAACGTGCTGGCCATCGTGCAGGAGCAGGCGACCACGATCGACTGGCTCAATCACTACATGACCCTGCCGCTGTACCGTCCGGTCGAGGTCAAGGCCGGCGACCTGCTGCGCATCTCCTTCGCCTATCGCGCCGGTGGCTCGATCCCGTCGCTGCAGGCGTCGATCCAGGTCGAGGTCGTGACCGAGCAGGCGGCCGCCGCGGCGCACGCGCCGGCGGTCGAGGAAGCCGCCAGCTTCGCCTGATGCGGCAACCATGGGCGGGCCTGGCGGCCCGCTCATCCTTTCCGGCGACCGTTCGGCCCGCCGTTTTCCCCGTTGATCGCACCCCGCTGGCCCCAGCACCTCTTTCGGCATACATTGACCGTGACGCTTGTTCATGGAGAAAGACGATGCTGAGTTTCCTGGTATGGTTGGTGCTGCTGTTCCTTTGCTGGCCAATCGCGCTGCTTGCCCTGGTGCTGTATCCTGTGGTGTGGCTGCTGTTGCTGCCGTTCCGTCTGCTTGGCATCGGTGTCGATGCCGTGTTCAGCCTGCTGCGCGCGATCGTCATGCTGCCCGCGCGCGTGCTCGGCTACAATCCGGCGCGCTGACGAGCTTGCCCAAGCCTTCGGCAGAATGTTCGGCAGATAACAGACTATGGCCACTCGATCTTCTACTGTGGAGCTGCGTGCTTTCATCCGGAAAGCGCGCATTGAATAGAGGAAAATGACTATGCGCCTGGATATTTACCGCAGAGCCGAACACGACGGCAAGTTCTCGTACCTGGCCGTGCCGGAAGCCAAGAACATCCCCGAAGAAGCCACCAATACCGATTGGGAGATCGAAGCCCGTGCCTTCGAGGTCGACGACAACGCCGACCAGATCGAGGATTTCGACATCGATAACCTCAACGGCCAGATCGCCGAAAAAGGGTATGCGATGACGTCGGTGCTGCACTGACATTTTCCCGGCGGTGTCGCCACCGCCAGTGCCGGCGGTAGGGTCATTCGGCCCATCTGCCGGCCCCATCCTCCCTCTTCAGCGAGTCGGCGGGGCCTCCACGGCCCGGTAGCCGATGTGGTATCCTGCGTCCTTGATCAAGAAGGCCAGCCACTCCTATGGCTGCGATGGAGGATGTGATGAAGTGGGTCGTGGTGGGTTTCTATATTCTGTCTATCCTGCACATCCATTTTCGCGGGCGGGTGCGCCTGCCGCTGCGTCGCCAGATCTTCGACCATTCGTCGTTCATGGCGCCGATCAATATTTTCATGCACAAGTTCTCGAAGGTGCCGAACACGCCCTTCATCCCGGTGAGCGAGTTCCCCGAACTGGCGCGCCTGCAGGAGAACTGGCCGATCATCCGCGCCGAAGCCGAGAACCTGCTCGCGCTCAAGAAGATCAAGGCCGCCGAACAGAACGACGATGCCGGCTTCAATTCCTTTTTCAAGAACGGCTGGAAGCGCTTCTACCTCAAGTGGTACGACGCCAGCCATCCGTCGGCCGAGCGCCTGTGCCCGCAAACCTATGCACTGCTGCAATCGATCCCCTCGGTCAAGGCCGCGATGTTCGCCGAGCTGCCGCCGGGCGGCAAGCTCAATCCCCACCGCGACCCGTTCGCCGGCTCGATGCGTTACCACCTGGGCCTGGCCACGCCGAACGACGACCGCTGCTTCATCGACGTCGACGGCGAGCGCCACAGCTGGCGCGACGGCCAGGGCGTCGTGTTCGACGAAACCTTTATCCATTGGGCGATCAACGGCAGCGAGAGCGATCGCGTGATCCTGTTCTGCGACGTCGAGCGCCCGATGCGCTACCGCTGGATGGGGGCCTTCAACCGCTGGTTCGGCCGCACCGTCATGACCGCCGCCGCCTCGCCGAATGAAACCGGCGACCAGGTCGGCCTGGTGAGCAAGCTGTTTCGCATTTCCTTCTATGCCGGCCAGTACCGCCGCCGCTTCAAGGCCTGGAACAAGACTGCCTACAACATCACCCGCGTGCTGCTGGTCATCGCGCTGGCCGCCTTCATCTACTGGATCTGATCCTGCTTAAGCCCTAGTGCGCGGGATCCGCCGCGCCTGCACAATCCCTGTGTTCCGGAAAACGGACATTCGGCCATTGTCGCTACAATGGCCGTCCTGAATCCCACACATGGAGGAAGTCGATGGCAAAAGTACTGGTTCTGTATTACTCGTCGTATGGCCACATCGAGACGATGGCGAACGCCGTCGCCGAGGGCGCGCGCAGCACGGGCGCGACGGTCGACGTCAAGCGCGTTCCCGAAACCGTCCCCGACGACGTCGCCAAGGGCGCCCATTTCAAGCTCGATCAGCCCGCGCCGGTCGCCACAGTGGCCGACCTGGAGCACTACGACGCCATCATCGTCGGCGCGCCGACCCGCTATGGCCGCATGCCGGGCCAGATGGCGGCCTTCCTCGACCAGACCGGCAGCCTGTGGGCGCGCGGCGCCCTGAACGGCAAGGTGGGTGGCGCCTTCACCTCCACCGCCACCCAGCACGGCGGCCAGGAAGCGACGCTGTTCTCGATCATCACCAACCTGCTGCACTTCGGCATGACCATCGTCGGGCTGCCCTACAGCTACCAGGAACAGATGACCCTGGACGAGATCGTCGGCGGCAGCCCTACGGCGCCACCACCATCGCCGGCGGCCAGGGCCAGCGGCAGCCGAGCGAGAAGGACCTGGGCGGCGCCCGCCACCAGGGCGAACTCATCGCCAAGACGGCCAGCAAGCTGTTCGGCTGATCCTCGCGAACCCGCCCGCTGCGCCGCTGGCGCGCAGCGGGCATGTTGAATGTTTGGTATCTTGGCGCTGTGCCGCCGCGGCGGCGATTGATGAGGCGCCAACGACATGACCACGCTGACCGATTTCCCCATCACCAAAAAATGGCCGGCCGCGCATCCCGAGCGGCTGCAGCTGTACTCGATGCCCACCCGAACGGCGTCAAGATCCCCATCATGCTGGAAGAGATCGGGCTGCCGTACGAGGCCCACAAGGTCGACTTCGCGAAAGACGAGCAGAATTCACCGGCCTTCCTGTCCCTCAACCCGAACAACAAGATTCCCGCCATCCTCGACCCGGATGGCCCGGACGGGCAGCCGCTGGCCTTGTTCGAATCGGGTGCGATCCTGCTCTACCTGGCCGAGAAGAGCGGGAAGCTGATCCCGGCCGATGCGGCGGGACGCTATCGTGTCATCCAGTGGGTGATGTTCCAGATCGGCGGGGTGGGGCCGATGTTCGGCCAGCTCGGCTTCTTCGTCAAATTCGCCGGCAAGGACTACGAGGACAAGCGCCCGCGCGACCGCTACGTGGCCGAATCGCGCAGGCTGCTTGGCGTGATCGACGCCCAGCTGGCGCAACATACGTGGATCGCGGGCAACGAATTCACCATCGCCGATATCGCGGTATTCCCCTGGATTAATGGCTTGCTGAACTTCTATGAAGCGGAGGACCTGATCGGCGCCGGGGACTTCGGCAATGTGAGGGACGCGCTGGAGCGATTCCTGGCGCGTCCCTCGGTCAGGAAGGGACTCAGGGTCCCCGCCTGATGACGTGGCGGATCAGTACGGGCTGGACGTCGGCCGCACGATGATCTCGCTGACGTCGACGTCGGCCGGCTGCTCGATGGCGAAGGCAATGGCGCGCGCAATCGCTTCCGGCTTGATCGCGCCCTTGCGGAACTCGCGCATCGTGTCGCGCGCCAGCGGGTCCGAGATCGAATCGGCCAGCTCCGACTCCACCACGCCGGGCGAGACCAGGGTCACGCGAATGTCGCCGCCCACTTCCTGGCGCAGGCCCTCGGTGATGGCCGCCACCGCGAACTTGGTGGCGCAGTAGACGGCCGCCGTCGGGCTGACCGTATAGGCGCCGATCGAAGCGATATTGATGAACTGGCCGCTGCGGCGCGCCTGCATGCCCGGCAGCACGGTGGCGATCCCGTGCAGCACGCCGCGGATGTTCACGTCGATCATGCGGTTCCATTCGTCGATCTTGAGCGCCTCGAGCTTCGACAGCGGCATCACGCCGGCATTGTTGATCAAGACGTCGAGCTGGCCGTGGCGCTCGACGGCGAAGTCGACGAAGTCGCGCATGCTTTCCAGGCTCGTCACGTCGAGCTGGGCGACGTCGGCCTTGCCGCCGGCTTCGCGGATATCGGCCGCCAGCGCCACCAGGCGTTCGGTGCGGCGCGCGCCGAGCACCACGCGGTGGCCGAGCGCGGCGAGATGGCGGGCGGTGGCTTCGCCGATGCCGCTGCTGGCGCCGGTGATCAGGACGACTTTGGACAGTTGGTCTTTCATGGTGGGCTCCGTTGTGTGGTTGGACAGTGGAGCCAGTATGGACGCGGACGCCCGCGCCGCCCATGCCGAAAAATCGCGGCGGATTGCACAATGGTCCGGATGTGAAAACGGCGCCCGCAGGCGCCGTTGACAGAGGCAGCGTGCAACGCCGCCCGGACAAATCCCGCTTACGCCTTCGATCCTGCCGGGTCGCGCGGGCGCTGGCGATGGAAGGTCAGCGGGGTATAGGCCACATTCGATGGCGGCGGCGACTTCAGGATGTTCGTCTTCATGGCGCCCACCACGTGCATCTCGCACGGCTTGCAATCGAAGCGCAGCGTGTACTTCTCGTCGCCGCTGACCAGCGTCATCGGCTCGGCCTTCACCTGGCCCTGCACGCCTTGCACGCCCTTGGCCTGCTTCGGGCACAGGTTGAACGAGAAGCGCAGGCAGTGCTTGGTGATCATCAAGGACACTTCGCCGGCTTCCTCGTGCGCTTCATACGCCGCGTCGATCAGCTGCACGCCGTGCTTGTGGTAGAAGGCGCGCGCCTTTTCGTTGTAGACGTTGGCCAGGTAGCTGAGCTGGGTGTCAGGGTAGACGGGCGGCGGTTCCACCGATGCCTTGCGCTGCGGGCGCTCCCAGGCCGCGAGGCGCGCCGCCTCGTGCGCCGCGATGGCGTCGCGGCGCAGGGCGTTGATGGCGGCGCTCGGCACGAACCACGGTTGACTGAGTTGCAGCGCGACGTGGCCGGCTTCGAACATCGTGTTGCCCAGCTTCGCCAGGCTGGCGCGCAGCCCCGCCTCGGCCTGGGCCGCCTGCTGGGCCGGCTGCAGCGCGAGCATGGCCTCGGCGCCCGACGCGATGCCATCCTCGTCGACGATGTCCAGGCGCAGGCCGCCCGCCACTTCGCTCAGGATGAGGTCGACCGCCACCTTGCGCTCGGACGACTTCTTGCTGAGCGTGGCTTCCCACTGGTGGTCGCGGTTGCGGTGGATGACGGTGCCCACCTTCAGGCCGGCCAGGCTCGGCATCGGCTCGTTCGGGAACACGCGCCAGCGCTGGCCGTCCGGCTCTTCGCCCAGCTTCTCCGCGCGGTTGGCCTGGATGCCGCAGGTGGCGCGCTTGTTCATGTAGTTCAGGCCGTCGCCATTGGCCATCGGCGCATTGGTGACGATGTCGAAGCTGTCGCCGTTCAGGCGCGCCACGATGCCCAGTTCCACCCCGACGTATTTCGGCGAATCGAAGGCGCCGATGTCCGGCAGGCGGCCCTGGGCGAAGTATTCGGTATGGCCGCGGTGGAAGTTCTTGTCGACGTCGGGGGTGAACATCACGCGGGTGCGGCCGCTGGCGGCGCGCGCGAATTTGGGACGGCGCTCGAGCAGCTCGTCCAGCAGCAGGCGGTAGTGGGCGGTGATGTTCTTCACGTACCCCATGTCCTTGTAGCGGCCCTCGATCTTGAACGAGCGGATGCCGGCATCGACCAGCGCTTCCAGGTTGCGGCTCTGGTCGTTGTCCTTCATCGACAGCAGGTGCTTGTCGTAGGCGACCACGCGGCCCTGGCCGTCGGAGAGGGTGTAGGGCAGGCGGCAGGCTTGCGAGCAGTCGCCGCGGTTGGCAGAGCGGCCGGTGTCGGCGTGCGAGATATAGCACTGGCCCGAGTAGGCCACGCACAGCGCGCCGTGCACGAAGTATTCGAGCGGCGTGTCGGTGGCGGCGTGGATCTTGCGGATCTGGTCGACCGTGAGCTCGCGCGCCAGCACCAGCTGGGAAAAGCCGACGTCGCCCAGGAATTTCGCCTTCTCCGCGCCGCGGATGTCGCACTGGGTGCTGGCGTGCAGCTGGATCGGCGGCAGGTCGAGTTCGAGCAGGCCCAGGTCCTGGATGATCAGCGCATCGACGCCGGCCTCGTACAGCTGCCAGATCTGCTTGCGCGCCAGATCGAGTTCGCTGTCGTGCATGATCGTGTTCATGGTCACGAAGATGCGCGCACGGTAGCCGTGGGCGAACTGGACCAGCGCGGCGATGTCCTCCAGCGGATTGCTGGCGTTGTGGCGCGCCCCGAAGGCCGGTCCGCCGATGTACACGGCGTCGGCGCCGTGGAGGATCGCTTCGCGGCCGATCTCGGCGGTCTTGGCGGGCGAAAGCAATTCGAGCTCGTGGGCAAGCAGGGACATGGGTTTTCCTTTGGGGCGAAGGACGAGATTATAGCGAGATGGCGCCCGCGCGTCATGCCCGGCGTGGCGTCTTGTCAGCATGGAACGATATCAGCTCGGCATTCGAGCGAACGCCGCCTGGCTGGGGCAAACCTGCATCGGCGCCGGATTTGAAAGGCTGGCCGATGGGCGGATCAGCCACAGTCCGGCGAGCCCGCCGGGCACGACCGCGCGTCATGTGTAACACGGGCGGGCAGCCGCCGCGAGGCGCTCGCGGCGCAGCGCGGCTGGGGATATCATGACGTCGCGGCGCGCATGTTAGCGCAAACGCCAGGACGCTTTCTCATGTTTCGCCCGAGAATCAAACCTTACCCGCAAAATCGGAAGCGATCCCGATGGCAAAACCGTAATCATGCTAACATCGGCGAACATTACTAACTTCTAAAGAAATTCACCGCCATGAACAAAACCAGCATCGAGGCCGTTCGCGAATCGATGGAGCAGGGCAAGCCCACCATGGTGGACGTGGCCAGGCTCGCCGGCGTCTCCGCGATGACCGTGTCGCGGGTCATGAACGGCAAGAGCCTGGTGCGTGAAAGCACGCGGCGCAAGGTGGCCGAGGCGGTCGCGGCGCTCAACTACACGCCGAACCAGGAAGCGCGCAACCTGGCCGGCTCCAAACCGATACGCGTCGGTTTCCTGTACAGCAATCCGAGCGCCGCCTACCTGAGCGAATTCCTCGTCGGCCTGCTCAACCAGTCCGGCCTCAACAACGTCCAGTTGTTCGTCGAGAAGTGCGAGGCCGGCAACCACGAGATCGAGCATACCCAGCGCCTGATCAATAATGGCCTCGACGGCGTGATCCTGCCGCCGCCGCTGTGCGACAGCGTGGCCGTGCTCGACTGCGTGGCGAAAGCCGGGATTCCGGCGGTGGTCGTGGCCTGCGGCTCGCCGGCGCCGAGCGTCGGCGCCGTCAGCATCGACGACTACGAAGCGGCCCGCTACATGGCGCGGCACCTGATCGCGCTGGGCCACCAGCGCATCGGCTTCATCGTCGGCCATCCGAACCAGACGGCCAGCGCGCGCCGCCTGGACGGCTACCGCGCGGCGATCGCGGAGAAGGGCGCCGATGCCTCCGAGGAGCTGGTGGTGCAGGGCATGTTCACCTACCGCTCCGGCCTGGACGCGGCCGAGCAGCTGCTGGGCCTGCAGGATCGGCCGACGGCGATCTTCGCCAGCAACGACGATATGGCGGCCGCCACGGTGGCGGTCGCGCACCGCCTGGGCCTGGACGTGCCGGGCGACTTGACCGTCACCGGTTTCGACGATACCGCACTGGCCACCACGATCTGGCCGGAACTGACCACCGTGCGCCAGCCGATCGCCGGGATGGCACGCGAGGCGGTGCAGGCGCTGGTGCGGCGCGTACGCGCACTGCGCGAAGACGAGGCGGCCGAGCCGGAACAGACCCGCATGGACTTCGAACTGGTGCGGCGCCAGTCCGATGCAGCGCCGCGCATCCGCCCGCCGGCGCGCCTGCCGTCGGTGGCGAAAGCGCGCTGATGGCCGTCCCAGCGTACGCCGAACGGCGTACGCGTCGGGCAAATCCGGTCGCTATGAAATCCATTTCAATAATTCGTTGACAACCGTCGAAGGCGCGTTTTAGACTGGGATGATTGCGCTAACAGTCCTGTGAAGGGCTGTTCTGCGCAGCATAATACTCAGAATAATCTGGAGACGACCATGACGGCAGCCGCCGCCCCGACGCTGGGCTACGCGACCTATCCGGACCTGCGCGACAAGCGGGTCGTGATCACCGGAGGCGGCTCGGGGATCGGCAGTGAACTGGTCCGGGCCTTCGCCGGCCAGGGCGCGCGCGTCTGGTTCCTCGACATCGCGGATGCCGCGGGCCAGGCGCTGGCCGCGGCGCTCCGGGCGGCGCCGCACGCGCCGCGCTTCCTGCACTGCGACCTGACCGATCTCGATGCGCTGGCCGCGCGCTTCGCCGCCATCGAGCGGGAGCTGGGTGGCATCGACATCCTTCTCAATAACGCCGCCAACGACGATCGCCACCACATCGAGGCCGTGACGCCGGCATACTGGGAAAACCGGATGGCGGTCAACCTGCGCCACCAGTTCTTCTGCGCCCAGGCGGCAGTCGGTTCGATGCGGCGCCAGCAGGGCGGCGTGATCCTCAATTTCGGTTCGATTTCCTGGCACCTGCCGCACACCGAGCTGGCGCTGTACATGACGGCCAAGGCCGCAATCGAGGGCCTGAGCCGCGCGCTGGCGCGCGACCTCGGGCCTGACCATATCCGCGTCAACACCGTCGTGCCTGGCGCCGTGCGCACCCCGCGCCAGGAAGCGTTGTGGCACACGCCAGAAGAAGAAAACCGCATCCTCGCCGGCCAATGCCTGCCGGCCCGGGTCGAGATGCAGGACGTGGCGGCGCTGTCGCTGTTCCTCGCTTCGAACAATGCGCGCCGCTGCAGCGGCCGCGAATACTTCGTCGACGCCGGCTGGTACGGCGCGTGACGCGAATGGAATGCCAATACGGCGCATCGCGCAAGCGCGCGCGCCGACAATAAAGGAGACAACGATGAACCAAGGCTTCACGAAGATGGGCGTCGCCATCGGACTCGGTTGCGCGCTGCTGTTCGCATCCGGCCCGGGCATGGCCGACGCCAGGAACCCCAAGATCGGCTTCTCGATCGACGACCTGCGCCTGGAGCGCTGGACGCGCGACCGCGATTACTTCATCGGCGCCGCCGAGAAGCTTGGCGCCAAGGTCTATGTGCAATCGGCCGATGCCAGCGAGCAGCGCCAGATCGCCCAGATCGAGAACCTGATTTCGCGCGGCGTCGACGTGCTGGTGATCGTGCCTTACAACGCCACGGTCCTGAACAATGCGATCCGCGAAGCGAAGAAGGCGAAAATCAAGGTGCTGTCGTACGACCGCCTGATCCTCAATGCCGACGTCGACGCCTACATCTCGTTCGACAACAAGGCGGTGGGCGAGCTGCAGGCGCAGTCGATCGTCGGCCTGAAACCCAAGGGAAACTACTACCTGCTGGGCGGGGCGCCGACCGACAACAATGCCAAGATCCTGCGCGAAGGCCAGATGAAGGTGCTGCAGCCGCTGATCGACAAGGGCGACATCAAGGTGGTCGGCCGCCAGTGGGTCAAGGACTGGAGCGCGTCCGAGGCGATGTCGATCGTCGAGAATGCGCTCACCGCCAACGGCAACATGATCGACGCCGTGGTCGCGTCCAACGACGCCACCGCCGGCGGCGCGATCCAGGCGCTGGCCGCGCAGAAACTGGCCGGCAAGGTGCCGGTATCGGGCCAGGACGCCGACCTGGCCGCCGTGCGCCGTGTGATCGCGGGCACCCAGGCCATGACGGTCTACAAGCCGCTCAAGACCATCGCCACCAGCGCCGCCCTTCTCGCCGTGCAACTGGTCCGCAATGAAAAGCCGGCCTATAACTCGCAGATCAACAATGGCTACAAGCAGGTCAGCACCGTCCTGCTCAAGCCGATCCTGCTGACCAGGTCGAACGTCGACATGCTGGTGAAGGACGGGTTCTATACCCAGGGCCAGCTGGCCGGCAAATAAGCCCGGATCTCTCCTTTCCCCGTGCCCGCTACCGCGGTCCGGGGATTTTTTCACGCCTTGGAAGTCTTGCGATGTCGGGCTATCTGCTTGAAATGAAGGGAATCGCCAAGCGATTCGACGGGGTGCCGGCGCTGGACGGCATCGACCTGGCGATCCGGCCAGGCGAGTGCGTCGGCCTGTGCGGCGAGAACGGGGCCGGCAAGTCGACCCTGATGAAAGTGCTGTCGGCGGTCTACCCGCACGGCAGCTGGGATGGCGAGATCCTGTGGGACGGCCAGCCGCTCCGTGCGCGCTCGGTGCGCGAGACCGAAGCAGCGGGGATCATCATCATCCACCAGGAACTGATGCTGGTGCCCGAGCTGTCGGTGGCCGAGAACATCTTCCTGGGGAACGAGATCACCTTGCCCGGCGGCCGGCTCGACTATCCGGCGATGAACCGGCGCGCCGAGGAAATCCTGCGCGGCCTGCGCCTGCCGGACGTGAACGTGGTGCTGCCGGTGAAGCATTACGGCGGCGGCCACCAGCAGCTGATCGAGATCGGCAAGGCGCTGAACAAGAACGCGCGCCTGCTGATCCTGGACGAACCGTCGGCATCGCTCAGCGCCTCCGAGATCGAGGTGCTGCTCGGGACGGTGCGCGACCTCAAGGCGCGCGGCGTGGCCTGCGTCTACATCTCGCACAAGCTCGAAGAGGTGGCGGCCATCTGCGACACCATCGTCGTCATCCGCGACGGCAAGCACATCGCCACCACGCCGATGCCGCAAATGAGCGTGGACCGGATCATCGCCCAGATGTGCGGGCGAGAGATGAACCAGATGTATCCGCTGCTCCCGCATGACATCGGCGACGTCGTGATGGAAGCGCGCCACATCACCTGCTACGACCCCGAGAATCCGCGCCGCAAGAAAGTGGACGACGTCTCGTTCCAGGTGCGCCGTGGCGAGATCCTCGGCATCGCCGGCATCGTCGGCGCCGGCCGCACCGAGCTGGTGACGGCGATCTTCGGCGCCTATCCGGGACGCCATGAGGGTGAGGTCTGGCTCGAAGGGCGAAAAGTCGACGCCTCGGACCCCTTGAAGGCGATCCGCGCCGGCTTCGCCCTGGTGCCCGAGGACCGCAAGCACCACGGCATCGTGCGCGACCTGTCGGTGGGCGAGAACATCACGCTGTCGGTGCTGCAGCGCTATACGCACCTGAGCCGCATCGACGACGGCGAGGAAGCCAGCGCGATTGGCGAACAGATCGCGCGCCTGGCGCTCAAGACCGCCAGCCCCGCGCTGCCGATCACGGCGCTCTCGGGCGGCAACCAGCAGAAGGCGGTGCTGGCCCGGATGCTGCTGACCGGCCCCAAGGTGCTGATCCTCGACGAGCCGACGCGCGGCGTCGACGTCGGCGCCAAGTTCGAGATCTACCGCCTGATGCTGGAACTGGCCTCGCAGGGCATCGCCATCGTCATGGTCTCGTCCGAGCTGGCCGAGGTGCTGGGCGTGTCCGACCGCGTACTGGTGCTGGGCGAAGGCAAGCTGCGCGGAGAATTCATCAACGATGGCCTGAGCCAGGAGACGGTGCTGGCCGCCGCCCTGGGCCAGGCCTGACAAGCAAATCACACCATGGATACAACGACTCTCAAGCGGCTGTTCACCCAATACAAGATCCTGGCGCTGCTGGTGGCGGTCGCCCTGATCTGGACCTTCTTCCACTGGATGACCGAGGGCGGCTTCACCTCGGCCCGCAATGTCTCGAACCTGATGCGCCAGATGTCGATCACCGGCATCCTGGCCTGCGGCATGGTGTTCGTCATCATCGCCGGCGAGATCGACCTGTCGATCGGTTCGCTCCTGGGCCTGCTGGGCGGGATGGCGGCGGTGCTGGACGTCACCCATGGCATGCCGTTGCCGCTGTCGATCGCGGTGGTGCTGGGCGCGGGCCTCCTGTGCGGCTTCCTCAACGGCTATCTCACCGCTTATGCCGGCATACCGTCCTTCATCGTCGGGCTCGGGGGCATGCTGGCCTACCGCGGCGTGGTGCTGGGCCTGACCGACGGCGCCACCGTGGCGCCGGTCTCGCCGGGCTTCGAGCAGATCGGGCAGGCGTATCTGCCGCCTGTGTGGGGGATCGGGCTGGGCGTGCTGCTGTTCGCGCTGGCCGGCGTGCTGGCCTGGCGCCAGCGGGTCAACCAGGCGCGCCATGGCTTGCCGGTGATTGCGATGTGGCGCTCGGTGTTTCGTGTGCTTCTCGTCGGCGCGGTGCTGGCCGGCCTGATCTCCACGTTCAACAGCTACGAGGGCATTCCGCTGCCGGTGCTGATTCTGCTGACCCTGCTGGGCGTGTTCAGCTACATCGCGCGCCAGACCGTGTTCGGCCGCCGCATCTATGCGGTGGGCAGCAATATGGAGGCGACCCGCCTGTCCGGCATCGACGTGCGCAAGGTGAAACTGTGGATCTTCGGCCTGATGGGGCTGATGTGCGCGCTGGCCGGCCTGATCAATACCGCGCGCCTGGCGGCCGGCTCGCCGTCGGCCGGCGTATCGGCGGAGCTGGATGTGATCGCGGCCTGCTTCATCGGCGGCACCTCGATGCGCGGCGGCGCCGGCACCGTGCACGGCGCCCTGGTCGGCGCACTGGTGATGGCCAGCCTGGACAACGGCATGTCGATGCTCGACGTCGACGCCTACTGGCAGATGATCGTCAAGGGTTTGATCCTGACGCTGGCCGTGTGGCTGGATGTGGCCACGCGCAGCAATACCCGCTGACGCGCGGCCAGGTGGCTAACGATTACGCCAGCTTCACTTCACCATCCACCAGACGCACGATCCCGAGCGGATTGCCGTCCTTGAGCGCTTCCGGCAGCAGGCCTGCCGGCACGTCCTGGTAGCACACCGGGCGCAGGAAGCGCTCGATCGCGGTCGCGCCGACCGATGTGCTGCGCGCATCCGAGGTCGCCGGGAACGGCCCGCCGTGTACCATCGCATACGACACCTCGACGCCGGTCGGGAAGCCGTTGAACAGGATGCGGCCCACCTTGCGCTCCAGCAGCGGCAGCAAGGCGCCGGCCAGCGCGTGGTCGCCCTCGACCGCGTGTACGGTGGCGGTCAGCTGGCCCTCGAGGTGGCGGGTCACGGCCAGGAGCTCGTCTTCAGTGCGGCAGGCGATGATCAGGGACACCGGTCCGAAGATTTCTTCTTCGAGCGCAGGGTTGGCGAGGAAGGTCGCGGCGTCGCACTGGTAGAGGGCGGCGCGCGCGGCGCAGCCGGGGCCTTCCTGGCTGCCGTTCGCCACCAGTTGCACGCCGCTCACGCCCGCGCGCTTGGCCGTGGCGTTGTCGTAGGCCTGATGGATGCCGGCCGTGAGCATGGTGCCGGCCGGCTTGAGCTGCAGCGCGGCAGCGGCGGCGTCGCGGAAGGCGTCGAGCTGCGGGCCTGCCAGGCCGATCACCAGGCCGGGATTGGTACAGAACTGGCCGACGCCCAGGGTCAGGGAATCGACGAAGGCGCCGGCCAGCCTGGCGCCACCCGCTTCCAGCGCGCCCGGCAGCAGGTAGACCGGATTGATGCTGCTCATCTCGGCATACACGGGAATCGGTTCCTTGCGCCTGGCGGCGATCTGGGCCAGCGCCAGGCCGCCTGCGCGCGAGCCGGTGAAACCGACGGCGCGGATCGCCGGATGGCTCACCAGATCGCCGCCGATCTGATTGCCTTCGCCGATCAGCAGCGAGAACACGCCTTCCGGCATGCCGCATTCGAGCGCCGCCTGCAGCACGGCCTTGCCGACCAGCTCCGAGGTGCCGAGGTGGGCGTTGTGGGCCTTGACCACGACCGGGCAGCCGGCGGCCAGGCTCGACGCGGTGTCGCCACCGGCCACCGAGAACGCGAGCGGGAAGTTACTGGCGCCGAAGACGGCGACCGCGCCGAGCGGGATCTTGCGCATGCGCAGGTCGGGGCGTGGCGGGGTGCGATCGGGCAGGGCCGAATCCAGGGTGGCTTCCAGGAAGTGGCCGTCGCGGACCACCTTGGCGAACAGGCGCAGCTGGTTCACGGTGCGGCCGCGCTCGCCCTCGAGGCGAGCCGCCGGCAAGCCGCTTTCCTGGCCTGCGCGTTCGATCAGCAGCGGGCCCAGGTCGAGGATGCGCTGGGCGATCGTCTCCAGGAAGCGTGCGCGCTGTTCCAGGGGCAGGGCGCGATAGGGCTCGACGGCTGCATCGGCCAGTTCGCAGGCGCGGGCCAGGTCGGACGGCGTCGCCAGGCCGAATTCGGGCTCCAGGTCCTGCTTGCGCGCGGGATCGTAGGCGCGGACGACGCCGGCGCTGCCGCGCAGGATCTGGTGGCCGATGATCATTTCGCCGCTGATATTCATGTGGATCTCCTAGTTGGAATTGGTCGGGTTGTTGATGTCATACGCAATCAGGCGCTGTTGCGGGATCGTCGATAGAACATTCAGCCCAAATGATAACGTTTTCTGTTAGCGCGAACATTTTTGTTGCAAGCGCCATCTGTATTGATTAGCATGGTTGCAAGCAATCCAATAATAAAGACAGGCAGGAGACAAGATGCGTACCACGATCGCCCGTCGACCCGGCATGGGTTGGCGCTCGACCATGGGTGTGGTTGCGACCGTGTGCGTCGCCGCCGTGGCCATGGCCGCCCCTGTCGTCCAGGACGGCGCCAGCTATGTCTGGGACAGCGTCGCGATCGGCGGCGGCGGCTTCGTGACCGCGATCGTGCCGAGCCGCAGCGAACCGGGCGTCGCATACGCCCGTACCGACGTGGGCGGCGCCTACCGGTGGCGCGCAAGAGACGGCCGCTGGACGCCGCTGCTCGACTGGGTGGGCGAGGACCAGACGGGCTTCCTGGGCATCGACGCGCTGGCGATCGACCCCGACAACGCCGCCAGGGTGTGGCTGCTGGCGGGGATCGCCTACCTGAACGGCGGGCGGACCGCCATCCTGCGTTCGAACGATTATGGCAAGACCTTCGACGTGGTCGACGTCAGCCACCAGTTCAGGACCCACGGCAACGGCTTCGGACGCCAGGGCGGCGAACGGCTGGCCGTCGACCCGGGCGCCAGCAAGCGCCTCTACCTCGGCTCGCGCCGCGACGGCCTGTTCGAGAGCGCCGACCTTGGGGCCACCTGGCAGCGTAACCCGGCGCTGGCCGTGACGACCACGCCCAACGACGTGGGCCTGAACATCGTGCTGCCGGACCCGGCGAGCGTGAAAAATGGCCGCGCGCAGCGGCTGTTCGTCGGCGTCTCGCGCTTCGGCGGCGTCGGCCCGAACCTGTACCGCAGCGACGACGCCGGCGCAAGTTTCGTGCCGGTGGCGCGCAGCCCGGCCGGGATGATGCCACAGCGCGCGGCCTTCGACGGGGCCGGCAAGCTGTACATCACCTATGCCAACGGCGCCGGCCCGCACCCGGACAAGAGCGGCAGCGAGCCGATCGACCGCGGCCAGGTCTGGCAATACGACATCGCCAGCGGCGCCTGGCGCAACGTCACGCCGGTGGGCTCGAACCGGCCGTTCGCAGGGATCAGCGTCGACCCGGGCAATCCCGGGCGGCTGGTGGTCTCCACCATCAATACCTTCATCGCGCAGGGCGATGCGCGCGGCGACCGCGTCTATGTGTCCACCGATGCCGGCGCCAGCTGGGTCGACGTGATCGCGCGCGGCTTCCAGCGCGACGCGGCCGGCGTGCCCTGGCTCGAAGGCCATGCGATCCACTGGGCCGGTTCGGTCGAATTCGATCCGCTCGACCCGCGTGCGGTGTGGGTCACGTCCGGCAACGGCGTATTCCGCACGCCCGATATCGACGCCACGCCCGCCATCTGGACGTTTACCGTGAAAGGCCTGGAAGAGACGGTGCCGCTCGGCCTGGTCAGCCTGCCGGGTGCGCCGCTGGTTTCCGCCATCGGTGACTACGACGGCTTCGTGCACGACGATCCGGCGCGCCCGGGCCGCATCCACCGGCCCGAGATCGGCACCACCACAGGGCTCGATGCCGCCGCCCGCCGCCAGGGCAGCATGGTCAGGGTGGGGGATGCGATGCTGATCACGCGTGACGGCGGCATGACCTGGACGCAGACCCTGGCGCTGCAGGGCAAGCGCGGGAAGGTCGCGATGTCGAGCGACGGCGCGACCCTCGTCCATGCGCCGCAGGGCTCCTCGACCCTGTACCGGTCGGCCGACGATGGCGCCAGCTGGACGCGGGTGGCGGGCCTGGCCGGGCGCGACCTGCGCGCCGTCGCCGATCCGGTCGACCCGAAGGTGTTCTATGCCTATGACGGCAAGGCACTGATGGCCAGCCTGGATGCCGGCGCCAGCTTCGCACCGCGCGCCAGCCTGCCGTCGGGTGGTTCGACACTGATTCGCGCGCTGCCGGGCCGCGAGGGCGACCTGTGGGTGGCGCTCAAGGACGGCGGCCTGGTGCGCTCGCGCGACGGCGGCGCCAGCTTCGCGCCGTTGGCCGGCGTCGGCTACTGCGGCGCGGTCGGTTTCGGCAAGGCCGCCCCGGGCAAGGCCGAACCGACCGTGTACATCTGGGGCAGCATCAAGGGCGTGCGCGGCATTCACCGCTCGCTCGACCTCGGGCGCAGCTGGCAGCGCATCAACGACGACGCCCACCAGTACGGCGGTCCCGGCGACGGCCACTTCATCGTCGGCGACATGAACCGCTTCGGCGTGGTCTACATGAGCACCGCCGGGCGGGGCATCGTCTATGGAAGGCCTGGCCCGGCATGAAGATATTCTTCAGCCTGCGCCTCCTGCTGGGCGCCTGCGCCTTCGTGCTGGCGGCGGGCGCGCTTGCAGCGCCCGAGATGGTGCTGCGCTACGACCGGCCGGCCCAGGACAATGACCAGGGCTGGGAGAAAGAGGCGCTCCCGATCGGCAATGGCCGCATCGGGGCCATGGTGTTCGGCCAGCCCGGCCGCGAGCACCTGCAGTTCAACGACATCACGCTGTGGACCGGCGACGACCGGACCATGGGCGCCTTCCAGCCTTTCGGCGACCTGCTGGTCGAGCTGCCAGGCCACGAGAGCGGCGTGACCGACTACCGCCGCACGCTCGACCTCGTGCGTGGCGTCCATACGGTGACCTATACGCATGGCGGGGTGCGCTACCGGCGCGAGGCCTGGGCGAGCTACCCGGCCCAGGTGATCGTGCTGCGCCTGACGGCCGACCGGCCTGGCCGCCACACCGGCGCCGTGGCCCTGACCGACCGCCATGGCGCCCACCTCGCGGTGGCGAACGGCCGCCTGTATGCGTCGGGCACGCTGGCCGGCTTCGCGCCGTCCGGCCAGGCGCCGAGCGCCAACGTGATGTCTTATGCCAGCCAGGTGCAGGTGATCAGCGATGGCGGCAAGCTGGTCGCCGACGGCGAGCGCCTCGCTTTCGCGGGCGCGGATGGCCTGACCCTGATCCTGGGCGCCGGCACCAGTTACGTGCTCGACGCCGCCCGCAACTTCGAGGGCGGGCATCCGCTGGCGCGCGTGACCGCACAGGTGGACAAGGCCGCCGAGCGGACGCCAGCGGCGCTTCTCGAGGAACACGCCGAGGATATCGGGCGCCTGCTGAAACGCGTGGCGATCGACCTGGGCGAGACGCCGGCGGAACGTCGTGCGCTGCCGACCGATGCGCGGCTGCTGGCCTACACCAAGACGGGTGGCGACCCGGAGCTGGAGGCCCAGTACTTCCAGTACGGCCGCTACCTGCTGGCGTCCAGTTCGCGCGGCTCGCTCCCGGCCAATCTGCAGGGCCTGTGGAACAACAGTCTCACGCCGCCGTGGAATGCGGACTACCACACCAACATCAACATCCAGATGAATTACTGGCCGGCCGAGGTGACCAACCTGGGCGAGCTGGCGCTGCCATTCTTCGATTTCGTCAGCGGCGTGGCCCCGGTGTGGCGGCGCGCCACGGCCGACGAATTCCGCCGCGGCGACGGCCAGCCGGTGCGCGGCTGGACCCTGCGCACCGAGTCGAATCCCTTCGGCGCCATGGACTACCTGTGGAACAAGACCGGCAACGCCTGGTATGCCCAGCACTTCTGGGAACACTATGCCTTCACGCGCGACGACCTCTTCCTGCGCGAGGTGGCCTATCCGGTGATGAAGGAGGCCAGCGCCTTCTGGCAGGACTATCTGAAGGAGCTGCCGAACGGGCGCCTGGTCGCGCCGCAGGGCTGGTCGCCCGAACACGGCCCGGTCGAGGATGGCGTCGCCTACGACCAGCAGATCGTGTGGGACCTGTTCAACAACACGGTCGAGGCGGCCGGCATCCTGCAGGTCGATCCGGAGCTGCGCGCAACACTGGCCGCCATGCGCGACCGCCTCGCCGGCCCGCGCATCGGCAGCTGGGGCCAGCTGCTCGAATGGCTGGAAGAGAAGAAGGACCCGGTGCTCGACACGCCACAGGACACCCACCGCCACGTATCGCACCTGTTCGCGCTGTTCCCGGGACGCCAGATCGATGCCGTGCGCACGCCGGACCTCGCCCGCGCCGCGCGCCGCAGCCTGGAAGCGCGCGGCGACGCCGGCACCGGCTGGTCGATGGCGTGGAAGATGGCGTTCTGGGCCAGGCTGCACGACGGCGACCGCGCCCACCGGATGCTGCGCGGCCTGCTGGCGGCGCCAGGGGCTCGCGCTTCCGAACAGGCCGGCATCTTTTCGGAGCATAACAATGCAGGCGGCACCTATCCGAATATGCTCGACGCCCATCCGCCGTTCCAGATCGACGGCAATTTCGGCGCCACCGCGGCGATCGCCGAAATGCTGCTGCAATCGCAGGGCGGCGAGCTGCACCTGTTGCCGGCGCTGCCGTCGACCTGGGCGCGCGGCGCGGTGAAGGGATTGCGTGCGCGTGGAGGTTATGAAGTGGACCTGCGCTGGGCCGATGGACGCCTGCAGGGCGCCACCGTGCGTGCGTTGGCCGGGAAGGGCGGTCCCGTCAAGGTCCGCTACGGCGCGAAGCGCATCGAGATCGATCTGGCCAAGGGCCAGGGCCGCAGCCTGGACGCGGCGCAGTTACGCCAATGACAAAAACGACAATCAAGGAGACGACCAGCATGACCATGAACCAGATCGCCCGCCGCCTGGCGCCGCTATGCCTGATGCTGGCCAGCGCCGGTGCGGCGGCCGCCGACCCCGAGCTGCCGCGGCTCGTCGAAAAAGATGGCCGGCACGCCCTGATGGTGGACGGCGCGCCGTTCCTGATGCTGGCCGGCCAGGCCCACAACTCCAGCAACTATCCGGGCGCCTTGCCCAAGGTCTGGGCGGCGCTGGAGGATGCGCACGCCAATACCCTCGAGATGCCGGTCGCATGGGAACAGGTGGAGCCGAAGGAAGGGGAGTTCGACTTCAGCTTCCTCGACACCCTGATTGCGCAGGCGCGTGAAAACGATATCAGGCTCGTCATCGTCTGGTTCGGTACCTGGAAGAACACGGGGCCGGGCTACCTGCCGGAGTGGGTCAAGTTCGACAACCGACGCTTCCCGCGCATGAAGGACAAGGACGGCAAGACGGTCTACAGCCATTCGCCGTTCGGCGAGCAGACCCTGGCGCTCGATCGCCGCGCCTTCGTCAGGATGATGGAGCACATCAGGAAGATCGACAGCGGCCACCGTACGGTGATCATGGTGCAGGTCGAGAACGAGGTGGGCACCTACGGCGTCGCGCGCGACCATGGCGAAAGGGCCGAGGCGGCCTTCCGCCAGCCGGTGCCTGCCGCGGTGCTGGCGCGCCAGAAGCCGAAGGTGGCGGGCGTGACCCAGGGCAACTGGCGCCAGGTGTATGGCGACTACGCCGACCAGTACTTCCATTCCTGGGCCATCGCCAGCTATATCGAGTCGATCGCCGGCGCGGGGCGCGCGGCGTACGACCTGCCGATGTTCGTCAATGCCGCCCTGCGCGCGCCTTCGCTCGACGGCAAGCCTGCGGCGCCGTGGAAATCGGACTTCGCCAGCGGCGGGCCGACCTGGGACGTGATCGACATCTACAAGGCGGCGGCGCCGCACATCGACCTGGCGGCGCCCGACATCTACATGCCGGAATCGAACAAGGTGACGGCGGTGCTGAAATCCTACCAGCGGCCCGACAACGCGCTGATGGTGCCGGAGATGGGCAATGCGGCGGGCTATGCGCGCTATGTGTACCAGATCGTCGGCATGGGCGCCCTGGGCGTGGCGCCGTTCGGGCTCGACTACTTCGACTACAGCAATTACCCGCTGGGCTCGAAGTTCACCGACCGCCGCATGATCGCGCCGTTCGCCAGCGTGTATGGCGTGTTCGCGCCGATGCAGCGCCAGTGGGCGCGCTGGGCCTTCGAGGGCCGCACCCATGGCGTGGCAGAGGGCGACGACCGCGCGCCGCAGACGGTGGCGCTGCAGGGCTGGAAGGCGACCGTGTCGTTCCGCGAATTCCAGTTCGGCGAGCGCCAGTACCTGAAGGACAAGAGCGAATACAAGGAAGGAACCGAGAAGCCGGGCGGCGGCGTGGCCATCGCCCAGGTCGGGGAGAACGAGTTCGTGCTCGTCGGCCAGCAGGCGCGGGTCAAGTTCGCGGGCGATGGCCCGAACGCGGGCAAGCCCTCGCTGCTGGCGCGGGTGGAGGAAGGGCGTTTCGACGCCAATGGCCGCTGGGTCATGGAGCGCAACTGGAACGGCGACCAGACGGACTATGGCCTCAACCTGCCGGCGACACCGGTGGTGCTGAAGGTCAGGCTCGGGACCTACCAGGAATAACAACGACGAAGACAGGAGATCGACAATGCGTATGTGTACGAGACAGACCCAGGTGGCAGCCGCGGTGCTGTTCCTCGCCTCCGGGCTCCAGGCCCATGCGGGCACTTTCCAGCAGACCGCCACCGGCATCGAGGTCAGGCCCGACACCGGCGCCAAGGTGGTGCGCCTGAACCTCATGAGCGACAACATCATCCAGGTGGTCAAGCTCGCCGAGGAAAACAGGAAGCTCACGCCTTCGCTGATGACGGTGGCCACGCCCTGCGCCGACAAATGCGCATTCACGGTGGCGCCGGGCAAGGATGCGGTGCAGCTCAAGGCCGGCAAGATCGCCGCCACAGTCTCGCTCAAGGACGGCCAGGTCCAGTTCTTCGACGCCGCCGGCAAGCGCTTCCTGGCCCAGGCGTCCGAGTCGATGAAACCGGTGGACGTCGGCGGCAAGCCCTTCCTGGCGATCAAGCAGGGCTTCAACCACGGCACGGAGGACGCCTATTACGGCCTGGGCCAGCACCAGAACAACCAGATGAACTACAACGGCGAGGACGTGCTGCTGGCCCAGCACAATATGATCGCCGCCGTGCCGTTCGTGGTGTCGGACAAGGGCTACGGCCTCCTGTGGGACAACAACGCGATCTCGCGCTTCGGCGACGCCACGCCCTATGACCATATGTCGCGCGACCTGGTCTTGCGCAGCCTTGACGGCAGGCAGGCCGGCCTGACCGCGCGCTACTACGTCGACGGCAAGCTGGCGCTGACGCGCCAGGAAAAGGACATCGACTACCAGTACCTGAAGGACGTGGACGAGAACTGGCCGAAGGAACTCAAGCCGGCCAAGGACCTCAAGAACGTGCGCGTGGTGTGGGAAGGCACCATGAGCAGCGACAAGCCGGGCGTGCACAAGATGCAGCTCTATTCGTCGGACTACGCCAGGCTGACGGTGGACGGCAAGGAAGTGATGGACGTGTGGCGCATGGGCTGGAACCCGTGGTACCACAACTTCGAGGTCCATTTCGAGAAGAACAGGCCGGTCAAGCTGCACCTGGAATGGAAGCCGTCGGGCGGCATGGTGGCCATCACCCACAACAACCCGCTGCCGGCGCCCGAGCGCCATTCGCTGACCATGTCGTCCGAGATCGCCGAGGCGATCAACTACCACGTGATCAGCGCCGACAGCATGGATGGCGCGATCGCCGGCTACCGCCACCTGACAGGCCAGGCGCCAATGATGCCGAAATGGGCCTATGGCTTCTGGCAGTCGCGCCAGCGCTACGAGACGCAGCAGCAGCTGCTCGACGCGCTGGGCGAATACCGCAAGCGTGGCTGGCCGCTCGATAACATCGTGCAGGACTGGTTCTACTGGCCCGAGGATGGCTGGGGCTCGCACGACTTCGACAAGACCCGCTTCCCGGATCCGAAAGGCATGGTCGACGCCGTCCACAAGCAGAATGCGCGCATCATGCTGTCGGTGTGGGGCAAGTTCTACGCCAATACCGACAACTACAAGGAGTTGGCGTCCAAGGGCCATATGTGGACCAAGAACGTCGAGAACGGCTCGCGCGACTGGGTCGGCAAGGGTTACCTGAACAGCCACTACGACCCGTACACCAAGGAGGCACGCGAGATCTACTATCGCCAGCTCAAGCCGAAGCTGGTCGACCTGGGCTTCGACGCCTGGTGGATGGACAATACCGAGCCCGACGTGCTGTCGAACAGCCGCCTGGAAGACTTCAAGCAGCTGATCGGTCCGACCGTCTACGGCGCCGGCGAGATCACCTTCAATCCCTACAGCCTGGTGAGCACCGGGGCCATGATCGATGGCTTGAAGCGCGACCAGCCCGACAAGCGCCAGTTCATCCTGTCGCGCTCGGGCTTCGCGGGCATCCAGAGGAACGCGGTGGCGGTGTGGAGCGGCGACACGGTCGGGCGCTGGAACAATCTGTACGACCAGATCGCGTCGGGCACCAATATGTCGATGTCGGGCATTCCGAACTGGACCCACGACATCGGCGGCTACGCCCAGGAAGTGCGGTTCCAGACCGGCGACGTCGGCTCGGCCCAGGAAAACCGCGCTACCCGCAGCACCGCGGCCAATCCGGAAGACATGGAAGAGTGGCGCGAGCTGAACCATCGCTGGTTCCAGTTCGGCGCCTTCACGCCGCTGTTCCGTTCGCACGGCGAGGTGGTCAAGCGCGAGATCTACAACATCGCCGCCGGCGACGACGCGATGCGCGACAATATGGTGTGGTGGCTGAAGCTGCGCTACCGTTTGATGCCGTATATTTACACCGTCGCATCCGATACCCACTACCGCTCGGGCACCATGATGCGCGGCCTGGCGATGGACTTCCCGAACGACGACAAGGCCAGGAACGTCAAGGACCAGTATATGTTCGGGCCTTCGTTCCTGGTGGCGCCGGTCTACGCGTACAAGGCGCGCCAGCGCCAGGTCTACCTGCCGGCCGGCGCCGACTGGTATGACTTCCATACCGGCGAGCGTCACCAGGGCGGCGCCACCCGCACCATCGCCGCGCCGCGCGAGCGCATGCCGCTGTTCGTCAGGGCGGGTTCGGTGATCACCGCCGGCCCGGTGACCCAGTACGTCGACGAGAAGCCGGATGCGCCGCTGACGGTGTTCGTCTACGCCGGGGCGAATGGCGTGGCGACCCTGTACGAGGACGACGGCGTGACGAATGCCTACCAGCGCGGCGAAGCCAGCCGCATTCCGATCAGCTACGACGACAAGGCAGGCGTGGTGCGGATCGGCGAGCGCGTCGGCCGCTACCAGGGTATGGTGGAGAAGCGCGAGTTCCGCGTGCGCGTCATCAAGCCTGGCGTGTCGACCGCGGCCGACATGGATGCGGCGGACAAGTCGGTGATCTATGACGGCAAGCCGGTGAGCGTCAAGCTGTAACCATGTGCCGGGCGCGTGCGCGTGCCCGGCTCTTTCGACTGGAATCCATGAACATCATTCCCTACGCGGCTGGCCTGGTCCTGGCTGGTCTCCTCGCCCTGGCGCCAGCCTGCGCGCTCGAGACGGTGGCGCCCGACCACCAGCACCTGCAGTACACCGGACGAATCGATGTCGGCGACCGCCGCGCGCCGGTGCTGAGCTGGCCCGGCACGTCGGTGGCGGCCACCTTCACCGGCACTTCGCTGGCCATCGTCCTCGACGACCAGCATGGCAAGAACTATTACAACGTCTTCCTCGACGGCGACACCGAGCGCCCGATCATCCTGCAGCTCGACAAGGGCAAGAAGCGCTATCTGGTGGCCAACGGGCTGAGGCCTGGCGCGCATCGGCTGCTGCTGACCAAGCGCACTGAGGGCGAGGAGGGCGCCACCGTGTTCCTCGGCCTGGAGCTGGACGATACAGCGTCATTGCAGCCGCCGCCGGCCAGGCCGGGACGGCGGATCGAGTTCTTCGGCGATTCCATCACCAGCGGCATGGGCAACGAAGCCCCTGACGATGGCGAGGACCATCACGGCAAGGACAAGAACAACTACCGCTCCTATGCCGCGATCGCGGCCCGCCAGCTGGGCGCCGAGGCGCATTTCACCTCGCAGGGCGGCATCGGCATCATGATCAGCTGGTTCCCGTTCACCATGCCCGATTTCTACGATCAGCTGAGCGCCGTCGGCGACAACGACAGCCGCTGGGACTTCTCGCGCTGGACGCCGGACGTGGTGGTGGTGAACCTTATGCAGAACGACAGCTGGCTGATCGGGCGCGACCACAAGCTGCAGCCGGAACCCGATGAGGCGCAGCGGATCGCGGCTTACCAGGCCTTCGTCGCGCGTGTGCGGTCGCTGTATCCGAACGCCTATATCGTCTGTGCGCTCGGCAGCATGGATGCGACCCGGCCCGGTTCGCCGTGGCCGGGCTACGTCAAGACAGCGGTCGGGAATCTCCAGGCAGCGGGCGACCGGCGCATCGATACGCTGTTCTTCCCGTTCACCGGCTATGGCAAGCACCCGCGGGTGGCGCAGCACCAGGCGAATGCCGACTTGCTGACTGCTTTTGTGCGGCAAAGAATGGGGTGGTAGGCGAGTGCGGTATCATGCCGGCCTTCATCAAGAAAGCCGCACATGCTCATCATCACCATCAAGCAGGGCAAGGAACCATCCATCCTTGCCGGCGACCCGTGGATCTACCAGTCCGCCATCGAGAAAGTCGAGGGCAAGCCGCACGAACGCAACAAGATCGGCGTCACCGCCGTCGTGCAGTCGTCGTCGCGCCGCTTCCTGGCGCGCGCCGCCTACAACGGCAAGTCGCAGATCGCGGCCCGTGTCTGGACCCTGCGCGAGGATGAAGCGATCGACCATGCGCTGATCAAGCGCCGCGTGGGCGCCGCCATCGAACGCCGTCTCGATACCTGGCGTGCGGTCGGGCCGGATGCGCTGATCCAGCTGGTCGACGGGGAGAAGGACGGCCTGCCTGGCCTGGTGGTGCAGGGCTATGGTGGCCCTGGCGGCTACCTGGTCTGCCAGTTCAACGCCGGCGGCGTCGACCTGTGGAAGGTGCCGGTAGTGCAGGCGCTGCTGGCCGCCACCGGCTGTCCCAACGTCTACGAGCGTTGCGACGCGCTGGTGCGCAAGGCCGAAGGATTGCCGTTCGCGCCGGGCGCCCTGGCCGGCGAGGAGCCGCCGCAGCGCCTGATGGTGCGCACCCGCGAGAAGCTGGCGCCGATGGATATCCGCACCGGCTTCACCTACCCGCGCTGAGGGTTTTCAGGCCAGCGCTTCCTTCGCGGCCTCCTCGGGTGTGAGGGAGTCGTAGAACTGGTCGGTGAACCATTCGATCTCTTCCTCGATATGATCCTGGGCTTGCTGGACGGTGGCGCCGCCGGCGACCAGGAAACCTTCCACTTCGATGCACCACTGGATGAACGCCAATGTTTCTTCGTCCAGTTCTTCTTCTTTCTTTGCCATATCGTTTCCCGTATCGTTGCGTGACCAGTGAACGCCGGATCGGAGCGACCGGCGTTGTAGGATTCTAACGCAGCCGGATGTCGCGGCCAATGCTCGCCGCCACACCGGCCTGACCGGCGATTGCCTTGTCATAGATATAAAAAGCCGCCCGCGGTGCGCGTCATCATACTCCCTCTATCGACGCACATTCAGGGAGGTCGCGATGAAATTGTTCTTGGCGCGTGCAGCGATCGCCGGCTCGGTCCTCGGGCTGACAGCTTGCGCAGCATTCGATTGGTGGCCGCAGCCGACGGCCAATGCGGGTGCAGAGACACGGCAGCCGGCGGATGCGGCCGCCGGCGGTCCGGCAACCTATCCGCGTCACCCTGATGGCGCGTCGACCGTCATCTCCAGCTCAATGGACACTTCCGCTGCCGCCGTGGCGACGGCGCCGTCCCCGGTGCCCGACGTCGCAGCACCGGCCGCTGCGACCGGGCTCGACAGCGCCTCCATGGTCGACATGCTCGGCATGGCCTGGCAAGGTCTCAAGCGGCCGCAGCCGGTCGACCCGGCCATCGAGAAATACCTCGGCGGTTTCGGTGTCGTGGTCGACATGCTGCAAAGAGGCTTCGATGCCCGGGCGGCGCGTGAGGCGTATGCCGGCGTCGCGCGGCTGCGCGACGCCATGGGGCCTGGTGAGACCAGGATCATCCAAATCCGGCAGCGAGCGGACGGCCGGGTCCAGGTCCATGAAGTCCCCGGCCGCTTCGCGCCGATCGTGAAGAACCCGGGCGAGAAGGTCATCGAGTCGGAGATCGTCACGCCCGCAGTCGTCGTGCAGCGCGACGGCAGCCTGCGGCACATCTTTACCTCCAGAGGCGCGCTCACGCAAAAGGCGAGGGCCAGCTATGACCAGGAGTGGCCGGCGTTCTACAAGCGCTCCGATGCGGCGATCGCCGCCATCCTGGCGAAAGGCTGACCCATCATTTTGCCGGGGCGAACTGGAGCAGGTAGACGTCGTTCTCGCGCAGCGGCAGGCTGGTGGCCAGCCGTCCATCGGCGCCGACGGTGACCGTCTGTTGCCGCGACGGCTTGCCGGTGGCGTGGGCCTTGAGCGTCGTTACCTGCTGCCGGGTCAGTTGCTTCGGCGAGCCCATGCCGATATAGGCGGTGAAGGCGTCGTTCTGCTTGTAGCCGACCTGCGACACCGTCATCGCATAGGCGCCCGGCTTCAGGCCGCGCAGCGTCACCGCAACCTGGCCCTTAACCTTCGGGGGCAAGTCCCTGGCGTAGAACTGCTGGTTGTTGACCTTGTCGGGCAGCGTATGGGTCACGTCCCATAGCAGGACCTGGGCATTGCCCTTGTCGTCGCGCGTCGCCCAGGAATCCTTGTCCGCGTTCTTCAGCTCGGTGTGGCCGAGCTGGTTCAGGAACTGGTAGGCGAAATAGGCCGGTTTCTTGATGCCCTGCGTGTTCATCAGGCCGAAGCCGCCGTGGAAGGCCTCGAAGCGCGGACCGGGCTCCTCGAAGATATCGGTAAAGACCCAGTACGACATCGACTGCACGGCGCCGCTGCTCTGCTTGAGCTTTTTCAGGATATAGGCGGCCTGATGGTAGCTGTCGTGGGTCGGATCGGCCGGGGTGTAGGACGAACTCCATTCGGTGTAGTGCAGCTCGAGCTTCGGCATGGGGGAGGCGGCGATTTCCTTGCGGTTTTTCAGCACGTCGCTGGCCACCGCCATGTCGTCCTTGCTGAGGATCGTCCCGGTGGTGCCGAATTCGTCCAGGAAGCCCTGGCTCACGCCATAGGAATGGGTGCTGACGAAGTCCAGCGGCACCTTGTTCTTGTCGGCATGGGCGATCATCTCGGGTATCCAGGCCGCGCCGGCCGTGGCGGGCCCGCCGACCCGGTAGGCCGGGTCGACGCGCTTGATGGCGCGCGCCGCGTGGGTGTACAAGCGGAAGTACTCGTCCTGGGTCCCGGCCCAGAAGCCGTCCAGGTTCGGTTCGTTCCACACCTCGAAGTACCAGCTCGCCACCTCGTCGCGGCCATAGCGTTCGGTCCAGTGCCGCGCGAGGGCCTCGATCAAGCGCTCCCATTGGCCATAGTCGCGCGGCGGCGTGACGTTGCCGCGCCACCAGAAGATCGTCTTGCTGCCGCTGGCCATGGCATTGGGCATGAAGCCCAGCTCGACGAAGGGCTTGATGCCAATGCTCAGCAGATAGTCGAACAGCGCATCGATGTACTGGAAGTTGACCTGTTCCTTGCCCTGGGCGTCGATCCGGTACACGCCCATGTCGTCGGACAGGAGGCCGTGGAAGCGGATGTAGCGAAAGCCCGCGTCGCGCCGGATCTCGGCCAGTTGCTGCTGCCAGTCGGCGCGCAAGCCTTCGTTGGCGCGGCCGGCGCCGACCGACAGGTTGAACATGCGGTCGAGCTTGCCCTGGACCTGGGTGACGTCGACGTCGATAGTGCGCTGCTGCGCGAGCGCGCTGAAAGGCAGCGCGCTGAAAGTCAATGTCAACGCGGCGGCCAGCAAGGGCCGGACGAATGGCTGAATTCTCATGGATCGCATTTCCGTGGTGAGGAATGGCCAGCATACGCCGCGCCGCCCGCCGTGGCGTGGGTCATGCGGATAGTTGAAGCAATCGTGCCGGACGTGTCAGTGCAGGTGTCCTGACCCGCAACCGCATCCGGCGCGCCGGACAGCGAGGCGCGGAACGCCTTTGGCGTGCAGCCATACTCCTGCCTGAACAGCTTGTTGAAGTAAGAGGCGTTGTTGTAGCCGACCGTGTGGGCGATCTCGGAAACCGTGGCCGATCCCTTTTCGGCCAGCAGCCGCGCGGCCTCGGTCAGGCGCAGCTTGTTCAGGTAGCCGGTGAAGGTGAAGCCCAGTTCGGCCTTGAGGATCTCGTTGACCTTGTTGCGATTGACGCCGGCGGCCTGCACCACGGCGTCGAGGTCCAGTTCGGCATCAGAGTAGCGGCTCGCCAGCGCCTGCAGGATGGCCGCCTTTTCGCGGTCGCGGCGCGGCTCGAGCGGGAGCTCGAGCGAGAGCTGCTGGTAGGCCACGATCGGCAAGTCCTTCTGCAGCTTGTCCTGCAGCTCGCGGCGCAGGGCGCGCGCGTGGGCGCGGAACAGCCACAGGCCGAAGCCGGCCCAGGCGAGCAGCAGGGCCGTGGCGGGAACGAAGATCCAGCGCAGGTCGCGGCCGTGCAAGGTCAGGCTGCTGACGTCGACCACCAGCGGCACGTCGCGCGGCGTCTGGAAAGTGCTGCCGATGGCCAGCTTGGGCACCTGGTCCAGGCTGTAGGATTGGCGCGACAGCGGCAGCCCCGAATGGGCGAACCACCATTGCGGCGTCTCCATGCGCGTCAGGTCCAGCTCGACCCGGCTGCCTTGCTCGCTGCAGGAAAAGAAGCTCGCGGGAGCGCGGTAGCTGGCCGGGTCGCCGCGCCGGGACAGTCCCTCCTCGAAGGTTGGCGCCACCAGCGACAAGGTATTGCGCGGCGCGCAGGTGGCGACGAAGGATATCGAGGCATAACGCGTCAGGTCGGCGTGCGCCGGCTCTCCGTCCGCTCCCGCGAAGAACAGATTCGCTTGTGCGTAGGGATAGGCCGGGCCGCTGGCGACGGTCAGCGCCATGCGCAGGCGCCGGCCGTCGTCGAGCACCCGCACGTTCGATGCGCCGCCGGCCGACGCGTCGCCACCCGGAACGACGCGCCAGGCCGCCTGGCCGTCGCCCGGACCGCTCAGGAGCGCGACGTCGAGGAAGCTGCGGCGGTAACCGGCGAGGCCAAGCAGGATGCTCGCCATGAGCAGCCCCACGAAGGCCAGCAGCGCCCGGCGTTGGAAGGCGTGCATGGCGTGCCCTCAGCGCGCTCCCGCCGCGAACTCGCGCGCCGGCAGGCGCACGGTCACCGTCTGCACCGGGGCGTCGGCCGCCGTCGCGAGCATCACCCGGTATTCGCCGGCCGCGATCTTCCAGCGGTTCGACGCCGCGTCGAACACCGCCAGCGTGCGCGGGTCGACCGCGACCTTGCTGGCGCGGCGCTCGCCGGCATTCAGGGCCAGCTTGTCCCAGCCGCCCAGCCGCTTTGGCGCTTCCCAGCCGGCCCCGACCTTCGACACGTATATTTGCGGCACCGCCTTGCCGGCGCGCGCTCCGCTGTTCAGGGTGTCGAAGCTGACCTGGATGGCGCCGTCCGCCGCCTCGGCCTTGAGATTGGTGTAGGTAAAGCTCGTGTACGACAGGCCGTGGCCGAAGGCGAACAGCGGTTTGATGCCCTTCAGGTCGAACCATTTGTAGCCGACCGCCGCGCCTTCGATGTCGTAGTCGACGTCGAAGCGGCTGTCCTTGGGCAGGTCGAGACCATCGAGTGTCGAGCGCGGCAGCTGGCTCTCGGACAGCGGGAAGGTCTGCGGCAGGCGTCCCGAGGCATCCACTTCGCCGCTCAGCACGCGCGCGATCGCCTCGCCGCCATTCGTGCCCGGATACCAGGCCTGGACGACGCCAGCGACCTGGTCGACCCACGGCATCGTCACCGGCGTGCCGGTCTGCAGCACCACCACCGTACGCGGGTTGGCCCTGGCCACGGCGGCGATCAGTGCGTCCTGGGCGTTCGGCAGCGACAGGTTGGGCACGTCGTTCGCCTCGGAGGTCCACTGGGTCGCGAACACCAGCACCACGTCCGCGCCGGCGGCGGCTTTCGCGGCCGCAGCGGCGTCCTTGCCGTCATGCCAGTCGAGCTTCGCCTTGCTGCGGCGTGCCAGGGCCTGCATCGGCGATCCCGGCAGATAGACCATCGGCCCGGGCCAGGCCGCCGGTCCCTCGTTCGGCACCGCCATGCCGCCGCGCGGATAGACCTGGGCCGACCCGCCGCCGGACAGCACGCCCTTGTTGGCGTGGCCGCCGATGATGGCGATGCGCTTCAGTCCCGGTGCCAGCGGCAGGATCTTGTTTGCGTTCTTGAGCAGGACGATGCCTTCCTCCGCGTCTTCCTGCGAGATGCGGGCGTGGGCGGCGTAGTCGATCTCCTTGTCGCGCACCTTGACCGGGTGATCCAGCACGCCGTGCGTGCCCATCGCCCACAGGATGCGCGCCACCATATCGTCCAGGCGCGCCTGCGGCACGTGGCCGTTCTGCACCGCCTCCTTGAGCGCGCCGTCGAAGTAGGGCGATTTGTCGAAGGGGTAGCCGGACTGCTGGTCCAGGCCGGCCAGCGCTGCGGGAATGGTCGAGTGCACGGCGCCCCAGTCGGACATCACATAGCCCTTGTAGCCCCAGTCGCGCTTGAGCACCTTGTTCAGCAGATGGTCGTTCTCGCAGCCATACACGCCGCCGATGCGGTTGTACGAACACATGACCGCGCCCGGGTTGCCGCGCTCGATGGCGATCTGGAAGGCCATCAGGTCGGACATGCGGCCGGCCGCGTCGTTGATCTTGACGTTCAGGTGGTTGCGGCCCGTTTCCTGGTCGTTGTAGGCATAGTGCTTGACGGTCGAGATCACGTGGTTCGACTGCACGCCGCGAATCTGTTCGCCGGCCATGATCCCGGCCAGCAGCGGGTCTTCGCCGGTGTATTCGAAGTTGCGGCCGTTGCGCGGCTCGCGCGCCAGGTTGACGCTCCCGCCCAGCATCACGTTGAAGCCCGACAGGCGCGCTTCCTTGCCGATCATGGCGGCGCCCTTGAAGGCCAGCGCCGGGTTCCAGGTGGCGGCGGTGGCGATCCCCGCCGGCAGCGAGGTGCGCTCGCGGGTCTGCTTGCCCGGCTGCGAGGCGACGCCGATGCCGGCGTCGGTCAGCCACTGCGGCGTGATGCCCAGGCGCTCAATGCCCTTGATGTAGCCGGCCGACTGCACCAGGGCCTCGGCGGGCGGCTGCTTGCCCTGGAATTCGGTGCCGAACTGGCCGAACACCATGCCGATCTTTTCGTCGATGGTCATCTGGCTCACCAGCCTGGTCGCGCGTTGCTGGGCGTCGTCGGGGGCCGCGTGCGCGCACTGGACGGCGCAGGCGGCGGCGAGGGCAATGGCCCAGCGGGCGTTCGGCAAAGCATGCTGCATACTCTTGTCTCCTTGTTTGTTTTTATCACGGTCGCGCCGCCCTTGACGGACGGCGCGACCGGTTGGCGCCTCAGAACGACACGCCAAGACGCACGCTGTAGCGCGGCCCTGACACGAACCACGCGCGGCCCTTGTCGCCGACATGGTGGCTCATGATCTGCTTGTACTTCGCGTCGGTCAGGTTCTGGGCCTGGAAGTCGATGCGGTAGTTGTCGTTGAACTTGTAGCTGACGCCGCCATCGAGCTGGCCATAGTCGTCGGCCCAGATCGGCAGGCCCCAGGCGACCACGCTCTGGCCGAAGGTCGGGCTGTCGGGATTGGTGTCGACCCCGTTGGTGCCGTTGGTGCCGTTGTTGTTATTGCCCAGCAGGCTCTTCGAACGCCAGCTCCAGGCCAGGCGCGCCGACCAGGGGCCGCGGTCGTACAGCAGCGCCAGGTTGTAGGAGTTGCGTGACATGTACTCCAGCGGCAGGTCGCCGAAGGAGCGGCCATCGGTATCGCAGCCGTTCAGGTTCAGGTTCAGGTTGGCGGCATTGTTGCCTGCGCCGCACCATGGCGAGAAGACGGGATCGTACAGGTCGCGCTTGGTCTTGACGTGGGTGTAGTTGGCCTGGACCCCGAAGCCGGCCAGCCAGCCCGGCAGGCGGTCGAAGTACTGCTGGTAGGCCACTTCGATGCCGCGCGCGCTGCCGCGTGCGCCATTGACCGGTGTGGCGACGGTGAAATCGATTGCACGACCGGCCGAGTCGGTCAGCTGGTAGAACGAGCTCTGCTTGATGATGATGTCGCGCAGGCGCTTGTCGAACAGGCCCACGGTAAGCGAGCCCGCCTTGGCGAAATACCATTCGGCGGTCAGGTCGATGTTGCGCGAGGTGACGGGGCGCAGCAGCGGATTGCCCTTGGCCTCGCCGGTGTGGCCGATCGAAGTGACGTTGGTGACCTGGCCGGCGCCGGTGCCGGTCGTGGTGCTCGTCACGTTCTGGCTGAGTGTGGTGTAGGCCTGCAATTGGTCGAAGTTGGGGCGCGACATGCCCTTGCCGATCGCGAACCGGAACTGCAGCTCGTCGCTTGCCTTCATCCGCAGATTGAGGCTGGGTAGCCAGTTGTGATAGCTGTTCGCGTAGTCCTCGCGACCGGCGAAAGGCGCGATGACCGGGACGGGCAGGCCGGTGGTGCCGCCTGGCGGAATGTTGAACGTCGAGTTGTAGACCGTGTAGCCGTAGGACTTGGCGTCGGTCTTGACGTAGCGAACGCCGACGTTGCCGTCGACCGGGAAGCGCAGGTTATCGAAACCGAAGCGCATCTGCGTGTACAGCGCCTTGGTTTTCTCGCCTTGCTCATTGTCGCCTGAGGGATTGGCTTCTCCGAAGGCAGCCGGCTTCCATGGCGCGCAGGTGTTGCCGACGTCGGCGCACAGGATGTCGTGGAAACTGTGCAACTGGGCATAGCTGCCCGGATAGCCTCCGGTGACCGAACGCGCCGGGAAGATAATGGCGGGCACGCTGGCATCGCCGTTGAAGAAATTGTTGAACTGATTGACCGTGGTCGGGGCCTGGAAGCGCGGATCGCTGAGATAGGCCAGGTTGCCGATCTGCCACGGCATCATCCAGCGCTGGGAAATGGCGACCCAGTTGAAGTCGGGATTGGACACGATGGTCTTGGCATCGCGGTCGGTCAGGCGCACGCCGATGCGCAGGTCGCGCAGCACGGGATGGTCGAAATCGTACTTGACGTCGCCCTTCCAGGCCTTCTGTTCGGCCACGCTGCGATCCAGGTGCTCCATCGAGAACGCCCAGAAGAAGTTGTTCGGGTCGCTCATCGCCGCCGCTTGCGACGGGCTGAAGTTGATGCGCGGGAGCTTGCCGGTCAGGTCGAGATTCAACTGCGGCATCAAAGTGCCGAGAGCGACCGTCGAATCGAAGCCTTCCGACCGCGCCTTGACATGTTGGTAGTCCGACGTCACCGTCCAGTTGCTGGCCGGCTTCCACTCGACATTCCAGGCGATGTCGGTGGTGGTCGAATCGCGGCTCGCGGTGCGGGCATTGTTGGCGTATTCGATGCTGCCGGCGGTGGGGTTGGTGATGATGCCGCTCATGAACGCGCCGTTGGCATCGTAGACGCCGTTTTCCACGCGCAGGTCGGTCGGGTTGCCTTCGGCCGAGAACAGCGCGTTCTCGTCCCAGCGCATATCGTATTTGGAGCGGAACCACGTCAGGTGGCTCTTGAGAGTATTGTCCTTCTTCCACTGCAGCGCGCCATAGGTGCCCTGGCGCTTGCGGTCGAAGTCCAGCGTGCGCCACTGCGCGCCTTTCGGGATCCACACGGTGCGACCCGGCTCGGCGCCGGCCACCGGATAATACGGTTCGACCTGGAAGGCGTCGGTGCGGGTCACGCTGCGCGAGCTGGCGAAGTTGACCAGGGCGCCGATCTCGCCGATGCCGGTCTGCCAGCGGTTCGAGTACAGGATCGAGCCGGCGGGCCGGGTCTTCCCCTTCTTGAGTTCGGAATAGGTGCCCTCGATGCTGCCCGAGATGCGCTGGCCCTTGATGTCGAACGGCAGGGCGGTGCGCAGGTTGACCAGGCCCGAGATGCCGCCCTCGATCTGCTCGGCCGAGGGGTTCTTGTAGACGTCGACGCCGGCCATCAGCTCGGGCGGCACGTCCTCGAAGTTCAGGGCCCGGCCGCCGGTGGACGAGAAGGAATCGCGGCCATTCAGTTCCGAGCGGACCCAGGAGAGGCCACGGATCGACACGCCCGAGCCTTCCACCGAGAAGTGCTCGGGGTCGGCGCGCGACATGGTGCGGTCGATGGTCACGCCCGGCACCCGCTGCAGCACTTCGGTGATGGATTTGTCGGGTAGCTTGCCGATGTCCTCGGCGACGATCGAATCGACCACTTCGTCCGAGTTCTTCTTGAGCTGCTGGGCGCTGTCGAGGGCGGCGCGCTGGCCGGTCACCGTGACCACCTGGGGGCCGGCCGGGGCGGCGCTTGTCGCTGGCGCGGCGTCCTGCGCGAAGGCCGCCGACAACCAGCACAGATGTGCGACGCCCACGGCAATGGCCGACTTCTTCAATTGACTCATATTGTGTCTCCGTCTTTGTTGTGAAGAACCCGTCTGTGGGATTCTTTGCCTGGGTCGACGGCGGACCGCAGGCGGCCACCGCATAACCTGTCAGTAAATATAACACCTAATGTTTGGCGCAATCATTTGCTTGTTGGTCTTGTTGTAAATATTTATTGATAACGTTGCGATTCTGATGAAATCGTTATCATGCGTATGGCTTTCGACGCTGGCGCCGGACCGAACGGGGAACTGTGCGCCGTGCCAACTGCCTAAAAGCGACAGGCCGGCGTTTCCGGTGCCTGAGCTTCATCCATGGGCGAATGCCTGCCTCGCGTGTCGAATCGGACGAGGGAGGACATCATGCCTGTCAAAAACATCGCCATCGCCTGCCAGGGCGGCGGCAGTCACGCTGCCTACGCCGCCGGCGCCCTGCCGGTGCTGCTGCCGCAGTTTCGCAACGCCGAGCTGGCGACGAGCCAGGGGCAGTCGATGCTGGCCGGGGAACCGGGCGACGTGCTGCGCCTGACCGGCATCAGCGGCACTTCGGGCGGCGCCATCAGCGCCTTGCTGGCCTGGTACGGATACCTGGCAGGCGGCCCCGATGCGGCCAGGGCCGGGCTCGAGCGCTTCTGGGATGCGAACTGCGCCCGGGCGCCGGGCGAGCGCCTGCTGAACGACATCGGCCAGTGGATGGGCAGCCTGGCCCAGGTCGACCTCAAGTTCAGTCCCTATCTGTCGCCGCTGCGCGAAATCGAAAGTTTCGCCACCGCGACCTGGCCGATGATGGCCGCGATGTGGCCGGCGCTGGGCGGCTGGGTCCGCGGGCCCTATTTCCAGCTGCGCGAGTCGATCGCCCCGCACGTCGATTTCGACCTGGTTGGCGCGATCGGCGACTTCTGCAGCATCCCCCAAGAAATCAGGCGTTGGCAGGCGATCGCGCTCGAGGCGCGGATGGCCGGCGCGCCGGGCGAGCGCGAACGGCTGCACGCCCGCCAGGCTGCGATCGAGCAGGACATCCGGGCCCGGCTGTCTTCCAGCGCTTGGATCGCGGCCTGGTCGAAGGCGCACGGGCTGGCGTCCGATACGCTGCTGCGCGTCGTGTTCGACGGCCTGCAATTGCCGGCGTTGCGCTTCGAGCGCGATACCCTCGACGGCCTGGCGCATGCGGTGCGCCACGCCACCCGCGCGCTGCCGCAATTGCTGATCGGCGCGGTGGACATCGATAGCGGCGCCTTCGTCGCCTTCAGTTCGGAACATGCGCCGAACGATGCCGGCATCACCCTCGACGCAGTGGTGGCCTCGGCCTCGCTGCCCTGGGTCTTCATGGCGCAGCCGGTCCAGGCGGTCGACCCCGAAACCCACGAGCCGCGCCGCATGGCATGCTGGGACGGCCTGTTCTCGCAAAACCCGCCGATCAAGAATTTCATCTCGTCCGGCCTGGACCCGGCCAGGAAGCCGGACGGGGTCTGGATCCTGCAGATCAACCCGGACCGCTACGACTTCAGCGGCAAGGTCGCCGGTCCCGGCAACGCCCAGTCGGGCGACGAGCTGTGGCACCGGCGCGACACGCTGTCGGGCAACCTGTCGCTGAACCAGGAGGTCGCCTTCATCGAAGCCATCAATGCCCGGCTGGACGATCCGGGCCAGCGCTCCCGGCCCCACGACAAGCCGATCGAGGTGGTGCGCATCGTGCTCGACGGCGAGGCGGTCGGCGCGGTGGTGCGCAAGGAACTGGGCCTGTTCTCCAAGTTCGACCGCGATCCCTTGCTGGCCCGGGCGCTGCTGGCCCATGGCCGTGAGCAGGCCGAACGCTACCTGGCGCTGCGCACCCAGGCGGACGCCCTGTGGGATGCTCTCGCCGCCCAGGTGGGCATGATGGGTGCCCGGCCCAGCAGTCGCCTGACCCAAGCCATGCCATTCCTGCCGGGGCATGCCCGCATCGCCGGCGGCCTGGTGGCCCCGGACGTGATCACCATCGAGGGTGCCGGCTAGGCGAGCCTGCGCTGGCACGCGAGCGAGGCCGAGATGGATGGATGCCTGGTGCGGATGAAGGGGAGCACGCTGCTGCGCCTGGGAGAGCAGGGGTGGGGACTGGGCGCAACCCGCCTGCTCGACGTCGAGGAAAGGAAAGCCCGGGAACCCGACGCCGCGCAGCAAGCGGCGGATGGGCAGCCGCCCGCGCGGAGGCGCGCCAGCAGTCGACGCAAGGGAGAGAACGGCGGAACGTCTTTACACTGAGCGCCCCTGGCGACCTTAACACGACAATGACGGTTCAATTCTCACGTAATGTCACGCAGAAATTCCCCACATTGCGTAAAATACTTATATGTAGCGTTCATCATTTCATATATATTTCTCATATATCTCAAAGTCAACGGATATTGCAATGCAACCTAATTCGCAGATGAAGAATCGCATCCTGTTGGGCACCGGTGTGTTGGCCGCCGTGCTCGCCCTGTCCGCTTGCGGCAAGAAGGCTGACGTCGAGGCCTCTCCGGCGCCGACCGATCCCGCGTCGCCGGCCGCGGTCGCGACCCAGAATCCCGATCCGCACGCCGCGATCGTGGCCGAGCCGGCGAACTCGCCGGACGTGGTCGCGGGCACGGGTCCCGCCGAAGGCGGCACCGCGATCGGCGGCGTCGTCGCCGGCCAGGGTGCGGACAAGCCCCGCGACAGCGGTGCATCGGAACCAACCGGTGGCGATGGCGCCACCGCGGCAACCACGCCACCGGCCAAGTAACACGGTCGAGGGCATAGAAAGTGCGCGCGCCACGTCGCTGTGGCAGCGGCGCGATCGGACCAGCGTGCCGGGGCATCGACCCCGGCAGACCCTTTTGCGGCGTGCGCAATCCATTACTAGTAGGAGAACCTAGATGGGCATGAATCGTAGGCAGTTCCTCCGCGTGAGCGGTGCGGGACTGGCCGCGTCCACCATCGTCGCGCTCGGCTTTTCGCCGCTGCCGGCAATGGCCGAGACCCGGCACTATAAACTGGCGAAGGCCAAGGAGACGCGCAACACGTGTCCGTACTGCTCGGTGGGCTGCGGCCTGCTGATGTACAGCATCGGCGACGGCGCAAAGAACGTCACCTCGGACATCATCCATATCGAAGGCGACCCGGACCATCCGGTGAACCGCGGCACCCTGTGCCCGAAAGGCGCGGGCCTGCTCGACTTCGTGCACTCGCCGAACCGCCTCAAGTATCCTGAAGTCCGCGAGCCGGGCAGCACGGAATGGAAGCGTATTTCGTGGGACCAGGCGATGTCGCGCATCGCCAAGTTCATGAAGGACGACCGCGACGCCAACTTCGTCGCCACCAATGCCGAAGGCAAACTCGTCAACCGCTGGACCAGCACCGGTATGCTGTGCGCGTCCGCGTCGAGCAACGAAACGGGCTACATCACGCACAAGGCGATGCGTTCGATGGGCATGCTCGTCTTCGATAACCAGGCTCGCGTTTGACACGGACCTACGGTGGCCGGTCTGGCCCCGACGTTCGGACGTGGCGCGATGACCAACCATTGGGTTGACATAAAGAATGCCGATGTAGTACTGATTATGGGCGGCAATGCCGCCGAGGCGCACCCATGCGGTTTCAAGTGGGTGATCGAAGCCAAGCACCACAATAAAGCCAAGCTGGTCGTGGTCGACCCGCGCTTCACGCGTTCGGCCGCCATGAGCGACTATTACGCGCCGATCCGCGCCGGCTCCGACATCGCCTTCCTGGGCGGCGTCATCAATTATCTGCTGAGCAACGACAAGATCCAGACCGAATACGTCCGGAGCTACACCAACGCCAGCTTCATCGTCGGCCCGGACTTCCAGTTCGAGGATGGCCTGTTCTCGGGCTACGACGAAACCAAGCGCCGCTACGACAACAAGTCGTGGGGCTACGCCATGGGCGAAGACGGTTACGCCAAGGTCGATCCGACCATGCAAGACCCGAATTGCGTCCTGCAGGTGATGAAGCGCCATTACTCGCGCTACACCCCGGAACAGGTCAGCAAGATCACCGGCACCCCGGTCAAGCAGTTCATGAAGGTCTGCGAGTACATCGCGTCGACCGCCGTGCCGGGCCGCGCCATGACGATCATGTATGCGCTGGGCTGGACGCAACACAGCCAGGGCAGCCAGATCATCCGTACCGGCGCCATCATGCAGCTGCTGCTGGGCAACGTCGGCGTCGCCGGCGGTGGCCTGAACGCACTGCGCGGCCACTCCAACATCCAGGGCCTGACCGACCTGGGACTGCTGTCGAACTCGCTGCCGGGCTACCTGTCCCTGCCGACCGACAACGAGCAGGATCTGGAGACCTACTACAAGCCGCGCGCACTCAAGCCGCTGCGTCCGAACCAGATGAGCTACTGGCAGAACTATCCCAAGTTCTTCGTCAGCCTGCAAAAAGCCTGGTGGGGCGATGCCGCGACCGCGGAAAACAACTGGGCCTTCGACTACCTGCCGAAGATCGACAAGCTGTACGACGTGCTGCAGGCCTTCGAACTGATGGGCCAGGGCAAGATGAACGGCTACATCTGCCAGGGTTTCAACCCTGTCGGCTCCTTCCCTAACAAGAAGAAGATCATCGCCGGCCTGTCGAAGCTGAAGTTCCTGGTGACGATGGATCCGCTGAACACCGAGACCTCGGAGTTCTGGAAGAACCACGGCGAGTCGAACGACGTCGACAGCGCGTCGATCCAGACCACCGTGTTCCGCCTGCCGACCACCTGCTTCGCCGAGGAAGACGGTTCGCTGTCGAACTCGTCGCGCTGGCTGCAGTGGCACTGGAAGGGCGCCGAGGCGCCATGGGAATCGAAGCCGGACATCGAGATCATCGCCGACCTGTTCACCCGCATGAAGAACGCCTACATCAAGGATGGCGGCGCCTTCCCTGACGCGATGGTGAACCTGGCCTGGCCGTACAAGATCCCGCACAGCCCGTCGGCCGAGGAACTCGCCAAGGAGTTCAACGGCAAGGCGCTGGCCGACCTGTACGATCCGAAGGATCCGTCCAAGCTGCTGCTCAAGAAGGGCCAGCAGGTGCCGGGCTTCGGCGTGCTGCGCGACGATGGCTCGACCGCCAGCGGCTGCTGGATCTACGCCGGCGCCTGGACCGAGGCCGGCAACCAGATGGCCAACCGCGACAACGCCGACCCGTATGGCGTGGGTAACACGCTGGGCTGGGCCTGGGCATGGCCGGCGAACCGCCGCGTGCTGTACAACGCGGCGTCGGCCGATCCGACCACCGGCAAGCCGTGGAACGCCCATCGCAACCTGATCGCGTGGAACGGCACCAGCTGGACCGGTTCGGACATTCCGGACATCCGTCCCGACGCCAATCCGAACGATGAGGACCGCGTGCAGCCGTTCATCATGACGGCCGAAGGCGTGGCCCGCATGTTCGCGCCGACCGGCATGGCCGAAGGCCCGCTGCCCGAGCACTACGAGCCGTTCGAGTCGCCGTTCCCGGTCAACCCGATGCATCCGAAGAACCCGAAAGCCCGCGCCAATCCTGCGGCGCGCGTGTTCAAGGGCGATATGGAAGCGTTCGGCACGGCCAAGGAATTCCCGTACGTCGCGACCAGCTACCGTTTGACCGAGCACTTCCACTACTGGACCAAGAACGTCCAGAGCAACGCGATCCTCCAGCCGGAGCAGTTCGTGGAGATCGGCGAAGAGCTGGCCAAGGCCAAGGGCATCGCCAATGGCGACATGGTCAAGGTGTCGTCGATGCGCGGCTACATCAAGGCCAAGTGCGTCGTCACCAAGCGTATCCCGCAGCTCGACTGCGATGGCATGAAGGTGGATACGGTGGGCTTGCCGAACCACTGGGGCTTCGTCGGTTTGACCAAGCCGGGCTTCCTGGTGAACACGCTGACCCCGTTCGTGGGCGACGCGAATACCCAGACCCCGGAATTCAAGTCGTTCCTGGTCAATATCGAAAGGGCTTAATACCATGTCTTCGCTTCAATCTCTCGATATCGCCAAGCGGTCGGCAACGACCGCGACGACGCCGGTGGCGCGTACCCACAAGGCCGAAGTCGCCAAGCTGATCGACGTCTCCAGCTGCATCGGCTGCAAGGCATGCCAGGTGGCGTGCATGCAGTGGAACGACCTGCGCGACGACATCGGCGAAACCCACGGCACCTACGACAACCCGCGCGACCTGACGCCGCAGTCGTGGACGGTCATGAAGTACTCGGAAGTCGTCACCCAGACGCCCGACGAGGGTGACCGCCTGGAGTGGCTGATCCGCAAGGATGGCTGCATGCACTGCGACGAACCGGGCTGCCTGAAGGCATGCCCGGCGCCGGGCGCGATCGTCAAGTACACCAACGGCATCGTCGACTTCATCAGCGAGAACTGCATCGGCTGCGGCTACTGCGTCGCCGGCTGCCCGTTCGACGTGCCGCGCATCAGCAAGGTGGACTCGAAGGCCTATAAATGCTCGCTGTGCGCGGACCGCGTGGCAGTGAACATGGAGCCGGCCTGCGTCAAGATCTGTCCTACCGGCGCCATTCGTTTCGGCACCAAGGAAGACATGATCGAGTACGCGGGCGACCGCGTGGTCGACCTGAAGGAGCGCGGTTACCAGAACGCGGGCCTGTACAACCCGGCCGGCGTCGGCGGCACGCACGTCATGTACGTGCTGCAGCACGCCGACAAGCCGAACCTGTACGCCGGCCTGCCGGAAAACCCGACCATCAGCCCGACCGTGGCGCTGTGGAAAGGCGTGGCCAAGCCGCTGGGCGTGGCCGCGATGATCGGCGCCGCCGTGGCCGGTTTCTTCCACTACATGAAAGTGGGTCCGATCGAGACCCATGTGGACGAACCGCCGGTGCAGCCGACGCCTGACGCGGACCAGCGCGATGCAGTGCGCGATGAACCGCGCGTTTAAGGAGAAGAACCATGTTTATCACTCGCTATCGTGACCGCACGCGGATGAACCACTGGGCCGTGGCCCTGCTGTTCATCTGCGCGGGATTGACCGGGCTGGCATTGTTCCATCCTTCGATGTACTTCTTCAGCGTCTTCTTCGGCGGCGGTTACTGGACCCGTGTGCTGCACCCGTTCTTCGGGCTGCTGATGGTGCTGGGTTTCGTGTTCCTGTTCTTCGCCGTGGTGCGCGACAACTTCTGGACCAAGTCCGATACGGAATGGGTCAAGAAGGCGCCGAAGATGGTGACCACCGGCGACGAGCACCACATGCCGCCGGTGCACAAGTACAACGCCGGGCAGAAGGGCGTGTTCTGGGTGTTCGCGGTCAGCCTCGTGCTGCTCCTGATCACCGGCTTCATGTTCTGGCAGCCATGGTTCGCGGACTTCTTCCCGATTCCGCTGCGCCGCATCGCCATGCTGGTGCATGCGGTGGCAGCGTTCGCGCTGGTGCTGAGCGTGATCGTCCACGTGTACGCCGCCATCTGGGTCAAGGGCTCGTTCCGCGCCATGACCCGTGGCACAGTGCACGCGGACTGGGCAAAGTCGCACCACCCGCTGTGGTATAAGGAAGTCACGCAAGCCACGCAGGACAGCGCCACGCGCAAGAAACCTTAAGGACTTCACTGCTCTATGAGTGTTACCAAAGCAACACCGCTGCTCAGCCCGGAAGAAATCGCGGTCCGGTCCGGGCAGCAGATGCCCTACCTGCACCTCCCGGTGCGGGCGGAGCTCTTCGCCACCCGTGAAACCCGCCTGCGCGAGCTGGCGGCCGGGCATGCGATGCGCGACTTCCTGCTGTTCGCCGCCGAACTGGCGCGCGTCCAGCATGAAGTCCTGCAGGACTACCCGGCCGTGGCGCTGCCCGGCGGCGACGACTTGCTGGCCGCCGGCCGCGCCGCCCAGGCGCCGCTGCCGGCGCCGCTGTGGCCGCGTGACCCGGCCTGGCGTGCGGCCTTGCGCCGCATGCTGGAGCTGCTGGCCCCGCGCCTTTCGGGCAGCCCGGCCCAGGCGGCCGTGCAGGACTTGCTGGCCGCCAGTGACGACCATCTCGAAGGCCAGGCCGAACTGCTGCTGCAAGGCGCAGCCGGCCTGGACATGAGCGCGGCGCCGCTGGTGGCGGCCGGGCTGCAGGTCTACTGGAGCCATATGGTACTGGCGGTCCAGCAGGCCCATGGCGCGGCGCGCCAGGAACCGTTCGGGCGCACGCTCGACGTGACCCTGTGCCCATGCTGCGGCAGCCTGCCGACGTCGTCGGTCACCAGGCTGGATGCCGGCGGCAGCAACTTCCGCTACCTGAATTGCTCGCTGTGCTCGACGCAGTGGCATATGGTGCGGGTCAAGTGCAGCCACTGCCAGTCGACCAAGGGCATCCACTACCACTCGCTGCAGGCGCTGGCCACCGATGGCGCGCAGGAAGACACGGCGCAGGCATCGGTGCAAGCCGAAACCTGCGACGAGTGCGGCCACTACCTCAAGATCGTGCGCATGGAGAGAGATCTCCACGTCGATCCGGTGGCGGACGACGTGGCCACCCTGACGCTGGACATCCTGGTGTCGGAAGCCGGCTACCAGCCGCATGGCGTCAACCTGTTGCTGCTCACGGGCGGCGAAGAAGAGCCGTCGGATGACGACGGCGCATCCAGTCAATCAAGGAGTAATTGATCATGTCGCTCGACGAGTCCGTGGTCCACGGCTCGAAGGCGACAGTCAAGGATCTGCCTTCGATCGATAAACTGCTGCGCCTGCCATCCGTGCAGGCGCTGGTTTCCAGTCACGGCCATACCCTGGTCGCGGCGGAAGCGCGCGCGCAAGTGGACTCCCTGCGCGCGCAGGCCCTGGCAGGCGTGCTCCCCGCGAGCGCGCTGTCGCCGGAGGCGCTCGGCCAGTCTCTGGCCGGGCGTATCGCCGGACGCCTGGCGCCGAATATGCGCCGGGTGATCAACCTGACCGGCACGGTCATCCATACCAATCTCGGACGCGCCGTCCTGCCGCAAGCGGCAATCGACCACCTGGTCGCGATGATGGCCGGACCGAACAATCTCGAATACGACCTGGACAGCGGCTCACGGGGCGATCGCGACAGCATCGTCGAAGGCCTGCTGTGCGAGATCACGGGCGCCGAAGCCGCGACCGTGGTCAACAACAATGCCGCCGCCGTCCTGCTGTCGCTGGCGGCGCTTGGCGGCGGACGCGAGGCGATCGTCTCGCGCGGCGAGCTGGTGGAAATCGGCGGCGCCTTCCGCATGCCCGACGTGATGGCCAGCGCCGGCGCCCACATGGTCGAAGTCGGCACCACCAACCGCACCCACCTGGCGGACTACGAACGGGCGATCAACGAGCGCACGGCGCTCTTGATGAAGGTCCATACCAGCAACTACGCGGTGCAGGGCTTCACCAGTTCGGTGTCCGAAGCGGAACTGGCGCCATTGGCGCGCGCGCGCAACGTCGCCCTGGTCAGCGACCTGGGCAGCGGTTCGCTGATCGACATGGGTAAATACGGCCTGCCGCAGGAACCGACGCCGCAGCAGATGCTGGCGGCCGGCTGCGACGTGGTCACCTTCTCGGGTGACAAGCTGCTGGGCGGGCCGCAGGCCGGCCTGATCGTCGGCTCGAAGGAATTTGTCACCCGCATCCGCAAGTTCCCGATGAAGCGCGCTCTGCGCCTGTCGAAACTACCGCTGGCGGCGCTGGAAGCGACCCTGCGGCTCTACCTGCAGCCCGAACTGCTGGTGCGCGACCTGCCGACGCTGCGCTGGCTGACCCGCACCCAGGAGCAGGTGGGCGCGACGGCGAACGCCCTCCTGACGCCACTGCGCGAGGCGCTGGCGCCGCGCTATACGGTGACGCTGGAGACGATGCTGAGCCAGATCGGCTCGGGCTCGCTCCCGATCGACCGACTGCCGTCGAGCGGGGTGGCGATCGCGCCGAACCTGTCGGGCAAGCGCGGCATGGGCACGGCGCTGGACAGCCTGGCCGAGGCGCTGCGCGCCTTGCCGCTGCCGGTGATCGGCCGCATCGCCGACGACCGCCTGCTGCTCGACTGCCGCTGCATCGACGACCCGGCCGAGCTGATGGGACAACTGGGCGCATTGCGCGCGGCGCTCGTCGAAGAACAAGAACGGACGTGAAGGATTTCGCATGATCGTCGGCACTGCCGGACACATTGACCACGGCAAGACCGCGCTGGTGCGCGCGCTGACCGGCATCGACGCCGACCGCCTGCCGGAAGAAAAAAAGCGCGGCATCACCATCGAACTGGGCTATGCCTGGATGCCGCTCGAGGATGGCGGCCGTATCGGCTTCGTCGACGTGCCGGGCCACGAAAAACTGGTGCGCACCATGGTGGCCGGCGCCAGCGGCATCGATTTCGGCCTGCTCCTGATCGCGGCCGACGACGGTCCGATGCCGCAGACGATCGAGCATGCGACCATCCTCTCCCTGCTGGGCGTGCGGCGCGGCGCCGCCGTGATCACCAAGATCGACCGCGTCGACGCCGACCGCCTGGCCGAGACCGAGGCAGCGGTCGCCGGCCTGCTGGCCAGCGCGGGTCTCGTGGATTATCCGGTGCTGAAAGTGTCGAGCATCCGCGGCGACGGCATCGATGACCTGCGCGCACTGCTGGTGCGGGCGCTGCAGGCGGCGCCCGGCGATGGCGTGCCGGGCGCGGGCTTTCGCATGGGCCTGGACCGCGCCTTCACGCTCGACGGCGTGGGCACCGTGGTCGCAGGCAGCGTCTCGAGCGGCAAGGTCGGCATCGGCGACGGCCTCTCGCTGGCCGCCGCGCCGGACAAGGAATACCGTGTGCGCAGCCTGCAGGTGCACAGCCGGGCGGCGCAAGCGGCCCACGCCGGCCAGCGCTGCGCCGTCGGCCTGGCCGGCCTGGAACGCAGCGACGAGCTGCGCGGCCAGGTACTGTGCGACCCGGCGATTGCGCTCACGACCGGGCGTATCGACGTCTGGCTGCAGGTGGCGGCGACCGAGGAACGTGCGCTGCGCTCCGGCACCCTGGTGCACCTGCATGCCGCGACCCAGGACTGCATGGCCACCGTGGCCGTACTGGGCCAGCCCTCGATCGCGCCTGGCGCCGCGGCGCCGGCGCAGCTGGTGCTGCACAAGCCGGCCAACGTCTGGCACGGCGACCGCTTCATCTTGCGCGACGCCTCGGCGATCCGTACTGTCGCCGGTGGCGCGGTGCTCGATCCCCTGGGCTTGGCGCGCTACCGCCAGACGCCGGAACGGCTGGCCTACCTGGAGACCCAGCGCGCCGAGGATCCGATGGTCCGCCTGCTGGGCGCGCTGGCCCAGGCGCCGTATGGCGTCAACGGCGCGACCTGGCTGAGGAGCAGCGGCCTGGCGCGCTGGCCGTTCGACCTCGAGAACGTGCCGGACATCGTGGTCGGCGCCGGCGGCGAATGGCTGGTCTCACGCGCGCGGCTGCAGGAGAACGAAGCCGGCCTGCTGCGCGCGCTGGGCGACTTCCATGCGAAATACCCGGACGAGATCGGCCCCGATCTGCTGCGCGCGCGCCGCCTGGCCGCGCCGCGGATGCCCGAGGCGCTGTGGCTGCAGCTGACCGAACACATGATCGCGGCCGGCGGCATCAGTCGCCGCAACGGCTTCCTGCACCTGCCGGAGCACGGCGTGGCGCTGCGCGCGGCCGAGCAGGTGGTGGCCGAACACGCGCTGCCGAAACTGCTGGACGGCCGCTTCGACCCGCCCTGGGTGCGCGACATCGCCCAGACCGCGCGCCTGCCCGAAGTGCAGGTGCGCCAGGTGCTGGGCCGCATGGCGCGCGGCGGCGACGTCTACCAGGTCGTCAAGGACCTGTTCTACCATCCGGCCGTGATGCAGCAGGCCGCCGACCTGGTGCGCCGCCTGGCGCGCGAGGATGCCCAGGGCCAGGTCACGGCGGCGCGCTTCCGCGACGAAACGGGCCTGGGCCGCAAGCGCGCGATCCAGATCCTCGAGTTCTTCGACCGCATCGGCTTCTTGCGCCGGGTCGGCGACGTACACCTGCTACGGCCGGGGACCTTGCTGTTTCCGCCGCAGGACTAGCAGGCCGCCGGCGCCGGCCAGCAGCAGGGCGAGTGGGTCCGGTTCGGGCACCTCCGTGGCATCCACGAAGGTGAAGTCGTCCATCGCGTAGGACCCCTGGGCGCCGGTGCGCACGACCACCGCATCGATCGCGCCGTCCCAGCCGGCGTCCAGGAAGGCCGACGTTCCCGAGAGTTGCAGCAAAGCCGAGCTGGCGACCAGCTGGCCGGCGAAGTAGAGGTCGAAACGCACGCTGCTGTCTTCATAGCCCGAGAACCAGGCGCCGTTGAACACCGTCGGCGCCAGGAAACGGATGGTGCTCGCGATCGGTCCGCCGTCGATCCAGTCGGTCGTCACCTGGCCCATCCCCGAGCGGGGCGTGAACGGCGCGCTTTGCGCGGTAAACACGTTCAGGCCGGACGCCGACCAGTCGAGGCCGCCGTAGTTGCCGGGCACGGCGGCGAAACCGTCGGGGCCGACGATGTCGTCGAAGTTCAGCACGGCGGCCGAGGCGAATGGGGCGCACAGCGACATGGCGGCAGCGACCGCGAGATGGCGAATCATCGATTGCATGGAAATTCCTTTCATTGCTAGTCTAGATGCGGCCCAGCGCCGGGTCGCTGACCGTGTGGCGGCCAGTTTCGACGCGGCCGGCGAAGCGGCGCAGGTAATCGGGCTGGCCGGAAACCATGGCGCTGAAGTCGTACCAGTAGTCGTTGCCCGCCACGGGAATGCGCACCGTCAGTTCGGTGCGCGGCGCCAGGGTGTGCTGCTGGCGTAGCTGCGCATAGGCGTTGGCGGCCAGGTTGAAGGTGCAGGGCGCGACGCCGCCATTGATGAGGCGCAGCACCAGCTCCCCGGTCGCGGCGTCGCAGCGCACCTGGACGTCGGGACGCGGCTGGCCCGCAGCCACGGCGCGCAGCGCGCTGCCGGTGAAATGACGGTGGTAGCCGTTCGGCCCCAGCACCCACAGGTCATAGGCGCCGCCGACCGCCGGTGTCCAGACGTCCGCCAGCGATTTGCCCGCTTCGACCGTGTAGCGGCGCGGGATGGCGGCCAGGTTCTTGCGGTCGTAGACGTGGAACACCGCGCCCTGGCGGCCGGTGTTGATGAAGTTCAGCGCCACCCGCGCAGCCGCCATCGTGGCGCCGGGCTGAATGTCGCAGCTGGTGGCCAGCTCATACGGCAGCGCGCGCGAGGGGCGCGTGCCCGCGGCCTGGACGGGCATCTGCGGCGCGGACGGCGCCGGGATCTGCGGCAGCCTTTGCTGGGCGGTGCGCAAGGCGTCCGCCTCGCCCCTGCTCTTGCGGCCGGAGAGCACCGGCAGCGGCTCGTCGTTGGGCGACACGAAGTTGAAGGCGCTGGTCAGGTCGCCGCAGACGGCGCGGCGGAAGGGGCTGATGTTCGGCTCCTTCACGCCGAAGCGCGCTTCCAGGAAGCGCAGCACCGACGTGTGGTCGAACACCTGCGAATTGACCCAGCCGCCGCGGCTCCATGGCGAAATCACGTACATCGGCACCCGCGGGCCCGGGCCGTACACGCGGCCGTCCGGCGCCGGCTGCCTGGTGCTGCCGGGAGGGCGCGGATGCGTGAAGTATTCGTGCGCCAGGTCGCCCGGCGCCAGCGTGGTCTTGCCGGCGTAGCCGCCCTTGCCGTCGGGCGAGGGCGCCGACGGGGAGGGCACGTGGTCGAAGTAGCCGTCGTTCTCGTCGAAGTTGACGATCAGGACGGTCTTGCTCCAGACCTCGGGGTTGGCGGTCAGGGCGTCCAGCACCTCCTGCAGGAACCAGGAACCCTGCACCGGGCTCGACGGGCCGGGATGTTCGCAATAGATCGACGGCGCGTTGATCCAGGATACTTGGGGCAGCTTGCCCTCGCGGATGTCGCGCCTGAAGGCGTCCAGGTACTGCTCGGGGCGGGTACCCGGCAGGGTATTGGCGATACCCTTGTAGAGCGGATTGTTCGGGTTGTCCGTCGCCGCGTCGTAGGCCTTGTAGGGCAGCGACTGGCCGGTATTGGTGTAGGGCTGGCCGGGGGCGCCGCCGCTGGACACCGGATAGCCCGACGCGATATTGGCGCGCCTGAACTGGCGGAAGGCGCCCAGCATATTGTCGCCCCATTCGTCGGGCATGTTCTGGTAGCTGATCCACTTGACGCCGGCCGCTTCGAGGCGCTCCGCATACGTGGTCCAGGTGTAGCCGGTATTCACGCCACCCGGCAGGCCGTCGATGGCATCCCATTCGTTGGTGACGAAGGCCGTGCCGGTCGGCGCCGCGCCATTGGTGCCGGTCAGGAAGAACGCGCGGTTGGCGTCGGTGCCGGTGTGCATCGCGCAGTGGTAGGCGTCGCACAGGGTGAAGGCATTGGCCAGCGCGAAGGCGAAGGGGATTTCGCTTTCCTTGAAATAGCCCATCGAGATGGGATTCTTGTAGCGTGGCCATTGGTCCATGCGGCCGTTGTCCCAGGCCAGCTGGCTGTCGAGCCAGTCGTGCGGCGTGCCGTTGGCGCGCTGGGCATTGCCCTTGCTGCCGTCGAGGTGGAACGGCATCATCAGGTTGCTGTTGCCCATGCGCTGCTGCCACACGTTGCGGCCTTCCGGCAGTGGAATCGGGAAGCGGTCGCCGAAGCCGCGCACACCGGCCAGCGTGCCGAAGTAATGGTCGAAGGCGCGGTTCTCCTGCATCAGGATCACCACGTGCTCGACGTCGCGGATGGTGCCGGTGGCATTGTTGGCGGGGATGGCGAGCGCGCGCTGGATGGCGGGCGGGAAGGCGGCATAGGTGGCGGCGGCGATGCCGGCGCGGGCGCTGTTGCCCAGGAATCTGCGGCGTGAAGTCATGACGGTCATCCGGAAAGTGGCTTTGATTGCAATAAATATTGCCGTTCAATATTGATTTGTCGACACGTTTTACTCGACTGCCGCCAGCGTAAACATCGTGTGTGACGACCCGATGACAGATCGCCAATTCCGTCACCGGATGGGTTACCATCCCAGTGGCCAGCCACCGTCCCCGCCATTGCCCATGAGGTCGATCCAGATGAAAGCCGCAGTTGCCGTCGTCGCCGTCTGGCTCTCCAAGAGCGATGCAGCGCTCGCCTGTGAGCGCAGCGGCGCGGTCGTCGGTGTCCAGTATGTTGTCGGCGAGCGGCTGCCCGAGCGGGTGGAAGCCGGGGTCACGAATCCGCTGGAACGGATGATGACGGGCTTGCCGCGTCTCGTAGAGATCAATTCGGTCACCAGCCACGGCGTCGCGAGCTTCGAGCTGGCGTTCGAGGGCGGCGCGACCGATGACGACCTGGCGCTGGTCGGGAGGCGCGTCGACGCCTTTGACGCGGAGCGCCGGAGAGCCGTGCAGGGGAGCGAGGCGGGCACCGTCCGCGTGTTTCTCACGTCCGCGTGCATGGGCAAGTGGCCCTGGCGCGACGTCGGGCCGTCGGGCGCGCGCAGTGGCTGGTGAGGCGGAAGCGATCTGCACCTGTCGATTCGGGCGGCGCTCCGGTATCATGCTGGGATGAATCAGATTTCTTCCCCACCCTTCGTCATTGGCGTCGCCGGCGGCAGCGGCAGTGGCAAGTCGACGGTGACGCAGCAAGTGCTGTCGTCGTTCGGCACCGATCTCGTCTCCGTCGTCATGCAGGACGACTATTACCGCGACCAGACCCATCTCACCATGGAAGAGCGGCGCGAGCAGAACTACGACCACCCGCAAGCCTTCGACTGGCCGCTGCTGGTCGAGCACGTGCGCGCCTTGCGTAACGGCGAATCGATCGCGATGCCGATCTACGATTTCACGGTGTCCAACCGTACCGACCAGACCATTCCCGTCAAGCCGGCCCCGGTGATCGTGATCGAGGGCCTGTTCGCCCTGTACGACGCCGACCTGCGCGACATGATGTCGCTGAAAATCTTCGTCGACACCGCGCCCGACGTGCGCTTCATCCGCCGGCTCCAGCGCGACGTCGCCGAACGCGGTCGTTCGCTCGACAGCATCGTCGGCCAGTACATGGACACGGTGCGCCCGATGCACAAGCAATTCATCGAGCCGACCAGGCGCAAGGCCGACGTGATCCTGCCGCATGGCGCCAACGGTCCGGCGATCGACGTCATCACCACCAAGGTGGCGAGCGTCCTCGGCCAGCTGCAGATCCTGGAACGCCGTTCCAGTCCGGCACTGGATTGAATTGCCCGCAAGAGGTAAAATGCGGTCTCTTCGGAAGGAAATCGTCCCTGGTGGGGCGGCTGGGCTTCAAACCCAGTTGGTGGCGCCATGCGTCGCCGGGTGGGTTCGACTCCCGCATCCTTCCGCCACGCCGTTGCTTCTCAGATTCTTCCCCTGACCAAGACCATGCTCATCCTCGGCTTCGACTATCCGGACGACTGCTACTTCGATCTCGAGAACGATATGTGGTGCCGCGACCTGGGCGACGGCCGCATGCAGGTCGGCGTCAGCGCCTTTGGCGTCAAGATCAGCGGTAATTACTTCTATATGTGCCGGCCGAAGCCGGTCGGCACCGAGCTCGAACAGGGCAAGACCATGGGCGTCGTCGAGCTGAGCAAGACGGTGGTGACGATCAAGGCGCCGGTCTCGGGCGTCGTGGTCGAGATCAACGGGCTGCTCGAAGACAAGCCCGAACTCATCAACCAGGACCCGTATGGCAAGGGCTGGATCGCCGTGGTCCAGGCCAGCGATTGGGAACAGGACCGCACGCGGCTGGCGCATGGCGCCACCCTGGTCGAACAGGCGGAACGCCGCATGCGGCTGGAGCCGGTCGACGACTGGATCAAGCCGTGAGCACGCAGGAGCGCGGACTGGCCATCCTGGTCTGGTCGTGCGACCTGTCGCGTTCCGAACTGCTGGCTACCCCGTTCATGACCGCGCAAGCGGCGGCGGCGCTCGACATGCGGGTCAAGATGCTGTTTTCGAGCCAGTCGGTGCAATGGCTGCTGGCCGAGAACGCCGCGCGCCCGACCGGCTTCGGGGCCGAGCAGTGGCCGATCTCACGCCACCTGGAAGCGAGCGTCGAACTGGGCGTGGAAATTCGCGCCTGCACCCAGGCGCTGCACGCCAGCGGCGCCGACCGCGCCAGGCTGGTGCCGCACTGCGCCGGAGTCGAAGGCATGGTGTCGTTCGTCGAGCAGGGCAGCGCGCCGGGCTGGCGCATGCTGGTCTTCTAGATCGCGACCATCGCGCGTTCTTCGGGACGCAGCGTCAGCACCGCGACCCCACTGGCCGTGACGGCCACCGTGTGCTCGAACTGCGCCGACAAGGATCCGTCGCGCGTCACCACGGTCCAGCCATCGTCCTCGGTGCGCACGCTGCGGCCACCCCGGTTGAGCATGGGTTCGATGGTGAACACCATGCCCTCGCGCAGCGTGAGTCCCGCGCCCTTGGTCCCGAAGTGCAGCACCTGCGGCTCCTCGTGCATCTCGCGCCCGATGCCGTGGCCGCAATATTCGCGAACCACCGAGCAGCCATTGCGCTTGGCATGGCGCTCGATCGCCCAGCCGACGTCGCCCAGCGTGGCGCCGGGCCGAACCGCGCGGATGCCCTTCCACATCGCCTCGTAGGTGGTCTGCACCAGCCGGCGCGCGTCCAGGTCGACCGCGCCGACCAGATAGGTCTTGCTGGAGTCGGCGATATAGCCGTTCTTTTCGAGGGTGATGTCGAAGTTCACGATGTCGCCGTCCTTCAGCACCTCGCCGGCCGACGGCACGCCGTGGCAGACCACGTGGTTGATCGACGAATTGAGCACGAAACCGTAGTCGTACTGGCCCTTGCTGGCCGGCCGCGCGCCGAGCTCGTCGACGATGAAGCGTTCGACGAGGGTGTCGACCTCGAGCGTGGTCATGCCGGCCAGGGACAGCTGGTCGAGCATCCCGAACACGGACGCCAGCAGGCGGCCGGATTCGGCCATCAGCGCCAGCTCATGCGGTTGTTTGGTCATGCCGCGCTCAGGGTGAGGGGCGGCGCCGACACGCCGGCGGCGGCCAGCTCGCGTTGCACGATCTCGTTGAAGCTGAGGGTGGGGTTGGTCTCGCACAGCATGCCGATCTTGATCCAGAACGCGGCTTGCGCGTTGATCGAGCGGCACGAGACCCTGGTGGCGAGGCGGACCTGGTCGTGCAGGTCGTCTTCGATGTTGACGATGCCCATGGTGAAGCTCCCAATATATGATTCGTATAGGGATTGTATACGTTCCATATATTAAGTCAACGCCGTCCTCGAATGTGAAAATGGCGCCGGGATCGCTCCCGGCGCCATTCACGCCGGCCGGATGCCGCTTACAGCGAGCGCAGGAACGCCATCAGCTCGTCGCGCTGGGCTTTCGCCAGCTTCGCGAAGCGGTTGCGCGCCGCGGCGGCTTCGCCGTCGTGCCACATGATCGCTTCGGTCAGGTTGCGCGCGCGGCCGTCATGCAGGTAGCCGACGGTGCCTTCGCGGTCCAGCACCTTGTCGGTGTAGCCCAGGCCCCACAGTGCCGGCGTGCGCCACATGCTGCCGCTGGCCTGGCCTTCCTTGTAGTCGTCGGCCAGGCCGGGACCCATATCGTGCAGCAGCAGGTCGGTGTAAGGACGGATCGTCTGGTCGCGCAGTTCCGCGAACAGGTGGTTCGAGCCGGTCTTCATCGACGCGGTGTGGCAGGCCACGCAGCGCATCGCCTCGAACAGCTTGGCGCCGGCGGCGACCTGGCGGCTGTCGACGTCCAGCTCCTCGATGGCCGAGACGCCTTTCGGGAAGCCGCTCGGCAGGCTGCGCTGGGCAGGCACGGCCAGCAGGGCCAAGTAGTTCGAGATCTGCTGCAGGTCGGCTTCCGAGATGCCGCGCTGCTTCGGCGCCGAGGCGCAGCCGGCCGGGTTGCTGTCGCAGCTGCGGTTCGGATAGACCGGCGAGGTCACCGACATGTCCTGCAGCAGCGCGCTGGCGGTCTGGTGACGCAGCGTCGCCTTCGAGGCTTTCCAGCCGAAGCGGCCGAGGTGCACCGCGCCGGTTTCCGGATCGAACACGAAGTTGGCCACGCCCTTGACGCCGTCCTGGTCGGCCGTGGTGCGCACCCGCGCCAGGATGTCGGCCTCGGGCACCGCTTCGAGCAGGCCGGTGCCGATCATCGGCTGGGCCGCGCGCAGCGACACGGTGTCCGGCGTCGGGCCGTCGAACACCAGCACCGGCTTGCGCAACTGCACATCGGTGCCGTCGGCCAGCTTGACGGTGCGCGTTTCGAACTCCTTCACGCGCACGCCGCCCCAGTTCTGCGGCGTGCCGGCCGCGGTGGAGGCGTTCATCTGCACCGTCGTGCCATAGGTCGGGTGCGGCAGCTGGGCGCCGTCCGCCGCGGTCCTGGCGACGCGCACGGCCATGGTGTCCAGGCGGCGGCCGATTTCAGGCGCCGCGCTGCGGCCGTTGTTGGTATGGCAGGCGATACAGGCCGACTGGCTGAAACGCTGGCCCTGGAGGCCGACCACGTTCGGATGCGGATCGTTGCCCGGCTCGTTGTGCTTGCCCGTGGTGAAGTTGGTGTGCACCAGGCGGCGCCCCTCGACGAAGCGTTGCATGTTCTGCATGCCGGTGTGGTTGTGCGGCTGCTGGAACATGAAACTGCCGTTGTCGCTGTAGTTATAGGACACCGAGCCGATGCCGCCCGACAGGGTGTCGAGGGGCAGCGGTGCGTTCATCAGGCGCGGCTGCACGCCATACCACGGACGCAGGCCCTGGCCGACCACATAGGTCCACTCGTTCGAGTAGTAGCGGATGCCGCCGAAGTCGCCCTTGGCCTGCATCGCCGCATTGGTCGAGAACATCGAGGGCGAGATTTCCACCACGTCGCCGGCCACCAGCGGACGGGCCTGGACGGTGCGGCCGTTCGGGAAGCCGTCGGAGTTCAGCTCCGCATGGCCCGGATAGGTCCAGTGCTGCAGGGCGCAGTCGCCGTTGGCCAGGTTCGCGTTGTACAGCGTGTTATTGCGCGGATACGGCGTCGGCGGGCAGATCGCGACCTTGTCGTTGACCAGCTGGCCCGGATTCATCCAGCCGAAGCCGGTGTCGCCCGGCCGGTCGAAGGCGCGGAAGAACGCCACGCCGCCCGGCAGGAAGTCCACCAGCGTGTACTGGTTGACGATCAGGACCGGACGGGTGTTGTTCGGCACGCGGCTGCGGTCGATGACCTCGACGCCCCAGGTGCGGTTCTGGTGGTATTGCGGCACGAAGGTCAGGTGGCGTCCCGGCGCCTTGTTGCGTGGCAGGCCGGTGGCGGGGTCGACCGTCTCGTTGGGGCCGTAGCCGATCTCGTTCCATTCCTCGCCGCGTTCGCGACCGTGGCGATCCTGGACGCGGGCGCCGAAGCGCGTCACCAGAGTACCGTCGGGCAGCGTGAACTGGAGCGACTCGATGGCGTCGTTCGAACCCGGCAACGGGGTCCAGCCATTGCCGTTGGCCGGGAATGCCTGGGCCGAGGTCGGCTACTCGGGGATGGTGTTGTCGCTGCCCGGCGTCTTGAACTCGACTTCCCACAGCGAATAGCCATACTGCGTCGCGCGCATCAGGCCCTGCAGGCGGACGTGCTTGGCGACGATATTGAGGTTGAAGAATTCCTCGATGCCGCCCTGGCCCTTGTCGACGATGCGCAGGTCGGTCCAGTTGACGTTGTCGTTCGAGGTCTGCAGCTTGTACTGCTTCGCATAGGAATTCTCCCAGTTCAGCTTGATGTAGCCGATAGGGGTCGGGCCGGCGAAGTCGAACTGGATCCAGCCGCCATTGCCATCCTCCTGGTGGCTGGCCCAGCGGGTGTTCGGCTTGCCGTCGATCGCCATCGAGGCGCTCATGCCGCCGTTCTCGGGTCGCGACGAGGTCGCGCCAGCCGGCTTGACCGGCACGCCCGGCTTGCTCAGGTCGACCGGGATCTCGGGAGAGGGTTCGGTCGGCGCGTCGGGGTCGGATGGGGTGCCGGTGAAGGCCTGGATCTCGAGGATCGAATAGCCATACTGCCCGGCGCGCTCGACGCCTTTCACGCGCAGGTAGCGGCCCTCGCCGGCGAAGCCTTTCAGGTCCTCGACGCCACCCTGGCTGTCGGTCACGGTCTTGATCGTGGTCCAGCTGTCGCCGTCCTCGGAGACCTGCAGTTCGTACTTGCGCGCGTGCGCGTTTTCCCAGTCGATGCGGACCCGGGTGATCACCACGCTTTCCGCGAACTCGAGCACGAAATCTTCGTCATTCGTGAACTTGCTGCCCCAGCGCGTGTTGCGGTCGCCATCGATGGCGAATCTGGCGTCGAGATCGTCCCGCTCGCGCGAGGTGGCGGTGGCGCCCTTCGGGGTAAGGGGCATTTCCGGCCCCTCGGCTGCCGCCGAAAAGGCCCTGAACAGGCTCTTGCTGGCGCTTTGCATGGAGGACATGGGCGATTCGCCATCTCCGCCACCGCCGCAGCCGGCAAGCAACATCGTGAGCGCGAGCGTCAGGCCGGGCATGCGGTAGCGGCCTGAGGACTGCCCGCGAGGCAGTAAGTTCATTTGATACTCCTTGGTTATCAATTTGCGATGGAAAACCTGCGCCGGCGGCAACCGCCGTCCGCACCGCGCAGGCCGTGCTCTTTCCGCGTGCCTCGCGAACCACTGACCGATTCCAACCCCGCCAGAATCAATCGGTGCTTCCCGGGCCGAGTTATGGTACCTCCCCCTAGAGACCAAGGGTAAATTGCTATAAGGCAACTTTTTAACGTTAAGATATCCGGCACGTCAATACCTGTCAAGCGCATGCCTCATGATCTACACAATGGAAGCGCTTTTGGATGCAGCATTTGGCGTTGACGGATGTGGAAGTCATCACCAATAATCACAGGTCATGCACATCCTGCGCACATCGTCGATGCTGGTCCGTCTGGTCCTGGCCTGGTTCGTCCTCACCCTGGGCGCCGCCAGTGCCGCACCCATGGTGCAGCCGGTCGCCATGGCGCTGGTGTGTTCCGAGGGCGGCGTCAAGGTCGTCCTCGTCGACGGCGACGGCGCCACCGTGCAGGCCAAGGGGCATACCCTCGATTGCCCGCTGTGCCTGCCCGCCGCCGCGCCGCCGCTGCCGGCAGCGCCGTGCATCCCGCCGCCACAGCCGGCAACTGCCGTGGTGCACGCACCCGCCGCCTTCCATGTCGCCGCCACGGCCGGTGCGCCGTTGCCGCCGCGCGGGCCGCCCGCACACACCTGACGTTGTCCCGCCGGCGGCAAGGCCGGCGCAGTCCTCATGCGCGCAGCGCGGCGTGGCCCGTCGGGGTTGCGCCTGCACGCCGCGCGCTTATCCAGAAGAGTCAGGAGTAGCAAGATGAATCAACGAGTTTCAACCAGCATCTCGCGGCGCGCCTTCGTGCTGTCCGGCGCGACCGTTGCGCTGGGGCTGCTTGCCGGTTGCAGCATGGGCAGTTCGGTCAGCTTCAACGGCACCGACATCACGGGCGCCGATTTCGGCCGCGATTTCCGTCTCAAGGATCCGACCGGACAGGAACGCACGCTGGCCGACTTCAAGGACAAGGTCGTGCTGGTGTTCTTCGGCTTCACCCAATGCCCGGACGTGTGCCCGACCGCGCTGGCGCGCGCGGCCGAGGTCAAGACCCTGCTCGGACCGGATGGCGACCGCCTGCAGGTGCTGTTCGTCAGCGTCGACCCGGAGCGCGACACGCCCGAGGTCCTGAATGCCTACACGGCCGCCTTCGATCCGACCTTCCTCGCCCTGTATGGCGACCCGGAACGCCTGGCCGAAACCGCGAAGGAGTTCAAGATCATCTACCAGAAGGTGCCGACCGGCGATTCCTACACCATCGACCACACCTCGGTCACCTATGCCTACGACACCAGGGGCAAGCTGCGCCTGAAACTGTCGCACAGCCAGTCGGCGATCGAGTACGCTGCCGACGTGCGCAAGCTGCTGCATGCCGCCTGAGTCATCCCCATTCAGATCAATCAAGGAGAACACCATGAACCACTTCATCCGCACCGCCGCCGCCGCCGCCATGCTGGTCGCCGTCGCCACTGCCGTTGCCACCCCGGCCCAGGCCCAGGCCAACGTCAGCGTCAAGGACGCCTGGGTGCGCGCCACCGTACCGCAACAGAAGGCGACCGGCGCCTTCATGCAGCTGCAAGCCGCCAGGGACAGCAAGTTCGTGTCGGCCAGCTCGCCGCTGACCCCGACGGTCGAAGTGCACGAGATGGCGATGCAGGGCGACGTGATGCGCATGCGCCAGGTGCAGTCCGTCGACCTGCCTGCCGGCAAAACCGTCGAGCTCAAGCCGGGCGGCTATCACATCATGATGATGAACCTGAAAGCCCAGGTGAAGGAGGGCGATACCGTGCCGTTCACCCTGGTATTCGAAGGCAAGGACGGCAAGCGCGAGCAGGTCGAGATCCAGGCGCCGGTGAAGGCCCTGAACAGCGCCGCCAGGCCGGCCCACGCCGGCCACTGACGAGGCGCCGCGTGCGGTGGTTGACTTGAAAACAACAATTATTGGTGGCGGTTTTCTGTAAAACCAATCGTGCGCGCGGGTCCGCTCCTTACAATCGCGGGATTGCCGACAGGTTTCCCGACAGGGGAAGCCGCGGCTTCATGCGAATGGAGCGGATATGCGAACAAGTCCTTCATGGTTGCCCGCCGGCCGTGGCGAATGGGCGCTGTTGGCGGCGCTGGCGGCCTGCTATCCGGCCAGCCTGGTGTTGCCCGCGGCCTGGGCGCGCGAGGGCGGCCTGCTGGAAAGCCTGCAGGTGCTGGTGCTGTGCAGCGGCTGCATCCTGGCGCTGCTGATGTATATGCGCACCCGGCCGGCGCGCGTGGCCATGCTGGCGCTGTGGGTCGCGCCGGTCTGGCTGCTGCTGGCGGGGCGTGAGCTCAGCTGGGGCAGGGCATGGTTGCCCGACCCGGCTAGCGCGACCGATACCCTGGCCGCGATGGCGCCCTGGTTCCCGCCGCTGGTCCGGTCCGGCGCCGCCGTGCTGCTGGCGGCCCTGGTGCTGGGTGCGGTGTATTACCGGATCGACGGGCCGCTGCGGGCCGCCTTCGCCCGGCGCATTCCCTGGATGGTCCTGATGGTGCTGCTGGCGGCGGCAATGGGGTCGACCTGCGCCGAGGGCCATATGTCCTGTCATCTCGATAGCGTCCTTCCCAGTGCCCAGATGTTCGAGGAATTGTGCGAGCTGCTGGCCTATGTCGCGCTATGGATGGTCCAGCATGTGGTTTTTGTGCATCAGATACCGGCAAAACGCGTGCCTGACGTCGTGCGTGCGCCCGCGGTGGCGCCCGAAGAAGTGAGTTGACAGCCCGGATTCCATAGCATGGACGGCAACTGGGACATTTTGCCCGTTTGTCTGCACCGCGATTTCCTCTAGGATGTCGGGTTTTGGGTAAGGACCGCCATCTTCGCACCGCGGTCGAGCGATCATGTCGAACGTCAAAGTTGTAGATTTAGAAACGGCGGCACCGGGCGACGGCGCCGTTGCCGGCCTGGCCCGCTACTGCTCGCAGTACTGGGCGCTGACCAAGCCGCGCGTCACGATGCTGACCGTGTTCTGCGCCGTCATCGGCAGCCTGCTGGCCAGCGACGGCTTCCCGGGCTGGGGCGTGCTGCTGTCCAGCGGCGCCGGCATCTGGCTGCTGGCCGGCGCCGCGTTCGCCGTCAACTGCCTGCTCGAGGCGCGGATCGATGCCCGCATGGCGCGCACCGCCCGCCGCGCGACCGCCAGCGGCAGCCTGAGCGCGCTGCAAACCGTCATCTTTTCGCTGGTGCTGGGCGCCGCCGGCGCCGCGCTGCTGTACACCCGGGTCAATCCGCTGACGATGTGGCTGACCCTGGCCACCTTCGCCGGCTATGCCTTCATCTATACGCTGCTGCTCAAGCCGAACACCCCGCAAAACATCGTGATCGGCGGCTTCGCCGGCGCCATGCCGCCGGCGCTGGGCTGGGCCGCGGTCGCCAATGCGGTGCCGATGGAGGCCTGGCTGCTGGTCCTGATCATTTTCTTGTGGACGCCGCCACATTTCTGGGCGCTGGCCATGTATCGGCGCGACGACTACGCCCGCTCCGGCCTGCCGATGCTGCCTGTCACGCACGGCATGGCGCACACCGGCCTGCAGGTGTGGCGCTACAGCCTGGCGCTGGCGGCCGGCACCGCGCTGCCGTGGGTGGTGGGCATGAGCGGGGTCGTGTACCTGGTGGCCGCCTGCGCGCTGAACGCCGTATTCCTGCGCTACGGCTGGCTGGTCCACAAGCGCTACAGCGACCAGATCGCGCGCAAATCCTTCGCCTGGTCGATCATGTACCTGGCGCTGCTGTTCGCGGCGCTGCTGCTGGATCATTTCATCGGGCTTTGAATCATCGCGGGCTGAGAGTTGCTATCATGGAAATTGTCAGTTTGAGTACGCTGGCGCACGGTAGGGTAGAACGTTAATATATTAAGCTGTTTGCATGACAGCGAGATACCAAACCCACCCCACCATGCGGGTGCGCGGCAATCCAGCGCATCTACCGACTCATCTGCCAAGCAAGCTGCCTGAAGGCTTGCCCGGCGAGCGCCGCCGCCACGAGCGCAACCTCAACACGCCGTCCAGCCTGCTCACCCCGGCCGACGTGCGCGACAGCGCCGACCTGGCCCGCCTGCTCGAACAGCTGGGCTGCGGCGACGACCTGATCGTGGTCTCGAACCGCGCCCCCTGCATCCATTCCCATACGCCCGACGGCATCGTCTCCCAGCGCCCCGCCGGCGGCCTGGTCACGGCGCTCGAAGCCGTGCTGGCCCAGGAAGGCGGATGCTGGATCGCGCACGGCAGCGGCGATGCCGACCGCGCCACCTGCGACGAGCGCGACCACGTGCGCAAGCAATACCTGGACGCTCCCTACCGCCTGCGCCGCCTGTGGCTGGACGAGGACGAAGTGGCCGGCTATTACGACGGCCTGTCCAACGAGGGGCTGTGGCCGTTGTGCCATCGCACCGACGTCGAGCCGAGCTTCCGCGCCGCCGACTGGGACCATTATGTGCAGGTCAACCGCCGCTTCGCCGAGGCCGTCGTGGCCGAAGCTGCGACCGCGCGTCCGGTGGTGCTGGTGCAGGATTACCACCTGGCGCTGGTGCCGCAGATGGTGCGCGAGCGCCTGCCCGAGGCCGTCATCGTGCTGTTCTGGCACATCCCGTTCCCGGCGCCGCAGCGCCTGGCACGCCTGCCGTGGCGCGAACAGGTAATGGCGGGCCTGCTGGCCAGCACCGTGGTCGGCCTGCAGACCCCGGCCGACGCGGCCAACTTCAGGCTGGCGCGCGCTGCCTGCGCTCGGGTCGAGGGCAGTGCTCACATCGATGCCTATCCGATCTCGATCGCCTGGCCCGGCCGCCAGGATCCGCCTGCGCCCGGCCTGGGCGACGACGTCCGGCGCCGCTTCGGCATTGCGCCAGGGGTGCGCCTGCTGGTCGGTGTCGACCGCATGGATTACACCAAGGGCATTCCCGAGCGGCTGCAGGCCTTCGAGCTGCTGCTGGAGGAGCGCCCGGAACTGCTGGGCCAGGTGACTTTGCTGCAGATCGGCGCGCCATGCCGTGGCGCCTTGCCGGCCTATCAGGAAATCTCACGCCAGGTGAAGGCGCTCACCGAGCGGATCAACGAGCGCTTCGGTAATGGCGCGTGGCGGCCGGTCGTCCTGCACGCCGCCAGCGCCAATGCGGCCACCGTCACCGACTGCTATCGCGCCAGCGACGTGTGCCTGGTCACGAGCCTGCACGACGGAATGAACCTGGTGGCCAAGGAGTTCGTGGCGGCGCGTAACGACCTGCGCGGTGCGCTGGTGCTCAGCCGCCAGGCCGGCGCCGCGGCCGAGCTGGAGCAGGCCTTGCTGGTCGAGCCGCGCGACATCGCCGGCATCGCCCGCGCCATCGGCCGCGCACTGGACATGCCGCCGCAGGAGCAGGCCACGCGCATGCGCGCGATGCGCGGGGTGGTGGGCCAGAACACGGTGTTCGGCTGGGCGGCCCGCCTGCTGGGCGACGGCGTGCGCGTCGCGGCGCGCCGTACGGCGCGCCCGGATCCGGCGCGTGCCGGCCAGTGGGGCTTGGCGTAGGCTAGGACCCGGGGCGCGGCGTTGCGGGCAGCAGGCCGGCGGCCAGTGCCCGCAGCGTGTCGCCGAAGCCGCCGCGCGCCCGCGCGTCGATCCGGGCGCTGGTGACCACCCTGGGCTGCGCGCTCCAGGCGAAACGGGCCCCGATGCTTTCCAGTGCGCGCACCAGCAGCACGTCTTCGTGGCAGTCGACGCAGGCGAATCCTCCCGCCGCCAGGTAGGCCTCGGCGCTCACGCCGAGGTTCGCCCCGTGGATGTGGCGATGGCCGTCGCGGTCCTGGTAGTCACCACTGAATCGTTCGCAGAGCACGGCGGCCTGCTCGCCATGCGCCGTCCAGTCCTCGACGCCGACCGATCCGCACACCACATCGGCGTCGAGCGCGATCTGCGCCGCCAGCCAGCCGGGCGCGACGCAGGTGTCGGCATCGGTGAATGCCAGCCAGCGCGCGCCGCTTTCCAGCAGGCGCCGGGCGCCGGCGGCGCGCGCGGCGCCGACCTGGCGCGCCGAGATTTCGCGCGACTCCAGGCGACAGCCCGCCGCCTCGAACAGCGCCTCATGCGTGACGACGACGTCCAGCGAGCGGTCGCTGCAGGCGTCGAGCACCACACAGACCCGCACTTCCTCTCCCGCCAGCGCCGGATGGCACGCCGCGCGCAGCAGAGCGTGCAGGCAGGCGTCGAGGCAGGCTTCCTCGTCATGGGCCGGGATGGCGACGCCGATCATGGCCGGCCTCCATGGGCGGTCCAGGTCTCAAGCACGAAATCCTGGTCACGATGCACCAGGCTGCGCCGCAGGCCGGGCATATCGCCGGCGGTCCGGTGCAGCGCTTCCGTGCCGCAGGCGCGGTCGTCGAAGTCGTGCAGGTAATGGCACATCGCCAACTCACCGTCGGGCGCCAGGCTGGCGGCGGCGCGGGCCAGCAGCGCGGCGGCTTCGGGTAGCGGAAAATAATAGGCCAGTTCGCTGATGACGATCAGGTCGAACGTCTCGCCATCGGGCCAGTCGTTCGGCAGGGTGCGTTGCTCGAAGCGTACCGCGTCGGCCAGGGCGGGCGGCAAACTCTTGCGCGCCGCATCGAGCGCGGCGGCCGCGCCGTCGCTGGCAAGCAGGCGTTCGCAGCGCGGCGCGAGGGCGGCGCTCAACGCGCCATTGCCGCAGCCGGGCTCGAAGACATTGCGGTAGTGCGGCCTGGCGAGGCTGGCGAGAAGGATGGCGCGCTTGCGCCGTTCGTACCAGGCGCCATGCACGTTCCATGGATCGTCGCTGGCGCTGTAAAGCGCCTCGAAGTGACGCAGGCGGGAGTCAGTCATGGTTCAGTCATGGCAGTCGAAGAACAGTTCGAAGGGATGGAGCACGCGCTCCATGGCGAAGGCAGGCAGGATCGGGGCGGCGCCGGTGCTGGCGTCGCCCTCGACCTGGCTGGTGAAGCAGGCCAGCGCGGCGCGCTTGCGCGCCAGCGCATCGGGCGGCAGCGTGAGTTTGCTGGCCTGCCCCCAGGGCATCGCCCCATCGCCCGGCGCGCTCCAGTGCCAGCCCCACACCGGCGCCTGGAGCAGGCGGGCTTGCCGTCCGTTCGCCGCCGTGGCGCAGGCGCGCGCCGTGGCCTCGTGATCCGGATGGCCATCGTGGCGCCAGGTGGTGATCACGAGGTCGCCCGGCCGCAGCAGCGCGGCCAGGCGGGCGGCCAGCATCGGCTCGGCCGCCGTAACGCCCCCGTCGGGAATGCCGAGCCGCTCGATGCGCGGGCGCGCTACGCCCAGGCAGGCGAGCGCGGTCTCGGTTTCCCGGATCCGCTGCGCGCGCAGGCGCGCCGGCGGCCAGTCGGTCGAGCCGGGATGGCTTGCTTCGCCATCGGTGACGGCCACCACCAGCGGGGCGTCGCCCCGCCGCGCCAGCATGTACAGCAGCGCGCCGCAGGCGAGGATCTCGTCGTCCGGATGCGGCGCGACCACCGCGACCCGCGTGCCGCGCGGCACGAGCCGGTCGAGGGTAGTGGACGGCGCCGTCGCCAGCTCCGGAGCGAGGCGCCAGGCCGCGGCCGGGGTGCCCGCGCCGGCGATATGGCGCGAGCGTGCTACAGCGTCCATGGCGACGCTCCCGACTCGCTGACGAGACGACCGACCGCTTCGAGGTCGCGTTCGGCGTGGCTCTGGCGCATGAAGACCGGCAGGTCGGCGTACAGCCGCGCCAGCGCCCCGTCCTTGCACAGCGGCCCGGCGCCCAGCGCGCGCCCGGCCGCGCCCAGCACCAGGCCGGCGCTGGCTTCGACGCTCAGGCGTACCGACAGGGCGTCGCCCATCGCGTTGGCTTGCGGTGTGCGGTCGATCCGCGCCGCGGCTTCGCGCATCAGCGCGGCGCTTGCCTGCAGCGCCACCGCCGCTTCGCCCAGTTGCGCGAGGCGGTGAGGATCGCCGCGGCCGGCCACGCGTTCGCGCAGGGCGTCGGCGAGACGGGTCGCGGCGCCGTACCAGCAAGCCGCGACACCGGCGCCGCCGTGCCAGAAACCGGCGCGTTCGACATAGAATCCCGGGCCACCCAGCGCCCGGGCCTGAACCCCATCGAAGAGCATGTCGACGCTGCCGCTGTTCGCCATGCCGACCGCGTTCCAGCCATCGCCGGTCACCGTGACGCCGGCCTGGCGCAGATCGACCGCCGCCAGCATCGCGGCGCCGTCCGGATCCCAGCAGCTCACCACGGCGTGGGTGACGTCGCGCGCGCCCGAGCACCAGGCCTTGCGCCCGTCGAGGCGCAGCCCTCCATGGCTGTCGGGGGAAAGCGCCAGGCGCGCATTGGGCGGCTCGGCGCACCAGGTGGCCCAGAGCGCGTCGTCGGCGCCGCCATGGGCGCCAGCCTCATGGAGGATGGCCAGGGCGTCGGCATGGCCTTCGTACAGCTTGGCGAGCGCGAGGTCGTGGGCGCCCACGGCCGCCAGCGCGCGCCAGCGTTCGAGCGTGGCGCCGTGGCCGGGCAGCGGCAGGCGGTCCAGGCGCAAGGTGACGAGCCGATTCAACGCGGCCGCTGGCGGGGCATCCTGCAGGGACAGGAGCGCCGCGCGCAGGCGTGCCGCGAGGGACGCGCCGGTAGAGGGTAGGTCGGAATGCATAGCAAGTGTCTTGCAAAAATTTCATCGTACCACTTGCTCAACGTTTAGCTTGTCCGGCACGCGGCAAAGCGCGCGGGTTTAAATGGCATTCCTGGAGTTGCGATAACAACGGCCGACCTCCTTCTCCGACAAGTAGGAGACGAAAAGCGACGTGACGTGCCATGCTGCTACACTTGCCGCATGTCCGTTACCACGCCGTTCCCATGAACCTTCAGCTCAGCGACATCGGCGAAGCCATCCAGCTGGCGATCGCGCCGGTATTCCTGCTGGCCGGGGTGGGCACGATGCTGATCGTGCTGACCAACCGGCTGGGTCGACTGATCGACCGCAGCCGGGTGCTGGAAGACCGCCTCAAGGCCGATCCCGACAATGAATGCAAGGGTGAACTGCTCAGCCTGTATCACCGGGCCCATCTGATCAACGTCGGCATCGCCGCCAGCACTCTCTGCGGGCTGCTGATCTGCGTCGTGATCGCGATGCTGTTCCTGGGAGATACCACCGACCTGCCGCTCGACCAGTACATCGCCCTGTGCTTCGTGGGCGGCATGCTGGCGCTGATCGTCGGCCTGGTCTATCTGATGCGCGAGATCCTGATCTGCAGCAGCTTCATGCGTGCGCAGCAGCTGAAGGTGCTGGAAGCCTGCCGAACGACGGCGGGATAGGGGAGCGCCTGGCCGGCGCGGGAGGCCGGCCGGAAGGACTGGCAGGGCCAGGGCCAGGGCGCATGCGGCGAGTTGGCCACCGGCTACGCGGCCGGCGTCCGGCGCCGGGTCGTGGGCTTACTTGCCTGCACCCAGGTGGCGGTCCAGGAAGGCGCGCATGGCCTGCGCGATCTCGGCGCCATGGGTCTCGATCGCGAAGTGGCCGGTGTCGAGGAAGCGCACTTCCGCCTTCGGATTGTCGCGCTTGAAGGCTTCGGCGCCGGGCGGCAGGAAGAAGGGATCGTTCTTGCCCCAGATGGCAAGCAGCGGCGGCTGGTGCTGGCGGAAGTAGGCGTGCAGCTGCGCGTATTGCTTGATGTTCTGGCCGTAGTCAACCAGCAAGTCCATCTGCGGGTCGACGCCGATGCGCTCGATCGCCTCGTGGGCCAGCAGGTAACCGTCGGGCGCCACGGTCGACGTGTCCTTCACGCCCTCGACGTATTGCCACTTGAGCATGTCCAGGGTATTGAACTTGCGCAGCGCTTCCCGGTTCGCCGGCGTCGGATCGGCCCAGGCGGCCCGCATCGGCGCCCAGCCGGGGCTCAGCCCCTCCTCGTAGGCATTGCCGTTCTGGCTCACGATCGCCGTGATCTTTTCGGGATGGCGCACCGCCAGGCGCCAGCCCACCGGCGCGCCATAGTCGAACACATAGATCGCATAGCGCTGCAGGCCCCTGGCGGTGGTGAAGGCATCGATCACGTCGGCCAGGTTGTCGAAGGTGTACTTGAACGACTTGTCCGCGCGCGTCAGGCCGAAGCCGGGCAGGTCGGGCGCGATCACGCGGTAGCCGCCGGCCAGCTGCGGAATCAGGTCGCGGAACATGTGCGAAGAGGCGCCGAAGCCGTGCAGCAGCAGCACGGCGGGCGCGTCCTTCGGACCGGCTTCGCGGAAGAACACGTCGACGCCCTTGACCTGGACCGTGTCGTAGCGCACGGCGGGCGCGTTGTCATTTGCCTGGGCGGCTGCCTGGGCGGCGCCGGCGCTGCCGATCGCGGCGGCCATGAACAGTGGGTTCAGAATGCTTTTCATGATGGGCTCCCTGTATGAGATGGGGTTATTCGAGTAACCTTTAAAACTTGCCATAAGAGGTTATGTGGCCCAGTATGGCACGCTTTCTGTAACCGTTCAAGTATAATGTTGATGGTTATTGCGAAAGGAAGACCATGTCCCACAACAAACAGGAAGCCGCCCTGACCGAGCCGCTGCTCGTGGGTGATCATCCGGCGCTCGACCTGCTCAATACGGAAGCGGGTCGCGGTGAGCAGTACGTCGATTTCTGGCGCAGCGGCGATGATGTGCTGCGCTGGCTGGAGCGCTGCGGCATCGATGTCGGCCCACCTGGCGACGGCGAAGCCGGGGATGCCCTGCTATGGGACGCCAGGGAGCTGAGGGCGATCGCGCGCGAGCTGGTCGAGCGGCGCAAGCAGGGGGAGCGGGGCAATCCGGAGCGGATCAACCGTTACCTGGCGGCGATGCAGTCGGCGCCGGTGCTGGAGTGGAGCGAGGACGGTCCGCTGCTCAGGCGGCGGCGTTCCACGCCGTCGCCGCGACAGGCGCTGGGGCAGGTGGCCGAGTCGGTGGCGGAGCTGCTGGCCAACGGGCAGTTCGAATACGTGCGACAGTGCGAGCACCCCGATTGCGTGCTGTGGTTCTATGACCGGACCAAATCGCATCGCCGTCGCTGGTGCAGCATGGCGCTGTGTGGCAACCGGCACAAGGCGGCCGAATTCCGCAAGAGGACCCGCGCCGCGGCCTGACAGCGCGGCGGCGCTGCCCGGCGCGCGTCGTCCAGCGCGGGTGGCCGAAGACCAGCTGGCGCTGCAGGCCGACACCCCGCCCGCCTTCTGGCATGCGCTGCGCGAACCAGGACTGGTGGCGCCCGACGCGCCGCTGCCGATCGACGCGCAAGGGGCTTGACGCCAGGGCGACGATTACGGCCGCTGGTGGGTCTCGATCGCCTTATCCGCCGGCCTTGCCTGCAGCGTGACCGACGCCGGCGCCAGGCCGTCGGCCGTCACCCGCACCGTGATCGGGCCGCTGGCGCCCGGCTTGGCGCGCACAATGCCCAGCACCAGTCCGTTGAAGGCGGCGCGCTCAGGCGACGGGAACGGCTCGAAGCTGGTCGGATCGCCGTTGTCGGTGGCCACCAGTTCGCCCGGACCCTCGACCGTGAAGCGCACCCGCTGCATGCTGCGGGGCACATCGATGCCGGCCTTGTCGGCGATGCGCACGGTGACGAAGGACAGGTCGCGGCCATCGCCGTCGATCGTCGCGCGGTCGGCGCTGGCCTGCAGCGCGGCCGCCTCGCCCGCGGTCCGGACCGATGCGCGCGCCCATTCCTTGCCGGCCTTGTAGCTCACCACGCGCACCTCGCCCGGCTCGTACCTGACATCGTCCCAGCGCAGGCGGTAGGTGAACGGTGCCTTCTTCTTGCGGCCCTGCGACTTGCCGTTGACGAACAGCTCGGCTTCGTCGCCCGAGGTGAACACGTGCACCGGCGTGACCTGGCCAACCCGATCCGGCCAGGTCCAGTGGGGCAGGATGTGGGCCATCTTGAGGCTTGGCCGCCAGCGCGACTGGTACAGCCAGAAGCGGTCTTTCTTGAAGCCGGCCAGGTCGAGGATGCCGGTATAGGAGCTGCGCGCGCCATAGTACGGCGTCGGCTCGCCCAGGTAGTCGAAGCCGGTCCAGACGAATTCGCCGGCGACATAGGGATGGCGGTCGAGCGAGGCGAATACCTTGTCGGCCGATGAGCCGAAATCGACGGCATACAGTTCGTAGGAGCTCACTTGCTGCAGTGTCGAGTCGCCCCGCGGCCATCGCGCACGATCGAGCTGTTGGCGGGATGGACGGGGAAGAAATAGACGCCGCGGCTGCTGAACGCCGACGCCGATTCGCTGGTGAGGATCACCTTGTCCGGGAAGGCCTGGTGGAAGCCGGGATATTGCGGCGGCGTGCGGATACGGTCGGTGCCCTCGAACTCAGGATCCTGGCGGATGCCTTCGCCCTGGTAGTTCAGGCTGATGATGTCCACCTCGGCCGGCAGCGGCATGTGCGGCTTGGCGTAGTTCATGGACAGGGTGGTCGGCCGGCTCGGGTCTTCGTCGCGCGCGATCCCGTGCAGGCGGCGCGCGAGCTCGGCGCCTTCCTTGCCGGTGTACTGCTCGCCGACTTCGTTCCCGATGCTCCACATGATGATCGACGGGTGGTTGCGGTCGCGCCGGATCATGGAGCGCAGGTCCTGCTCGTGCCAGTCGTCGAAGATCAGGTGGAAGTCGAGCGGCGTCTTCTTGCGCTGCCAGGAGTCGAATACCTCGTCCACCACCAGGATGCCCATGCGGTCGGTGAGGGCCAGGAGTTGTGGGTCGGGCGGATTGTGGGCCAGGCGCAGGGCGTTGGCGCCCATTTCCTGCAGCAGTTCGAGCTGGCGTTCGGCCGCGCGCACGTTGAAGGCGGCGCCGAGCGCGCCGAGGTCATGGTGGTTGTTCACGCCGCGCAGCACGATCTTCTCGCCGTTGACGAAGACGCCTTCCTTGGCGTCGAAGCGCAGCGTGCGGATGCCGAACGGCGTCTCGACGCGGTCGACGACGCGGCCATCCTGGCGCACCGTCGTCACCGCCAGGTAGCGGTTGGGCTGCTGGGTCGGCAGCGGGCCCCACAGGCGCGGCTTGGCCAGCGTCGCGTTACCGTCCACGCTGGCACTGGCGCCCGGCGCGACCGTCGATGCGGGAGACGTCACGGTTGCTACCGGCTTGCCGGTCGGCCTGCCCTGGGCGTCGAGCACAAAGAGTTCGGTGACCACATCGGCCTTGACCGGCGCCGTGCCCTTGTTGTCGAGGGTGACGCGCCAGGCCACCTGGGCCGATTCCTTCGACACCCGCGGCGTCGTGACCTGGACGCCCCACTGGCCGACGTGCAGCGGCGCCGTCTTGGTGATCCAGACGTTGCGGTACAGGCCCGCGCCAGGATACCAGCGGGCCGATTCGGGTGTGTTGTCGAGGCGGATCGCCACCTGGTTGCTGGCGCCCGGCGTCACGTAAGGGGTGAGGTCGATGCGGAACGAGTTGTAGCCATAGGGCCAGCCGCCGGCCAGGCGGCCGTTGACCCAGACGCTGGCGTAGGCCATGGCGCCGTCGACGTCGAGGTAGATCTGCTTGCCGTGGTCGGCCGCGCTCAGCTCGAGCGTCTTGCGGTACCACGCCGGGCCCCAGGTCTTGAGACGGCCCATGCCGCCATACGGCCCGGTTTCCAGGAACGGGCCGGCGATCGCCCAGTCGTGCGGCAGGCGCACCTGGGTCCAGGCGCTGTCGTCGAACCCCAGGCGCGCGAACGGCGCATCGATGGCCGGGTCAAGCGCCGGCCGCGCGTGGCGGCGCGCCGGATCCTTGATGAAGGCGTTTCCGCTCGGGAGGATCCATGGTTTGAGCAGGGCAACGCCGCTGCGCTCGACCTGGACCGCCTGGTCGGGCCTGGCGTCGGCGTCCTTGCCGTCGGCCGACTTCCCGACCTCGGGGCGCACGTCGTACAGGTAGGGCGCCGAATCGCCGCCCGGATCGCCCAGGGTGAAGCGCCAGCCCTCGTTGAAGCCGATGCGCTGGCGGCCTTCGGGCTGCGTTGCCGGCGCGGATGATCGGGTCGCCTGCTGCGCGGCAGCCGGCACCATGGCCAGTGTTGCGCCGAGCGTCGCGGCCAGCAGGCAAGCGGCCGTGACTGCGCGGGGCGCGGGCATGCCTGCGCTGAATGTTGGCGGATGTCGGTCCAAGTCTCCTCCTATGGATATTGTTATGCTTCCTGCACGTTGTCCGGCAAGCCTACCATTGCTAAACTTAAAATGGTAGCGCATAACAAAATTTGTTAGGAATAACCTTGGCCGCAGTTCCAGCTGCGACCAGGAGACTGGGGACTCATCAATACGGCGCATCCGCACCGTCGGCGCGCCAGACATACGGGCCGATGATCGTGCCGGTGAATCCGCCGGCCTTGCTGGTCGACAGGAAGCTTGCATCGACGCCGGAGCGCAGTTCGCGCCGCACGCCGCCGGCAGTGTAGAAGAAGTCCATGCGGCCACCGTCGATGCGGATCTCGAGGTCGATCGCGTCATCGCTCACCGGTACGCTGGCCAGCAGGCTGTCGGCGTCGGACTTGGCGCGCTTGGTCAGGGCCAGCACATTGCGCTGGCCCATCCGGGTCACGCCATAGAACAGGTGCGAAGCATCGCTCTGGTAAGCCACCAGTCCGGCGCGGTCGCCTTCACGGACGGGACGAAAGCGCAGGCTGGTGCCGACCGTGGCGATGTGGTGCTGCTGGCGGCGCGCAAGAAAGGCCGGCGTGCCGTCCAGATCGCCAAGCCGACCGCGCGGCTCGAGCACCAGGCGGCCCGCTTCCAGCCGGTGGAACGGCGCCGCCGGCGTGCGCACGCCGATCCAGGCGTCGGACAGGCGTGCGGCGTCGAATTCGTCGACATAGGCGAAGTCGCCGGAGAGTGGCAACGCGGGGCGCGCCTGCGCCGGCAACGCCGGCCGCGCGGCGACGAAGGGAATCGGCTTGCCGTCCTCCAGTACCATCGGCCAGTCGTCCTTCCAGCTGACGGGCAGCAGGAAGGTCTCGCGTCCGATGTTGTACAAGCCGTCGCGGTAGGGGCGGGTGGCCAGGAAGGTGGCCCACCATTGTCCATCCGGGGTCTGGACGAACTTGGCATGGCCGGCCGACGTCACCGGGTTCGGGCGCGCCGGATCGAGCTTGCGCTGACTGAGGATAGGATTGTGCGGGTAAGGCGTGAACGGGCCGCGCACGCTGGCCGAGCGGAACACCACCTGGGAGTGGTTGTCGCCGGTGCCGCCTTCGGCGGCGATCAGATAGTAGTAGGCGCCGCGGCGGAAGATGTGCGGGCCTTCGATCCAGCTCGGCTTGGCCGCGATGTCGACGCCGCCATTGACCAGCAGGGTGCGCTCGCCCTTGACGGCCAGGGCGGCAGGATCGAATTCCTGGACCCAGATGGCGCGGTGGCCATCGTATCGGGGCTGTTCGGCCGGCGCGTCGTTGCCGACCAGGTAAACCTTGCCATCCGTATCCCAGAACAGCGAAGGATCGATGCCGCCGAACGCCAGTTTGACAGGCTCGGACCAGGGGCCTTCCGGTTTGGACGCCGTCATGACCATATTGCCGCCGCAATCGACGCAGGTGGTGACCACGTAGAAGACGCCCTTGTGGTGCGAAATGTCGGGGGCATAAATGCCGCGTGACGAGCGCAGGCCCTGGAAATTCGCCTGCGAGGGACGGGTGATCACGTTGGCGATCTGGGTCCAGGTGCTCAGGTCGCGCGAGTGGAACAGCGGCAGGCCGGGGAAGTTCGTGAACGACGAGTTGATCAGGTAATAGTCATCCTCCGCGCGCAGCACGGACGGGTCGGGGTAGTAGCCGGACAGGATCGGGTTGCGGTATTGGGAGGCGGTGGGCGTTGCCGTTTCTTGCGCTCGGCCTTCGTAGCTGAAGCGCTCGAAGAGGGCTGCTGCGGCCGATACGCCGTTGGCGCCGGTCTGGCTGCCCGGAGCCGAGCAGGCCGCCAGTCCGACCAGCGAAGCGATGCCCGCCAGGGTGCGTAGAGAAATCATGATGACCTCGAAAAAGTTGCCCTTGCATGGCAGGCCTAGTAGGGCGAGCTCGGATCGGCAAGGGAGCGACACAAATTGATTGCGCAATCATTGTCGGTTATTAAATACTGGGCTGCAACAATCTTGTGTGCCAAAGCTGCTGATGAAGCTGGTGTTCTTACTATCTTCACGCCCCTCAAAAAACGTAACTAACCAACGAAGCTAATCCACATGCAATTGATCCGAAAAGTCGCGAACTTCGGCAGAGCCAACACAAGAGACATAGGCCACCAAGGGATGGTGGTCGACAACCAATGCGACCAGGCGAGGGCGGGGCATTGCAATGCATCGCCGAGAACGAAACTCCTGCAGTGGCGATTGCCCATCCCTATACCGATACTTTCGAAGTTGCGGTATCCTTGCGTCAGGAGGATATCGATGAGAGCTGACTTTCGGCTGGCGCGCATGCTGCATGCGCTGGCTCATATACACGGACGCAAGGGAGCGACGAGTTCGGAGGAGCTGGCCGTGATGCTGGACACCAATCCTGTCCTGGTACGCCGCATGATGGGCGGTTTGCGCGATGCGGGTTATGTGCGGTCGACGGCTGGCCGCAATGGCGGCTGGGTGCTGGCGGCGGATCCGGACAGCATCACGGTGCTGGATGTGTACCAGGCGCTCGAGGAACCGGTGATCTTCGCCATCGGCGCGAATGTCGATCATCCGGGTTGTGCTCAGGAGCACGCAATCAATAGCGCGCTCGAGGTGGCGATGGCGCAGGCGGCAGGCGCCTTGTTGCGGGAGTTTAATCAGGTGAAGCTGTCGGCCTTCATTCCGCCGGCAAGTGCGTGACTGGATCCTGCGAATTCGCTAGCCAGGAAGGATGGGGTTAAGGCGCACTTACAATTGCACGCTGCTTGTGCAGAGGAAAGCCGTCACCGAACCAGGTTCTTGGTCTCGGCCTGCGGCGCCAATGTCTCACTAAAATCGCCACTGCTGCAGTGTCAATTAGAGCGCTTACCGTATCTTCTCGAGTGGCGGAATATACTGTATGGCCACTCCCGCAGATGCAGGATTGCTTATTAGCGAGCGTCAGGCGGGCAGTGCGGCGATTTCGGAACTTCAGGAGTGACAGTTACTGTAGTTCGCGCTTCTTCAGGATCGCGTCGACGGTGGAGGTCCCGTGCGAAGCTTCCGCCTGGTGGCTCAGAGGATCCTGTAGTACCGGCCGGCACGACAATTCCTTGCAGCCGAGTCCCATGATTTGCTGACGGTCGTTAACCGCCTGCGGATAGGCATTGTGTAGCCTAACGCTGGGTCGATCAGCTCGTTGACGTCACGTGCGCCGGTCGATGGGCGATACAGGAAGCCGCCACTGCGTACGTCGTGGCCGCCGAGTGCGCGCACATTGTCCATTATCGCGGCGTCCTACAAGCAGGAGGAATTGACGCGGTTGAACAACGAGGCGGCCGCGCTCGCGACGGAAATGGGTTCGGTCGAGCAGGCTCCGCATCTTTAACGCGAAGCCAGCCGCAACCAGGCGAAGAAAGTCGAGCAGCTGCAGGCCGTCGAGGCGCAGGCATCCGTGCTCGAGGCACAACTGGTCGAGCGCAGGATGCGGTAGGGTGAGGCTGGGAAACGGCCGCGCGCGCGTACAGCACGTCCAGCGAATGGCCCAACGCATTTTCTGGAAGCGGTTGGAAGCAAGTTTGTGAGACAGATGCGGAGAGCGGCGTCTGACAGCTTTGCTTCAGATGGCTATTGCAAGTTCGGGTAGATCAGACGGTCGGCGAGCTCGTCGGCCTTACTTCGCATTCTTGGTAGTTTTGGGGTGGTGTTGCGTGCATCCATATTCTTGAATATCGAATATTCCATCGATCCGTGTTGCGTTCGCAAATTTCCACCGAGTGTTGCGCATGCGCCGGTTTTGAACGCAACACCCGTCGACCGCGATCCGTTGATTTCCAGCTTTGCTGTTGCGTGAAGCCGTCCGCTCGGGCGACCCATTTCAATGAGATATCGTTGCAGGGGATGAGCTGTCAGAGGCATAGCCGCAATTTTTCGTCGCTGTGGCGGTAGTGGGTGATTCCAAAACACCGCTATCATCGCCGGCGGTTTTTCCGAGGACGCCAGCGAACATGCCGTGATATGCTCGAAAAAGAGCCCGCGCGGCTCTTTCTCTGAATTTATCTCCAACTCATCCTATTCAGAGGTTCGCATGGCACAAGCCACCACGCTCCAGCCGGGGCAAATTCGTCATCTTCTTCGCGTCACAGCTTCTACAAGTCGGCATCCATAAAGGGACTGCTTGAACCTGTGGCTGGGTCTGACTGCTGGAATGCGCATAACAGAAATCGCACAGATTGAAGTGCAGGACGTATTGTTCCCTTCAGGCGCATTGCGTACCGAAATCAGCCTACGCGCAGCGATAACGAAAAGGATGCCGACAGCGGTGCATCTACCTGGGTCATGCCAAAGCCATTGAAGCAGTCGATAGGTACTAGGACCTTCGGATCGTAGGGCGCTTGCGGATATTTGACAATCCGGGCCGCTATCGAGGTTTGGAGCCGTCGAGCAAGCTGATGCTTACTCGTAAAGGGTACAAGTTCCACTTGAACACCAAACGACGCCTAAACTGGGCCGGTGAACCGGTCGATTACTAGGCATGCGACAGCCTCCAATCTCACGTCACGAAGCTGTATCGTGATGCCGGCATACGTGGCGGGTCATCACACAGCGGCCGGCGCACAATGGCATCACGGCTCATCCAGCAGGGCGAGTCGGTCGAGACCGTCCAGCTGCTTCTCGGACACGCCGAATTGGACCATGTTCGTCCGTACCTGCAGGTGTCGCAAAGAAGGCTTGAAAGGATGTTTGAGAGCGTGCTCTAGCGTAGCTACGTGTGATAACATTCTCTTTGACAACTTTTGCATAAGTGGTTACGATGTAATCACTCTGAGGGCGGCAATGAAGCTAAGAAAAATCGGTAACTCGCAAGGGACGACATTCAGCCGCGAGATGCTCAACAAGGCAGGATTCCAGGACGGCCAAGAACTTGATGTCCTAGTGACGATGGGAGAGATCAAGATTGTCCCCACCGTTGTCAGCGGCGTTACTGTGTCGTTCACTCCTGCCGAAGCTAAAGCACTCGCAGCTGGCAAGCTCGACTCCAGGTCCGGTGAAGCGGCATTGACTAAAGTGCGCCGCATGATCGGCGCCGAGTAGAGGAAAGCCTTTTTAGTCAGTTTTAAGGAATGCACATGGCAGTTGATTGGAGTCTGGTTCCCGGCGTGATCTCACCTGTGATTTCTGCGGCTGCTGGCCTTGGAGGTGTATGGCTCGGCGGACGTTTAACGTCTCAGCGCGAAGAGGCACGTGAGCTAGAGCGTAATAAGAAGGAGACCGTTTACTTGGCGATTTTTGTTGCCGCTCACTTGGATAGGTTTGCGAACCAATGTCTCCACGTTGCACATGACGATGGAACAGAAGAAGGGTGCCCGGCTGCAAGTAACGGCTGTCATGAGGTGACGGTTGCATCACCCACGTTCGATCCGCTTGAGTTTGAAGTGAACTGGAAAGCCCTACCTGGTGGACTGATGTATGACATCCTGGGCTTACCCCATCGAGTCGAACAACTCCAGCAGTATATTTCTGGTGTCGGCGAGTACGACGATCCTCCGGAATACGCTGAGTTTTTTTGGGCTCGTCAGCATGGTTATGCAGTTCTTGGCCTTGAAGTGTCGGAGATTGCTCAACGACTGCGCGAGCATGCCGGGTTGCCACCTATTTCGGCTAATCCTAATGGTTGGGATCGAGACGCGCAACTTCGCGAGCTTCGCGACAAAATCGCTGGTGAGCGAGCTGCGTATCAGCTCCGTGTTACTACCGCTGGAAATTGATCGGAAAACGGCGTCCTGGTGGCGCCCGCAGCTGGCGGTGCCGGCACAAGGGAAAATGTTATGAAAAGAGCGGACCGCTTTGCCATATTCTTGGCCAGGCTTAAAAAAGCAAGGCCAGCTCAAGGCCGGGAAGATGCCCTAGCGCTCATGACGCGGATCATGGACGAAGTAGAGGATGAGCTATCCGGATTGGATCGAAATAATTATGGTGAGCGGATGCATGTCTATGGTTTTCAGCGCGAATTTGGCTGGAAGGATATGGACGGTGACCCGTGCTATTGGGACGGCTCAGCAAGATCAACCCATCGAACCCACCTTTACCATGACGGACGCATCGTTATTACCGCGATCAGAAAAATGCATGAGGTCGTTCTGGACAAGCCTGGTGCCGAATAGGTTTAATTTGTTTGACCTCGGAAAACGTCAGTGAGGAATTTTAAATGGTGGTTTGAACAGAGCGTCGTCTACGGCCTGGTCGCGGCCACGGGTGTTGGATTGATGTGGTATGCGAACGACTGGAACGCCGCACGTATCTCATGGCTATTCGCTGGATTAAGCATAGTCTCACTCATCGTGGGTGCCGCGCTATGCGGCCGCGCGAAAAGCCCGAGCCGACGTTGAGTGGGCTAAAGGAAAAATATGAACGCCGAAAACACAACTTGCATCCTCTGCGGACAGCGAGCAAAAGGGAAAGAGACTGACAGCGGCAACCGCCGCTATATCGTTTGCTCTAATGCCACTTGCGGCGACTTTGAGATCACCAATAGGGCCGCACGAGAGCTTGAATACAACTTAGAGCGAAAGAACGTTCTGCGTGAAATGGTGTCTCGTGCCAACGATAATGGGCAGACTCTGGACATCTCCATCGCATCGGATGGTGCAATGCAGACAACCGGCATCAAGCGCGGCTGAACAAGGGAAAATACCTAGCATTATCCACGCCGCGCTCGACGCGGCTGGTGCATTAAGAGAGCCGGCATGGTGCCGGCCAACTAGGAAAAATCATGAAACGAGTCGTACTTCAAAATTTCGACCACACTTTTGCGATCAACGACACTCCAGATTTCGTCGACGGTGACCTGCAAATTTTCGTATTTCTCTCCGCCTACGATGAAGTAAAGGTAAGCATTAGCAATGGGCCGGTTATCGGTATCTTCAAGCATATTGCCCTCTCGCCGGACCGCGTCTTTGTGTATGACGTAAAAGCGCGCGAATGCCGGGGTTCACTGGGCCCATACGAATTGCGAGACGCTTAACGAGCACGGAAAACGCTGCCGTATTTTTCTCGGCCGCGAAATTGAACGAACCGCGCCTAATGGCGCCCGCGCCCGGCCGGCGCCGGCGCAAGGAAAAATATGTCACAACAAATTGCATTTAGTGGAACGCTACCTGCGCATCTGCAAAACCTGATTGACCAAATTAACCAAGGTGCTATTGAGTACCGGGGGCGCGACAGTGATGTTCGTCAGGTAGAAGGATATGTCGCTGGCGGCAATCATGGCATGGCCGAATTCGTTGCCGGCCAGATAATCGAGCGTCAGCAGAATATCCGCCAGGCGCAGGAACACGGCTTGCCCGCCGCGCTGCAAAAAATGATCGACCAGGTGAACGCGGAAGCGACCAACTACAAGGGCCGTGACAGCGATGCAAAGCAGCTCGCCGCCTACCTCGACGGCGGCAATCACGGCATGGCCGAATTCGTCGCCGGCCAGATGATCGAGCGTCAGCAGAAGTTTCGCCAGGCGCAGGAACACGGCTTGCCCGCCGAGCTACAAAAAATGATCGACCAGGTGAACGCCGAAGCGATCAACTACAAGGGCCGTGACAGCGATGCAAAGCAGCTCGCCGGCTACCTCGACGGCGGCAATCACGGCATGGCCGAATTCGTTGCCGGCCAGATGCTCGAGCGTCAGCAGAAATTTCGCCAGGCGCAGGAACATGGCTTGCCCGCCGCGCTGCAAAAAATGATCGACCAGGTGAACGCGGAAGCGACCAACTACAAGGGCCGTGACAGCGATGCAAAGCAGCTCGCCGGCTACCTCGACGGCGGCAATCACGGCATGGCCGAATTCGTCGCCGGCCAGATGCTCGAGCGTCAGCAGAAGTTTCGCCAAGCGCAGGAACACGGCTTGCCCGCCGAGCTGCAAAAAATGATCGACCAGGTGAACGCCGAAGCGATCAACTACAAGGGCCGTGACAGCGATGCAAAGCAGCTCGCCGGCTACCTCGACGGCGGCAATCACGGCATGGCCGAATTCGTTGCCAGCCAGATGATCGAGCGTCAGCAGAATATCCGCAGCCAGCTCGAGTCCAACGACTAAACGAGACCGGAAAAGATGGCACTGACAAAACAACAGGCGGCATTGGCTGCAAAGCTGTCGGCCTTATTGACCGACATCCCTGCCGGCGTCGAACTTATCTTGCGGCCTGGGCGCGCCGACTTGGTTACGGCCGAATTTAAGGACCGCGTCTTGGACGAATCCGATCTTCACCTGGCGCCGGCATTGATTGAACGCGCCTCGCTTTTCATGATGCGTATCGACGGTCGTATCGTCCCCATCAGTGAAGCAATCTAGACCAACGGAAAACTGTGACTACTTTTGCTGAACGATTCAAGCTGGCTCGCGAACATTCCTGCCTCTCGCTAGCGAAAGTCGGGGAAGCTATCGACGTCAGCGCGCAGGCGGCATGGAATTACGAGAATCGTCCTGATGGCGGCATTTCAGCCAGCCTCTTGTTTCCATTAGCGGATGTGCTCGGCGTTGAAGCTCGATGGCTCGCGACGGGCAATGGCACAATGCTAAACGATGAGACGCCGCCTCTGGAGGTCCGTCGCGTAGAAAAACTCGCCCGCAATCTGGCGGCACTAACAGATGAAAAACTGCACGCCGTGTCAGTGCTGCTTGGGATCAAACTACGATAGGAAAACGAACATGCAATCTGATCCAATCCAGGCTCAAGACAGAGCATCTGCCATTGCACTGATTGAACGGCAGAAAAGTAAGCTAGTCGAGTTGGACTATCAATCTGGCAGCGATGACTATTCCCATCTTGCTCGATTGGGCCAGCAACACGGTGTAACGGTGCTGTTCGCCCCTCAGCAAGCAGTTTTGATCGATAGCCTGGACGGCCTCCGTCGAGGCCTTGAAGCGGCGAAGACCACTTGGCGTTCGCGCCAGCTGCTCTGCCAGTTCAACCTGAATGCGATTCCTGCTGACGACGCCAAGCAGCTCTGGGCCCGCGCATCTCAACTGGGCGATCTCATCGTACCCGCAAACGGAATTAAGGCCCTGCAAGTGCACTGGAAGTAAGCGATGAGTGCGAAAATTGCGGCTGCGGCCCTGATCCAGTTTGACGTCGACGCGGCGGCTATGCTTCCCACTTCGGGCGAGGTGCTTGACGATGTGGGCGCGATCGCTCTCGGCAAGGCGTTGCGCAGAACCTGGACCCTTTCCCTCGCGGCCGCCGCGGCCGGCGTTAGCGAACAGCAGGTCGTTGCAGCAGTTCTTCAACATCACACGCGCTGCGGAACGTCCTTGGTATGCCAGGGGTATGCCTAGTCAGCGTCCAAGAGCGAACCCGAAAAAAATGAGAACTGATCAACGTAGCGGTGTAGTGGTGACTGAAACTAGCGAGGCTGAACTGCGGCTCCAGGAACGCATTCGGCAAGCTCAGCAGGAGGCGGTTTCGGAAGTTTTGCTTCCGACTCCCAGCCCAGATCTCCTGCAACGCGTTATCGAAGATGCTGATGGTTTTGCTGAGGCTGCGACTGCAAAGCACCTCGACCCGGCTTCCCCACCGGTGGCTTGTTCGACCGGCTGCTCACACTGCTGCTACCAGCTTGTCTCAGTGTCCGCACCGGAGGTATTCCGAATCGTCCGCTACCTGCGAGCATCGACGTCACGCATTCAAATGGAAGAAGTTGTGGGGCGCGTACGAAGCCTTGACAAGGCAACTCGCGGCACCAGTTTGAAAGCACGGGTCAATATCAAAAAACCGTGCGCGTTTCTAAGCGCAGATGGTTGCTGCACGATCTACGCGGTACGGCCACTAGCCTGCTCGGAGTTCACATCGTACGACGTCCAAGCTTGCAAACGAGGCAAACGGATTGGCTTCAAACCATTCGGGCTGATTCATGAGAAAGCTCGCATGATTGCTTTCAACGCAGTGCGGCAGGGACTGCAAGATGGTCTGGCGATTGCCGTTCCTGAGGCAGACACTAATTGGCTTGAGCTTACCGCTGCAGTTAGCACTGCGTTAGATCATGCGGCTCCAGAACAGGCATGGTTGAGTGGCGAGAACATCTTTGCAAAGTCGCATCTAAGTCAGTCCGGGAATCGCTAATGGATCGCTGCCGAACATGAAGGCGCCCTGTCAAGACTGCCCCTTTCGCAAAGACACTTTGAAGGGTTGGCTGGGTGCTGAACGGATGTCGGACATTTTGTCGGCCGACTCGTTCGTTTGCCGCAAGAAGACGGATAAGCAGTGCGCGGGCCGCATGCTCATCAACCGCCCCGATAATGCATTTGTCAGGCTCGCAGCGCGGCTCCGTCTGACGCTGCACCTGGCCGGCGCGGATAAGGTCTTTACAAGCAAAGCGGCCTACATTGAGCATCACCAGAACTGACAAGGAAAAGGCCCAGCAGCGCCCATTGCCCCGCTTGACGGGGCAGCAGCATTGAGAAGGCCGGCACGGTGCCGACTTAACAAGGACATGACGAATGAATACTATCAGAGCAATACTGGACACCTACCTAAAAAAGGACGCAGAAGGTTACTTCAGATCGATCACAATCTATACGCGCGGAGGAAACCAATTCAGCGGCACGCTCTCGCAGTGGGATCCAATGAAAGCGCCGAATGTGGTGAACATCACGTCGGATTCGGGCACTGTTTGTTTCGTTAATGTGGCTGACATCGAGGCCGTTAGCACCTGACCACAGCAAAGCGGAAAAATATGAGTTCTCTGTTCTTTACCGACACGCAATTGGAAGCAATTGCTGCTGCGCTCGGTGATACCTCAAGCGGGCTAACAGGCTCAGAAATCGGATTTCTGCTCAGCGCGAGCCGTATCACGGACGTCGATCCGAGCGCGACCAAACGCATTCGGCTCTACAATGCTTTCGCTCTTGACCAGAATAGCAGACAGGATAGGCTGCATGTACTCGCGTTCATCCGGAAGTCAATGAAGCCTGAACGATACGTATCCAACCCTGATCGCTTCGAGCCCATGCGTGTTCGCCTGAACCAAGCTCTATTGTTCGCTGGGTTGGCAATTGATCATAGTGGCTTGCTCCAAGAGGTAGCGCAGGCGCGCACAATTTCGGAGGCAAGGGTCCGTGCTGAAGAGCTTCGCGCCGACCTGGTGAAACGAGGCGTGCACGCTGACGTCCTAAAATTCTGTAGAGAAGAGCTTCTGGTAAACAACTACTTTCATGCAGTTTTGGAGGCCGTAAAGAGTGTTATGGACAAACTCCGGTCGAAAAGCGGACTTAATGAAGATGGTGCGGCGCTTATTGACAAGGCACTTGCGGGTGAATGTCCTCTGGTTCGTATCAATCCATTGTCGACCGACAGCGAACGAAGCGAGCAAAAAGGGTTCGCAAACCTGCTACGAGGAGTCGCCGGAATGTTCAGGAATACGACTGCGCACGAAGCCCGCATTCACTGGAATATGTCTAAGGATGACGCCGAGGATTTGCTGTCGATGGCGTCCCTAATCCATCGCCGGCTCGACAGGACTATCACCTAGGAAAGTATGAATAACATGTCAAATGTCATCCGCGTCTCCTTTGATGTTCAAACGCTGCTTGACTACAAAGTAGACCAGAAAGTGTATCAAGACCGGTTGGCTGCGGCGCTTCCAAATCATCGTCTCGAATTTTCGTATGCTCCCCCAACTAGGGATTCCATATACGTCACTTTCGCGATCAGCATCGTTGGTGGCGAAAATCCCAAGCTGGTTTTTGACGCAGCAAAAGCGATCTGGCCCAGCGTTCGTAGAACCTCAGTTCAGCACTCAGAGAATTGCGAGACTGTCGGACGTGCGCAAAATGACAGTGATTGAGCTAGGAAAAAAATGCGACAAAGAAAACGACGAAGGGCGTTGAATTGGAAGCGCCTTGGGACCACGAAGCAGGAACAAGAGCGGGTACGACTAAAGCAAGACTATGCGAAAAAGCGTGTGGAGATTCGCGCACAATATGACAGCCTTAATGCTAATATCGAGTTCAAGCAGGACGGCCGCGTGTGCGCCCGAACAAAACTTAGCACTAATTGTGATAACCGACTCCCTGGTCCGGCGAAATGTGCAATCTGTAATCCGTCTGGAAAGCTCTAGGAAAACACTGAACAAAGCGACCGGAACGGTCGCTTTCAAGAAGATGGGCCTAAGCCCGAGCGGCGCCTCGCGTAAACAGGGGCACTGAAAGAGAAAACAAATGCGTCTCATCATTTCCTTGATTCTCCCCTGGCTGACCTTCTTCACCATTGGGCGCCCTTTTGCCGGAGTCATCTGCTTGATCCTGCAGTGCACCCTCATCGGTTGGATTCCCGCGACTATCTGGGCCGTGTATGCGCTCAGCCAATACAAAACCGACCAGAAGATCGAACGCGCACTTCGGCAGCGCGGATGATCTACCGAAAAAATGGAAGTCGGTGAGCTATCAATAATAGAACATGGCGCAAGCCCCGCACCGGCCGGTGGCCGGCTAGGACAAAAGATGAAAAAGTGGATGAAAGGCCTTGCCCACGTTGCCGTCGCTGTGACACTCGCGGCATGCGGTCAGCAGGGCGGCGAGTATGTCGGCAATTGGCAGGCGAAGGAATACAAGAATCGCACGGCAGCTATCGAGCGAAATGGCGACAATTTCGTAATCAAAGTCACTGAGCCGTCCGCATTCCGACGAAACCATCTCGACACGCAAGTTCTCCCGGCAGTTTTCAAGGATGGCATGTTGGAGATATCGGGCTTTTTCGGTTCCTCCAGGGTCAGCTACGTCAAGGACACTGACACCCTACTCATGCCAACAGGCGCCGGGTCGATGGAATATCGTCGCGTCAAATGAGGGAACACCTTACGGTCCCGGAAAAGCAACCACGTGTTTCATCAACCAAAGAAGGAGACCAAGATGCGCAAAGTATTGGCCACGAGCCTGATGATCGTAGCATCGGCTTCCGGTATCGCAGCCCATGCTACAGAGGCTCAGATTCCTCGCACCATGGCTGACAAAGGCAAGTATTACCTGCTGGACGCGAAGACCAAAGGCGGGATTATTACCACGCTGCATAAACGTGTTGGCGTCAATGAAACTGGTTACTCGAAAACTGAGATCAACTGCAAGTCCATGCAGTATCGCGATATGGGCTACAGCGAGGACGGACCGGACAAGCTTACGGGCGCACCTGGCAGGTGGACCGACGTTCTCTCCGGATCGAGCAAGTCCGACTTGGTGAACTTTGTGTGCAGCCGAAAACCATAATCAGTCGTCAAGGAAATGTCACTTCGCAACTAAAGCGAAACTCTAGGGATTACGAAAAAATGAGCATGCAACCCCACCGCCGCGCTAGCGAAGATTACCAGAATCGCGTGGATGCACGCTTAGTCGAGCTGGGCTTGTCCCATTTCACCTCCACCGAATCTCCCGTCGTTGATGACTGGTCGTGTTCCGATTTGCTAGCTGAACACTGTGCAGAGTACATCGCTGAACAGCGTGCAAAGTATGCCGCAACGTCGTAATGGAAATCGCAAAGCAGCACCCGGCGCCCCGCTAGACGGGGCTGCGGCATTGAAAGGGCAGGCGCGGTGCTTTCCCCGGGAGTTAAACGCTAGGACAGTGCTAGCTTTCATATCCAACGAATCAGAGAGTAGAACATGAGCCAAGATACGTCGCCATTGCATAAGGTCAAGGAAGTACGTCACGTTTTTGAGCCTCAGCTGAATCCCTTGCTGGAACAAGGCTGGATTCTTTTGGCTGTCGGCACTGGGCAGGAACAAACTGGCCCGCAAGACTACTCGCCTTTCTTCCGATACAGCGTCGGTCGCATAGACTAACTAGCAGCGGAAAACGCCCAGTAGTACCCACGCCGCGTTCGACGCGGCTGTGCCAGCAGTGGAAGGGGGGGCGTGGTGCCAGCCCAAGGAATGAATGCATAGGAGAATTTGGATGTCAAAACTAGGGTTTGCGACGTTTGTTAGTGTCGGCTTGCTGAGCATGGCCGGTTCTGCGTCGGCACAGAATATTCCCTCGGCCTGTCAAATAGTCGTAGACGCGCTTCGCGCGTGTGTCGACAACTCCGTAGAGTTCTTGCAAATAGAGAAGCCAGACGAGGCGGAAGAACTCAAACGCCAAAAAGTACCCGAGACGCTCAGCAAGATGTTACGTGACTCCGTTACCCAACTAGGGGAGCGAGAAACTGCGGTCAATTGCGCTAAAAAACAAGCCAGACAGAACGCCTTCAACACGCTTTCATCGTTTGTTACCCCGTTGGGAATGGTAGGGGCATTAAATCCAGCATGTGCGAGTTCATATCAGAAGATCGGGCAAATTTTGCAGCGTATGGACTAAATCGGAAAACTGCGCTACGGCGCCCCGCCACCTGACCGGAAGTCGGGACAAGTAGAAGATCATTTATGAACTCAGCTCAGCGATTACATCATCTGTTCGTGCAGTTTCGCTCGATCAAGCCGGAAACGTCGGTTCGCAATATGCCACCAAGCGGGGTGGACGCCTGGTCAACATTATTTGAAAGGCACGGGCCGGCAGGGCTGGAACTTGACGAGATTGCTGCTGAGTCTGCCCTGGCAGTAAATCAAGAGGTTGCTCATCTGGGGGTGCTGCTGCGTGATCGTGGAGTTCCCGTGGAACTATATCAACCCCATCTCACACAACTTAAGTCGGTCACTTCGACTCGTAATATGCACAGTCATTGGGATGACATTGCGAAGATGGTTCGGGAGGAACAAATCGTTATGCTTCAGTGGGCTGGGTTTGTCTTAGGCCCGGACGGATCGACAGATATCGCAGACGAAGTAAAAACGCTTGCAGTTGAGATTGATAAATTAATTTCTGATATCGAAAGCTCGAATCTCCCAAGCACTTTGAGGCTTTTCTTACTGCGCCATCTTCGGGCCATTCGCAGCGCGTTGTGGAACTATAAAGTTTCTGGAACGGAGCGGCTGCGTGATGCAATGCAAAGTATTAACGGTATAAGTGGCCATGAGGCGGCCACGCTATCAGAAGTTACACAAGGGCTGTCTGAGCAGGAGCGGAGCATCATGCAGCGGGTGGGTAAGGTAGTCGGCGATGTTGCGAACGCCTGTGACATTGCAACAAAGATCCAGGGCGGCTATGCACTTGCTGCGACTGCCGCGACTATGCTTGGGCTTTCGGGATAATTCCAAGGAGAACTGTGCTATTAAGATGAGTTCGAGTAACCAAATTTGCGAAAACGGTGGCCTGATGCGTCCACCTTACCGGGTTAAATATCCGTCGGGAGAAAGCTATCCAAAAGTACGGATCTCTGGGGATACCTCTGGTGATCTGACGCTGCAGGTTCTGCTATCGAGTCGGCAAGACGACAAGGTCGCGCTGATGATCAATTACGGTCCGTCGCGAGTCAGTTTTATGGACCTTGTAGGTAACGGTCCTGAGCCGATTTCTAGAAATCGGCATCAGAAGGGCTACGGTAAGCTCTTAGTCAACCTCGCCATTCAGGTATTGCAGCGATCTCCATGGATCAATTCGCAGACGCGGATCCATGGCACTATAACCGACGACCGCCCGGCAGTTGCAACCTTCTGGCGCAACTTCGGCCTGTCTGTAACTGGCCCTGGAGAAGGCAAGCACGGTCTAATTTCGGGAAAGCTCGGCGACCTAGAACCGGTACAGCGCGACTATCGCGCCGGAGACGTCTTTCCGTTGTCATTAAAGCTGTCACACTTTGTGAGTGCCTGAACGTAAAGGAAAAATAGCGCGGTGTTTTTCCCGCTCTCGAAACATCGAAAAAGCATACAAAATTATACGCCGCGTCCTAACCGATATTCGCTAAAGGCTCATATGAAACGCACTGAAGTATTTACTCCCAACGATCTACCCACTGTCACCTTGGTTGGTGAACATTTAAAAGAAAAAACCAAGATCCTTGAGCAAAATCTCGAACTTGGCGGTAGCGTGATTGTGATTTCCGGGCCATCCAAATCGGGAAAAACTGTTTTTGTCGAATCAGTAATAGGTCGCGATAACTTGATTCATGTAAGCGGAGCAAACATTACAGCAGCTGAGGAATTATGGAGGCGGATCTTTACAGTCATCGGTACTCCAATTCCTTCCACCGCGCTCGACTCGAAAATTTCAGAGGTAAACAGCAGCGCAAGCATTGAAGGTGGTGTGCCACTTGTGACCAAGGGAACGGTGAGTCTCGGGGGAAAATGGACTAGTACAGGGAGCACAACGGCCGACGTTCGCCCAGATTACTTAGCTCTTCTAGTAACGGAGCTAAAGGGTAGCGGACTTGTCGTCTTTGTTGACGATTTCCATTATATTGCGAAAGAAGTTCAAGTCCAAGTTGCTGAAGTAATAAAAGAAGCCGTACGCCAGGGGGCGCAGTTCATACTTGCCGCTGTCCCGTATCACTCCGATGACGTTGTAATTGCGAATGCGGATCTTCGAGGGCGTATGTTAAATCTCGACTTCGATTACTGGGACGCACCTGAACTGTCAAAAATCGCCTCAAAAGGTTTCAAAGAACTGAATATGCAGGTTTCCGATTCGATAATTTCAGCATTTGCTATGGAGGCTGCTGGCTCTCCCCAACTTATGCAATCGTTGTGCCTCAATCTGTGCTTTGAGATCGACGCTAAGGAAACGACGCCTGAGAAACTTATCGTAACAGGTACTATTGATCTGATTGATAGAATCTGTCGTCGTGCCGCACAAACAAATGATTACCGTTCGGTAATGCGAGTTATGAAAGAAGGGCCTAAGGTTCGTGGTACAGATCGCAAACCGTATGTACTGAAAGATCAAACTGCTAGCGACGTCTATCCAATTATAGTAAAAGCGCTCGCCTTTCCTCCTCCTCAACTTACCTTAAGTTACCCTGACTTACTTAAACGCATTTCAGATGTGTGCCTCCGCGAGCACCCTCAAGGGTCGAGTGTAACTGGCGCGTGCGCCCATATGTCCGCACTCGCAAACGACGCAGCAAATGCTGCAATCATTGAATGGGATGGAGATAAAGACGTTCTTGATATCCGCGACCCATATTTATTATTTGCTCTTCGATGGAGCGAATCTAGCTAACAGCACTTCAGTGCCTGCCATAAAAGAAGCCAGACTAAACGCTCGCTAATATGAATCGCAACGTCGCACGTGCAAAGCTCTGAGCGGCGGCCAAACGCTACGGAAAACGATATGGTGCCGAGAAGGCGCCCCGAGCCGGCCGGAAGCCGAGAAGAGATCGCAAAAAATGAATATACGGCTTCTAAAATCTATCTTCGTTCTGTCGCTCGCTCATCTATCCCCAGCTGCATACGCTCAGACGGAAGAACTATGCCTTGGCATTGGAAAGTTCGCCCAGTCAGCCGCAAACCTTATGCACCTTGGTCAGCCCGAAGAACAAGTATTGGCGAGCATGCTCGATCCTGCGATGTCCGACTTCAAACGCCCAAAAGCGCAGCAGAAGATGCTTGATGAACGGGATACGGCTGTCGTTAACTGGGTCTATACAGTCGGCCCGAGTGCACAGCATGCGCGAGCGACTGTCTACGCGAAGTGCATGGCCGGAGGTCTCGGTTCACTGGATATGGCCAAGTTCAAGGCGGCCGGCAAGAACAAACAACGTTAGCGGAAAAGATATGGGCTACAGAAACTCTATTGACCCCTATGTCACAATGCTGAAGCAATCAGAGCGCAAAGCTGTAGGCTACGGTGTTCTGGCCGTCTTCTTGCTGGTTCTCGCCGTTGTGGCGAGCGATATCGGTGGCAACGATGCTGGGCAATTCTCGGTCTTAGTTGAACCGGTTCGGTCTACGGTCAGCGCCTTCCTACTAGGTGGCAGCGGGCTTTCGATCTTGGCCGCGATATGGTTTATCGGTCGGTATGTGTACTTCGTCAAATGGCCTGAACGGTTTGAGTGAGCATCAAAGGAAAAATGAATACTGATCATAAATCCACTGGGTCAAGTAGCCGCTTCCTTGAGCGGATTATAGGCGTTGCTGGCGGAGCGATTTTAGCTGGTAGTTTAGGGATATGGATATTCAATTCATTAGATCGGCATTTCCCTAACGAGTTAGTTGCCGCGATCGCCGGTATGGCGGGAGGATTGGTAAGCATTCTTCAACGACGCTGGAATAGACGGAAGCAGCAAGGTGAAAAGATTGATTGAACTATTTTTCAAGTACAATAATCAGCTTGCCGTCATCTTATTTATTCTATGTTTTTTAATCATATGGATTAAAAATCTGAGCTCATCGGCAAGCCCGCGCTTAGAGGCCCTGCTGAATGGTGCTCTCGCAGGGGCGACGATTCCAACAGGATTTGCACTGATCTTCTGTGCAATTGATCCTTCGTATGTATCGCGTTTAGAGGGAATAAACGTAAATTTATCCGTTGCTGGTGTTGTACTGGTATTCATAGCAATCCGTGGAATCATGGGCGCGATTGAGCGACCTAGTAACTAATCTGCGATTAACCCTTTGTATATCGGAAAAGCATGAGCAAGAAAAATCCATCGCGCGACCGTGATGAAGTGTACGGACAGTGGGTCGCACGCCCGGCAGAGCAGCGGCGTCGCGCTGGTACAGAAACGTTTATTGATGACCTTTGGAACAGTGGCGTGCGACTGGCTGGCTCGCAGTTCGACCACTACCAGCATGTAATGGATGTTATTCGTTCGAAAGTTACCAACTAAAAATGAGAACGAACGCAAAAACTTGGTCTGGTGGATGTTTGCTGACATGGTTGGTATTACGAGGCAACAGCGGCCGATCTGCACAGGATTCATGCAGAAGATGCTGGAAAGCTCGCGATGTCGATCCCCGTTTCCGGATCGGCTGGCAAGGGTACTAGTGTCGCAGCAAGGATTAAGAGCATCGGTCTTACTATCACCGGTGGCCGAGGTACAGCTACGACTTGAAAGCAGAGCTAGAACAACCGAGCGATGAGGTAGGCGATCTCCACTTCACGATTCAGGCAACGCAGCCATCGCCGGACTTCAAACGAACGACATGCGATATGTGGGGCGATGCCGACTTCATGAAACGCAACGGTAAGTTCTATCCAGAGAATCGTACGGCAAACTGGCTCATGACGGGCGAGTGCTCTACGCGCTTTGCCAAACCACGCTGATAGTCCTGGGAAACACTTTGAATCTTCTTGACGCCTTTGGCCGCTGGTTTCTATGTCGTGTTGGCCAGCACACGGAGCCGTGCGGTTACGGGGTAGATGCCTGTGCTCGTGGATGCGGGTTCAAACACAACCCAGCGGCGCGGCGCCGTTGGCGAGTGATATTTCGCTCTGGCGAAGTTTTTGAAGTCGAGGCAGTCAACGAGTATCACGCGGGCAGCAAGGTCGTGTTTGGAGACACGGCGACTGCGGTGCGAATTATTGATGGAGAAGCGATCGAACCACCGACCAAAGTGCATCGCGACAAGATGGAACGCGTTGAGTCGCTCGCATAAAGGAAAAATATGAAAACACCGATTTGCGTATACGTCGACAACTCAAATATCTTTCACGAGGGTCAGCGCTTTTCCCAAGAACAGAGAAGCGAAGATCGTCGGCTGTTCCGAATCCATTTTGGGCGATTCGTCGAACTGATCACTGAGAACCAGAGCACGCCCGAATTTTTAAGCTGCTGTTGACGACGAGTCGTCAAGGATTTTTAAAAGCTCAGACAGCGAAGGAATCGAATCGGAGCTTCTAAAGCCGAGCTTGCGGTCTAGTAAAAACGCTTGCATCCCGAACTCGCGAGGGCCCTCGACATCGGCTTTAACGCTATCACCAATCATAACGACGTCGCTAGGCGCACATTGCAGCCGCTGACAGACACTAGCATAAATGGCACGGTTTGGTTTGATTGCCCTGGTCTCAAAGCTCAAGGCGTAAGCAACAAAAACGAACGGCAATACCGCTGAGATGGGCGCGGCATAGTCGAGCACCAAATTTGAACACAGTGCCACTTTAAAGCCACGGTTTCTCAAGCTGTGCAGAACGGATAAGGCCTCTGGGAACGGCGTAATCGACGCAATCTCTGCTCTTAAGTCATTATACAGACGCTCATAGTCAGCGTCACCGAGCTGAATTCCTAATAAGTCAGCTGCTTGGCGCAAGTTGACCGGTTGGCTCATCAGAAGGGCTGCGTCGTTCACATCAGGCTTCCGACCCTGGCTGGCGCCAAGCTGGATCAGCTGACGAAAAGGCCTACGCTTGTCGCGAATCTCGACCACAGTATCGTAAGCATCTAATAAGATAACGCTGACCAGATTTCTATTAAATTTACTCATGTCTTTTTAGACCATTCTTCTAATTCAGCAGCTGCGCAAAACTGCTGGAGAGCAGCAAGGCGCCAGAGCTGCACTGCCACACCGTCGCCATTCACTCCGTGTATGTAGCCTAAGGCATGAGCACGCCTATAGCACGGAAGACGTCTTAGACGCGAAAATCGTCGCTTCACTCGCAGGTGGTACTAACTGCACGCCCCACCGCCTAAGCTTTTCCATTGCTAATTCGAGTCGATATTGCCTAATGCAACGAAAGAGTTCTTCATCAGAAATCTCAAACGAAGCGTCCGGTGGATTTAGAAGGTGCAGGACGAGCTCAAGCGGCAAGAGCAAAAAGTCTGGCTCCGTCTCTGCATCGGCGTTGATAACGCGTTCGACATCCTTGAGTGCCGCGTCCAGCCACTGGTCAGAGAGGTTCGAGGGTAGGGCAGCCGACGGCGGATTATCAAAGATCTCCCGCATTAGTTGCATTGAGTCATAGTTTCTTGGGCGCATGAGGTAGCCGGTACAAAAGGTTTGAGGCGTAGATGCCGTGGCCTATTTTGCCCGATTCTTCGATGATCTGGGCATGAGACTTGGTGGCAAAGATGACAATGCACAGCAGCTTATAGCGATTGGCACAGCGATCCGTGCTTGCCGCCGAGATCAAGGCATTTCACAGGAAGAGCTTGCTTATAAAGCCGAGATTGATCGTAGCCACATGGGCAAGATCGAAAGAGGTGAGCGGAATGTTAGTCTCCTGAATCTGATCCGTATATGTGCAGCACTGCACACCCTCCCGTCTAAGATCCTTGCTGATGCAAACTGCTAGAGTCGGGTGAGGCGATTGGCGAGTATGTAGGCGGTCAAGCAAATAGCTCTCATTCAATGCTGGTCCGGCCTTCGCCTAACGGTACGGGACTTGGGGCCAATGGGCGTACAGTAGAGTTCGGCAGTGCCCCAAGTGCGCCAAGGCTGTCTCTCACAGAACTATAGTCCTTATAAAACTTACCCCATTTGCTGAATCCGCCTAGTTCACCGACTGCGCGCAGCATCGCAACATGTGAAGCCGTCAGGAGCTGAACTGCCGCCTCAAGCTCGGCGATGCGCGCATCCTTCGCGGCCAGCGCAACAGATTGTTCTGTTCCGGACATGCGGGAAACCCGGCCGCTCCACCGACGATACATGTCCTGCTGCTCTCGGTACTTTGAAAGCAAAGCCATGCGGGCCGGGTGCCGCGTGATCGAGGAAGCCGCAGCGAGCGATGGGTGAAGTCGCGCAACTGCGCGTGCCGTGATGTCTGCATCCTCTGCAAGCAACTGTTCAAGAATTTTTACCATCGCATCGTCGGCAAATGGTTCGTTGTTTTCTGCTTTAGTCATCGAGTATTCCGTGTAAATCGGCATGCGAAAGGTCCACGCCATCGGGGAATGCTGGCTTGCCCGCCGGGGTAGCCAATAATGTTTGCACGCCATTAAGCCGCTGCTCGGCATGCTCCAGTTGGTTCCGCCAACCAATGCTGTTGGAGGGCCGCGCTTTAATGGTCTCGATCGCGCCTTTTAGCTTCCCTTCGAGGCGGATAAGGTTCGATCGATTCTCGGGCAGGTCAGTCGCCGAAAGATGGCGACAGCCAGAAAAACATTCAAGATGTTTGGGGCAGGGGTCGACTGTGAATGAGTTCAGACAGTGGCCGTAAGGAGTGGCGTGGAAACCGTCAGCCTCTGCGCGCAGAAATTCATAGGCCGCAGCGTCACCTTGGCTCCGCTGAATCTGGCGGAAGGAGTCAACAATCGGCCCGTTGGCCTTTCCAGCGGCAATCATCTTCGCAACCGTGGTTGCTTTTTCACCCAGCATGATTTCCAGATCGTCGGCCATCTCGATTTGGTCCAGTTCTTCAGCCAAGCTACGATGGTCATACTCATAGCTCTGCGCGACGCTTCTCCGGTTGAAGCGCTTCGAAATAATTGTGTCCGCCACTCCGAGTCGGAACAGCTCCGTATTTTGCAGGTGACGCAGAGAATGTGACTCGATCGTCAGAGCGCGGTCTTCGTCCGTTTGCCCGTATCTTTCGAAGATTGAAGGCAACTCCCTAGCACTGCCCAACGCCAAAGATACGAAGGTCGGATCTGGGCGATTCACGGAAATATAGCGTGTGACGTCACATAATCCGTCGTTACGTGTCGAGTCCCGTCTGATCGTAGACGCGTTTGACGAATAGATCAGGTTTGCGTTTCTGCCAATCCTTGAGCGCCTGAATCGGTGTCGTTGAGCCGATAGCTCGCTGCGGGATATGGTGGTTGTAAAGCTTGAGGTAATTGTGCAATGTGGTCTCCAGATCGGCCCTGCTATCGAAGCGGGTCTGCGCGATCAGCTCACTGATCCTGCCATTGAAGCGTTCCACCATGCCGTTAGTTTGCGGGTGGCGCGGAGGCGCCAGGCGATGCTCGACTTCCATGCTGCCACATGCCTTGTCGAAGGCGTGATTGCCGCTGGGCTTCTTGTCTTTGGTGGCGAAGCGGTCGGTAAATTGCGAGCCGTTGTCGGTCAGTATCTTGGTGATCTTGATCGGCGATGCGAGCTTCAAACGGCGCAGGAAATCGACGCTACTACGTTCAGTCATATCGTTGTAAATATGCAGAAAAACCCAGCGCGTCGCGCGGTCAATGGCAACAAACAGGTAGCGGCGTGAGGTTTCGTCAGGCATCTGTGGCAGGTACTTGATATCGACGTGCAGGAAGCCTGGCTCATAGTCCTTGAAGGTCTTCTTGGCCTTGATCGTTTCGCCTTCAGCTTGAGGGATCACGTCCTCCAGTCGTGCCATGCCTTCGCGTTTGAGCAGTCGCGCAATGCCTGAACGAGAGACCTCGGGATTGATGTATTGCCGGGTGATGTAGAGCAGGTCGTCGAGCGGTAAGTAAAGCGTCTGGCGCAGGGACAGCACGACCAGTTCCTGGGCTGCGCTCAGGGTCGTATGCAGGGTGTGAGCACGATGCGAGCGGTCTTGCACGTCGTCCCGCTTGAGCCATTTGGCAGCGGTGGCCCGAGTGATATTGAACACCTTGGCCGCTTGACGGTCGGACAGGCCGGAATCCTTGATCTCCTGACGGATTTTTGGCGTGGTGCGGGCTTGCGGGTGAATGCGTGAACTCATGCTCGATATGGTGATGTTCTGCGAGGGGCTGATGAACGATGCGGGAAGCCAGCAATTATCTCATCGAGCACGGCCTTTGCACGGAACAAGGCCATGCTGCGACGGGGAACATGATCACACGAAACTAAACAACTAGCCTTTGGGCCGCGGTGTGTCTTAGATCAGTAGCAGTGCCGATCTCGACAGACCCTAATATCGCTCTCACTAGGTTGGCAATGCGCAGACTGACTTCTGCACTCGACTGTACCAGGAAGAATTTTCCGCCTTCTTGATCATCGCTGGCATTGCTCCTTGCTTGCCATGCCGCAAAAAGGGGAGCCCACTCAAGTTTCACCCGACGGGTCATCGGGATGCGACTAGCGTTGGACCGTTGCTTTGCAGTGTGAAAGGTCAGATGAACAGTCGGGCTATCAGAACCCTTGTCATGCCAGATCCGAACATGGCTTCGCTCAAGCTTTGCAATTTGTATAGGACGCATTGCGAACTGATACGAACAAGTTAGCATAAGGGTGTCAGCTAAATCATTCATATTGCGATCGCTGGTACACTCCTTCACCGAATCGACGGCTAAATCCAAGTGTCGGACTATCAGAGCCTCTTCTTCAGCAGACAAAAAAACGTCACCAGCACGGACGCCAACATATTTATCAACGGCTGGCAAGGGCAGGGCAGTACTTAAGAACGTCTGGTAGCTCTCTGACCAACCGTTAAATCTAATTTCGCATAGCATTCGCAGCAAAGTTTTAGCGCATCGATACGCATGGTGCGAATAATTGCGAGCCCGGAACTCTTTCCAGAACAGTGCGATACCTGTAGGGCCAGCCTCTACTAAAGTGCATATGTCCGAATAGGGCAACGGGTAAGCCCTCGTAACGTATAACATCGCGGTTCCCACACTGCGATCCATCCCCAGGATGAATACGAATAAGTGCTTAAAGAGCAAGGCACTCCGCGGGTGAAAACGCGCGAAATCAACGTTTGTCGAAGCACCATTAATCGAAAGCTCAAATCTTGTCTGTTTCTCTGGCGCCGGGATTGATCGAAGCTCGTCGTCGAAGTCGTCATAATAGCGAATCACGGGCGGAAGCTTCGGTAGGGCAACGTATAAGCGCTGCAAGATATCGTCATTGACAACATCGCCGTCGCCTTTAAAAAGTTGCTGTTGATTCCAAATACTCATTCAATGTCCTTTGGGCAACGACCTCAGTAGCTCTACGCGCGCGTCAAAGGCATCGTTCCACACATCGGCCAGCCGGTCCTCAAACACGGCACGTGCGTATCTCGATGGCATCAAGGACGTTTTGGACCACCTGAAAAATGTGCGCAATTTCTGCAATGCTTCAGGCGTTTGTTCGCCGAGTCGAATTAACTGATGGAGTCGGGCGACCGCACAAGTATGGCGCAGGTCATGTGGGGTCACTGACTCTTTTCCGGTCCTGTCCCGCAGTTCCTTTAGCGCTTGCTTCGGGAGATTCTCGGTTACAAGTGCAAATGCTTTTGTGAGGGCTTCCGTTGAAAGTGGCATGCCTGTTTGCGAATTCAAGAGATAGGAATGATTTGCGCGCCCGCGGTAATTTTGCACATACGTTTCAATAATGTCTGTTGTCGTGTCGCTTACCGGAATTTGACGTATCGAGTGGATTGTCTTAATGCTCGGTTTAGAATATCGCGGATCAATATAATTTTTTTCGTAATCGTTTTCACGGACATTGATCCAGTGTTTCATCCTATTGTGTTTGTGGTCAAATGCGCTTTTCACCGCGTCCGTAGGTAACAACAGCACTTCACCACGACGAAGCCCTTGATGAAGCATGAGAACGAATGCTACGAAAATGCGCCACCGGGTTGCTTGGCGAGTGAACGGATTTCTATTAGAGCTGGGGTCTAATAGTGTGTATAACGCCTCGACAGTGCTAGCAGGCAAGGACCGGATTGATTCAATGGAGCTGGTTCGCCGCACATGCAATTGACCATACAGTGTCTTGAGGCGGTGTAATCGTCGCTCTATCTGAAGGATTCGTTCATCCGAAGCGCTTTTTGACAACCAACCTATAACGGAAAACACGAACCCAATACCTGTGTGCCAAAGGACTTCGTCATTTTTAGTTCCGGTGGCATGGTTGCGAAGGGACATGAACCACGATTCAAGGATTTTTGATAACGCCTCGTCATCGAGTGAGCCCAGCGCGTTATCCAGGGCGGAACTGCCTAGCAAGTTGTCTGCATGCTGGTACAAGCACTCGATGCAGCGAAGCTTCTTGATGTGAGTCGAGTCAGCTAACTGAGCAGTCGAGAGCGTCGACCATACTGTGGCCCAGTAACGCGGTATCCCGGTCGCGTCGACCAGGATCGGGCCATGAAGGTCACGGGCGGCAAGAACGTCGGAGAGTTGAAAAAGCACTGACAGCAAGGCAGAAGTTGAGCAACAAGCAATTGTACCATTTAGGCATTAGGTGTTGCGGTAACTGTCGCTGAGTACTCGTACCTAAATCAGGTGACGTAATTTTCGACTAAGTGACTGAATTGTTTGGGATTCGTGCAAGAGTCATCTATTTTGAGTACTTCGGCATTTCTCTCGTCGGCAACATTGTACCTAAATATGGTGACTTAGTTGATGGGATCGAATTCAAACCTATAGATGTAGACTTAGCGCACATCCCCGCATTTTCCTTGACCTGCTAGTTAGCAAGACGTTGGCAGCACTGGGCAAATTGAAACCAGCTCAGCTTTCAAATATCCTCGCAATAGTCACCCTCCGTACGAAGTTCAAGCTTCATGGATTTAGCAAAACATCGAGCATCAATCGCATTCAATTTTCCTTATCGAAATACCAATTTCCAGGAGTAATCATAATGCTCCTTGGTAGAGCTGCCGACTCGGCTACGCCGATTTGATCCATAGTTAGTTATTGATGTCGGAAAAAGTTACTTTTCAGGTGCTTGGCGCGGAGGATCGCTACGGGACCGACCCACTGTCCTCGTAGGCATGGCAAAACCGAACCCTAGGCCAAGCAGCGTCGCCTTAAAAGTTAGTTTTGAGCGATTCGTCTAGACGTTATCTAGATAATCCGTAGTTGGTTGTTGACGTCGCAAAAAGTTACTTTTCAGGTTTGCGCGCGAAGGCGCTTTGCCACACAGATGCTCTGTCCTCGTAGAGATGGAGAAACGGCACCCTCGGGCCAAGCAACGGCGCCCTAAAAAGTTAGTTTTTGGCGAATCGACCAGGCGTTATCTAGACATCTGCCCTTACGAGCACCGCGTTCTTGTCTCGCAACTGAATATACGTGGTGCAGCCTTTGGAACACCAACGCAGATATTATCTGGGGCGGTCGTCGTAGCAGAGAAAGCAGTATCGCCAGCATTATCTAAACCCAGGGAATATTTTGCTTGCGGAATACCGAAAGCAGTTGTATAAACTGCATTCGCACTCAAAATCAGCTTCCGCCTTAAAACATGCGAGCAGCCGAAACTAACTTTGGCAGTGAATTGTATGCCCTAAGAATTCGCACAGGCGTGACGCAAGCAGACGTTGCCTCTCGTGCCGGATTGGGTAGAGGCTACTACTCGCAGCTGGAGAATTCAAGAAAGGGGCCGCCTTCGACGCTCCTCTTGTGCCGCATCGTCGAGGCGCTGGAACTGAGCGACGCTGAGTCGCACCGTTTGTTCGCTGTCGCGGTTGCAGATCGGTGCGCCGCGACTTGTCACAGTTCTGTGGCCTCGACCTCTATAGCACCACTCGTGAAGTCATTGATTCAATCGGCGCCCAGGATTACACACGAGCAAGCGGCGCGTATCGCAGCGATCCTTAAGGAGGAATAAATGTAGAAAACGACGAACCCCCTACAACTGAGATCCGCCGCTTTCTGGCCGAGATAGTATCTTCGAACGTGGAAATTCTAAGATATCGCTCTCCGGCCGGACGGTCAACTGTTGTTTTCAAAAAAGCTGCATCCGTCTATTAACTGGAGGGTAGAGCAATGGTGAAAGCAGTCTTAGAACCCGTTTGCGCAAGTGCACATGCGCGGGAAACTTTTACGCCTTTGTCCGTGATACGCAAACGCGCGGCCAAGGTATCGAATCTCTGGATCTTCGATTCCCCCAAGAACAATCGCCGCCTTACCGTGTCCGGTGACGTGCCCTTCATGCACTTGATGCTACTTGAAGGTGATACGGGCGTTGCTGGTTACGAACTCGTCGATGATCCTTTTAAAGTTGCTTCAAACAGTGATGCCGGCTATGTCAGGGTACGCAGCCGCGACGGCGCTGAGCATTGGATCGTCATAGCTCGTTCTGGGCGCTCTTCATCAGGCAAGGAAAGTGATCCCTCGATTCCGGAGGGTCTGCGAGAGAAGGCATCATCGGCCGGTGTAGAAGTTCATGCGCGCAGCGAACTTGAACTGCTTGGGAAAGAAGTCTTCCTGGACAACTGGCTCATGCTCTGCGCAATCATGACCCGTGTCAAAGCTTATCCCACGTATCGCGAAACCGAGCTGTTCTTGGCATTAATGTCTCGACATGGCGCGTTGCGCGTACAGGATGTCTTGGCCGACGCCCGGGCCGATCGGAGCATCATGCTTGCCGTGGTGGCCAGGGCGCTCCAGGAAGGCACGGTGCATACCGATCTGACTCGCCGCCTATTCGGAACTCACTCGCAACTCGACCGGGTGCGGTCATGAGTGTCCCACGTAGCCGGACCCTTATTCCTGCTGCCTTTGCGAACTTGTCGCAGTGGCCAGCACCTGATGAGGAAGTCCTGAACGAAGAAATCCTGCGTATTTACCGACCTCGTAAGCTGGCTGTCGCAATGTACGCGGACGGAGTAGCGCACGAACAGATCACAGCTGCTACGGCGATACCGCGCCAGAAGATTTTCTACCTGGTTGGCCGATGCATGGCTGGTGGTGAGGACGGCACGATCGCCGGCTTTCGTGCGCTGGTGCCTTGGAAGCGTTTGCGCGGCTACGAGCGACGTGCTCCAGTTGTCCATGAGCTAGGTGAAGGATCGGGTGGGTGTGCAGGTGCTCTATCGCAGCTGTTCGCGCGATTTCCCGAAGTGGAGCTACACATTCGGAACCGCTTTCTTGGCACTGGAGAGCGTTCGGTTCGAGTAGTTCGGATCAGCTACGCCGAGCTTCATGGTGAATTTCTTGACCAGCTACGCTCACTGGGTTTTACGTCGGAGGACTGGCCATTCAGTACGAAGAATTGCGGATACAAGTCTCTTCGGCAATTTTGTATCGGTTTGCTGAGCGAGAACGCAACGCGCTGGTTCTCGGCTCGCTCTGGAGAGGAAGCGGCGCGTCGACATGGGGTCGGTTCTGGGAGGCGCAGCCTTTTTCCGCAGCTTCGCGGCTATGGCGCCTGCCAATTAGATTTCCATAAAGTCGACGCAGCTTCAGTTCTGATCCTGGAGACCGAAGATGGCGGACGCTTGCCAGTACCGCTTGCTCGCTGGCACATCGGCTTTCTTATTGAGGAGCGATGGAATCTTGTGCTGGGCGCGTTTGTAGCGCTCGAGGGGAACCCGAGCGGGGACAGTGTGCTAGAGGTGGTCGAGTCCGCGATACGTCCACCGGCCGAAGAAAGCGATGCGGCTACTTGCCCATTAACTGTTGACGGCAAGGTTTTCCCCATACAAATCATGCCCGAGATAGCGTTCCAGGGCTTCGGCGTCCTGAAAATGGATAACGCATGGTCGAATGCGGCGACCGAAGTCGTCGATAACATAATCCGTACACTCGGTTGTGCGATCAATTTCGGTCCGGTCAAGGCGTGGTGGCGTAGGCATCCAGTTGAAAGGATTTTTGGCAAACTGAGCGAGCGTGGTTTAAAAAGACTGCCTTCCACATTCGGGTCTGGGCCAAAAGACACGCGCCGCAATAAGCCCGTCGAGCAGGCCGTGAAGTTCGAGATCACCATACGTGACCTCATTGATGTCATTTATGCCTGCATCAGAGAGCACAACGAGGAAGGGAATGAGGGTAACAATTTCTCTTCGCCGATAGGAGCGCTCCAGCATGGCTTGAATCGCTCCGATTCGGGAGTGTTTCTGCAGCCTTTACCCATTCCGGCGCAGCAAGACTTGAAGCTTCTTTCTCATGTCGAAGTTGTTAAGGTTTGCGGCAGCCGCAAGAATAACATCCGGCCTCATGTGACTCTCGGGCGATGGAAATATACAAACGCCGCGCTTGCGAACGCCTACGACCTCATCGACCGGCAACTCATCGTCTACTGCGATCGACGCGATGTCCAGGTCGCAAATGCGACCGTACTCGAGACGGGCGAACAGCTCGGCGCTCTGCAGGGCCCGGCGAACAAGCAAGGACACCATATTTCCTGGCGTAACCGTGCACTTATGAACCAGGCAGGTCTGTCGCAACGCCTGCATGAGAATTCGACGTCAGTGGCGGCACGCTGGTGCGATGGCAAGGCGGACGAACTGCGCGAACGCAGCAAGCGTGCTCGAAACGCCAAGCGCGCTTCTAAGGAAGCGCTCTCCCTTTCCAAGGTCCAGGCCGATCAAAAGCGCATCGGTGATAAAGCGGCGCTAGGGGACTCACTGATACCTTCCCCACCTTCAATCTTGCCAAAGACCGGTAGCTTCTTCGATTTCGAAGCTCCCAAGACTGGTCCTACTTATTTAGGAGATTAAATTGACTGCATTCGCTAACCTACTGACGATCGACCATCCTGCATTTAATCGAAATACTGTCCTATTGACCGAACCAATCAAGGAACTCTACCAAATCGTCCGCCACATCCTGCTCGTGCGCGAAAGCGGTTGCTGTTTCACTGCGCAAAGCGGTGTAGGAAAGACTCGCGCGCTTGTACTACTCGAACATCTACTGCGTGACCGCATGCCCGAGTTGGTCGTGATCCGGCATAACAGTTGGAACCAGCAGGTTTCATCGATCCGGGCATTCTTCAAACATTTTCTTACTGCGGTAGGTCACCCGGAACTTCGTGGCGAGACCTTCGACCTGCGCCACCGACTTGTGCGACGCCTCATTGATCTGGCTCGAGTATATCAGTCACCGTTTGTCGTGCTCCTTATCGATGAAGCAAATGCCATGCGTCTCGAAGATTTCCTCTTCCTGAAAGATATCTATAACGAGCTGGACCGTGAAGGCGTCCAGTTGGTAACGATCATGATGGGACAGGACCCAGATTTTTCCGACGTTATTGGCCACCTTCGGGAGATGGGCAAGTCTGACCTCATCTCTAGATTTGCACGGCGCCGTCAATCGTTTCGAGCATTCTCGTATAAGGAAGATGTGGCGTCAATTTTTGCTCAGTATGATAGTTCCGTCTGGCCCGCTGAAACTTCCCAGACCTGGACCCAGTTCTTTATGCCGACTGCCTGGGACGCTGGATTTCGGCTGGAAAACGAAACCACAAGGTTTTTCGACGCTGTGAAAAAATGTTCCCCGCATTCGGTCCACAAAGTGGGTTTTCCAGCCCGACAATTCTTCACGGCACTACGGCGCTATCTCACGGTCCAGCACCATCGCGACGCACCGGGGGTTTTTCCAAGCTCGGAAGCTTGGGACGACGCTGTTGACTTTGCACTTTTGGCGGACTCAATTGCCGAAATGAAAGGTGAGGCCAAGCGGGCACAAGGGAGACCGCGATGAAGATTTACGATAACGCCGTTAGAGAGTTTCCTTCCAACGCCGCGCTCGATTTGGTTCCCTTGCCGGAAGAATCGATGGTCTCCTCAATATGGCGATTCGCATGGCGTAACGGCCTCGGAGTAAAAGAACTGCTTACCCATTGCACGCACGGTGCGGGCTATCAGAAAGAGCATGCCACTTTTTCCTATAAGCGTGGTTTCGACCCGGACGTGTTCAGCCACAGCAGCTGGTGGATTGATGAGCCGAGTGAAAAAGAGGTATTCGGATCATCATCTGAAAAACATAGGTCTATATGGTGGAATACTGCGTTTCGCTATTGTCCCCTATGTCTAGGGCATCTTTATCATAGCTTCTGGCATCAATCGAAGTTCCTCTCCCACTGCCCGCTAGATGGAGCAGCACTGCGCGATACTTGTTACTCGTGCGGCAAGCATTTGCCCACTTATGGATTTCATCAAGAGATCCTAAGCAGGCCATACGTCTGCCCGCACTGCAACGGTCCCATCTCAGGCGTTGGATTGAGCGTGGATGCTCGGTTGGAGATACAGCAAAGCAAAAGGGAATACGCGCGAGCTTTTGAAAGTCTTGATCATTGGTGGGAGGAGTCGACAGCAGTACGCAATCAGCTGGAATCATTTTTGTCTTCACGGGCATATCATTTCTCGCCGTGGTTGAGGCCTGAAACTACATGGCTACAGTGGGTTATTCACCAAGTCCCCCCGCCGGCAACGCTACCTTTCACGACACGCGAAGTTCCCCAACTCGTGGTCTTGACTTGGAAAATCGCTCTTGAACGATGCGACCCTATGAAAAGCGTCCTTTTTCCGAAGCGTTGGAAAACTGAAAAACTTAGTCTTGCAATAAAGGTTTATCGTGCAACGCTACGACGGTTACTTCGCGTAATCGCAGAATCGGAACCGTTCGACGATGAGGACTATGTTCGTCATCGAGCCGAATCCATCAAAGACCTTCTGAATTCTCCGAGCGGCTGCAACATGAAATTATTAGCCTTCATCATGCTCAGAAATAGCTACGAGACCTATTTTAGTGTGATGCATGCATCGCCAGACCAAGCAGATTTCCAGGACTGGAATGTGGGATTCCCTTATGGGAACGAGTTTGCACAGCGGGTAAGGATATGTTGGCGGGCGCAGTTTATCGCTGAGTATGCAGCGTTCTATTGGTGGCTAGTCGCTGTGCGGGATGGGAGGAAAAGAGTTGGCGACTTCAGAAGAGAAACCGCGACAATGAGTCATGTTGATGTGAAGTTCGACGGAAGTAATGGTGACTATATTATTGGTAAGGTCGCCTTCCCAGCTGTTGATGGACTTCGGCTTAGTCTGTCTCCCTGATGCCATAGGTGGGTGAAACCGGATAATAAAGTAGCTTCCATGACCGGTGGTGGCAGCTCGCCACCTACCGGTCAGCCATTCATGCAACAAAAACGCTTTACCGCTACCTCAGTTTAAGGATCCGGCGCGCACCAGTGAGCACGATGACGGCGATGATGGTGCCCACAACAAGATCGGGGTAAGGCGAACCAGTCCAGGTAACCAACACTCCAGCAGCGATCACGCCGAGATTGGCGATAACGTCGTTGGCGGAAAATATATAACTTGCCTTCATATGCGCACCCCGATCACGTTTCTTGGCGATCAAAATCAGGCAGGCCGCGTTAGCAATGAGGGCTACGGTTCCGACACTCATCATCAAAACAGATTCGGGTTCACTGCCAAAGAAGAAACGTCGAACCACTTCACTCAGCGCACCTAGTGCGAGCACGAGTTGAAGCCACCCAGCCACGTGGGCCGCACGAGTTTTTAGCGCAGCCGCGCGCCCAACAGCGTATAACGCTAAACCATAGACTGCTGCATCGGCGAACATGTCGAGCGAATCGGCTACTAATCCTGCGGATTCTGCGATTAACCCCCATGTGAGTTCGACCACGAACATCACAGCATTTATAGCCAGCAGCAGCCGCAACGTCTTCGCCTCTGACGCGTCTCCAGCTTTATCGGAGCCGCTAGTCGATTGGGACAGGTCTGGACGGGAACTGATCAGGTGGGCGCCCAAGTCTAATCGTGTCAGCTTCGACAATATAGGATCGATGTTTCCCGAGTGTGCTACGTGGAGCTGCCTTGCCGAGAGATCGAAGTTGAGCGAATGTATGCTTTCGACATCAGCTACCGCCATGCGGATCATGTTCTCCTCAGACGGGCAGTCCATCTTCGGTATTGCGAGCGTGCTGATCGTGCGTTGTACGGTAGAGCGTGGCTCAGCCGGACGTGAGCTGCGAAGCTCCACCCCCAGTCGCAATGGTTGAAGGACGTCGAAAAGGATATCTGCGCTCCCACGGTGGAGCACTCTGACGGTTCGGGTATTTAGGTCGAAGGCGATATGATCGATGCCGTCGACTTTGTCCAAAGCCATCCGAATCAAGTTTTCTTCAGACGGACAGTCCATTTTGGAGACGAACAGCTCGGTTTCAAGGCCGCTAGAAGGCGTGGTCTGATTTTGTGTCATGAAAGTGAGTTTTTTGATGGCTGGTTATTGGAGGGTAAACCTTCAACCAGCTTCAAGGTCAAGTGTGCTCAGGACCTGTGATTGGCACCACGCTGAGTGAGCTACCCGGCTTGTCCCGCCGGCGCGAGGGCATCAATGATGCCGCAATCGGCAAATCGACCGCCCCGGCATGAAACCAGCAGACGGGAAAGATGTTCTTTCAATAAGTTGAGGTCTCTGATCTTTTGCTCGACCTCGGCAAGGTGTTGTTCTGTCAGCGCTGTCACGGCGCAGCAGTCGCCGTCTCGCTGGTCGGAGAAGGCCAACAGGCTTCGAACTTGGTCGACCGTGAACCCGATCTCCCGTGCACGGCGAACAAAGCTCAGGCGGGCTACATCCTCGCTCCCGTACAGCCGGTAGTTGCTGCCGGAGCGGGATGGAGAGTCGAGCAACCCAATTTTCTCGTAATAGCGAATCGTCGCTGGGGGCATCTGCGCCGCAGCGGACAGCTGTCCTATCGTAAATGTGCGTGACATATGCTTGACATTAAAGTGGCTTCAAGGTTTATAAAGCTCATTTATTAATCCGTCAAGCAAATCCAATCATGCGCATCAAGATCAATGCTTCTGTCGCCACGACCCTGTTGGTCATGTGTATGGCCGCAGGCTCTGCCTTTGCTGAGGGCACTCCACTGACGCTTGCCGAGGCCGTCGCACGGGCTAGACTCCACGCGCCGCAATTGCAGGGCGCTGACGCAGCCTTGCGCATCGCCGATGCCAATGTACGCCAGTCTGGACTTCGACCGAACCCGACACTTTCCCTTGAGGCTGAAAATGTCTTGGGATCGGGACGCTACTCCGGTTTCGGTGGGGGAGAAAAGACGGTCGCGCTGTCAATGCCCTTGGAGCTCGGTGGTAAACGCGGCGCGAGGATGCGCGTGGCCCAGGCTGAACGGGCCGCCGCCGGTATTGGGGCGCGCTCCGCGGAAGCGGAGCTGACATTTCTGATTACCGAGGCGTTCGTTACCCTTGCTGCCAACGAGCGCTATGTCGCGATCGCAAAAGCTGGTCATGAACTGGCTGCGCGTGCTCACCATGCAGCACGCGAACGGGTGCGCGTCGGAAAAGCATCTCCAATAGAGGAGCAAAGGGCGGACGTGCTGCGAATCAATACGGAGGTTCGTCTGGGCAAAGCACTACGCGCCGCCGAACTGGCCCAGAAAACGGTCGCACGGCTGACAGGCACGGCGATGCCGCTCACGATCGCGTCCACGTGGTTCGAGCAAATAGAACGCAGCGAGATGACGCCGGCAGCAGGGCAGGGGTTGGCGATCGCAACAGCAGAGGCCGAGGTGGCCGCTGCGGAAGCTCGCGTCGATGCGGCCAGGCGCGACCGGATACCGGACGTAACGCTGACCGCAGGCATGCGCCGTTACGGCGAATCGTCCGACAAGGCCGCTGTGCTCGGCCTGTCGGTCCCACTGCCATTGTTCAATCAGGGCACGGCCGCGCTGGCGCGCTCGCGGGCGGAATTCGATCGGGCTTCCGCCGCGCGCCGCGGCGTCGCACTGCAATTCGAGCAATCCAGCGCGCAGGCGGAAGCCGAGGTGGCCGACGCATTGGCGGCCGCACGGGCCGCCAATGGCCCCGCGCTCGCCGCCGCAGAAGAAGCGGCGCGCATCGCGAGGATCGGATACGCCGAAGGAAAATTCCCGCAACTCGAATTGATCGAGGCCGAGCGCTCTTTGGCCGAAACCCGCGAAAGCTCGGTCGACGCGCTCGCAGCACTCCATACTGCCCGGGCACGTCTGGCTCGGCTCCAAGGTTCCAACTCTCCAATTTATAAGGATTGACCCATGCAAGCGGTATTCCGATCGGGCCTGTGCGCCGCGATGATCCTGTTGAGCGCATGCTCCCCCAAGCCAGAAACAGCCCCTAAAGTAGCGGCCGAACAGGGTGAAAAAACGGCGACCGCCTCAGGCGAGAAAGCCGAGAAGGCCGAGAAGAGCGGCGAAGCCGGCGAGCGGGGCGAAGCTGCGGAGAGAGAAGGCGAAGCCGAAGCCAAGGAAGATTTTGTATCGCTATCGGACCAGCAAATCAAAGCCGCGGGTATCGAGATCATGCCGGTTCGACAGTCCTTCGCTGGGGCGGTCGAGGCGCCTGCAGTCATCGCGGCAGACCCGAAGCATGCAGCCGTCGTCTCGAGCGCCGTTGGCGGCCGGGTTGTCGAGGTCCGGCGCAACCTGGGCGACCCGGTCGCTCGGGGCGACGTGCTGGCTGTAATCGAAAGCCGTGACGTAGCCCAGCTCAGGGCCGACGTTGAAATCGCCAAGCGGCAGTACGAGCTCTCGCAAGCCACGTTCGCGCGCGAAGAACGTCTGTTTGGCGAAAAAGTCACCTCGCGACAGGAATTCGAAATTGCGCGCAATGCCGCGCAAGAAGCACGCACCCGCCTTCGCCTGGCCGAGCAACAACTCGCCGCCGCCGGGGGAACGGGCGGAGGGCAGCTTAACCGGCTGATGCTGCGCTCCCCGATCAAGGGCAACGTCACGGCGCGGCAGATCGCCCTGGGCGACATCGTCGCGCCGGACGCACATCTGTTCGAAGTGGCCGACCTCAACGAACTGGCCGTCGAGCTTTCGCTGTCGCCGAACGACGCCGCCCGCGTCACCGTCGGCACTGCGGTGGACGTGTCGATTGATGGCCGCACCGGCGCAGGCCGCATCACCCACGTATCGCGCGTCCTCGATCCCGCCACCCGCCAGGTACGCGCCATTGCACGGCTGTCGAACGGGGAGGGAAGCTGGCGCATCGGCGAGACGGTCAGGGCATCGATCGCGCTCGAGGGCGGTACCGGCGGCACCCAGCTGGCCATTCCACGGACCGCCGTGCAGACGGTGGAGGACAAGCCGAGCGTGTTCGTCCGGGAGAAAGAAGGGTTCGCGATCAAGCGCGTCGTCCTCGGCGGTAACGCGGCCGGCTACGTCAAGGTGGTGTCCGGCCTCGACGGCAAGGAACAGATTGCGGTCAGCAATACTTATCTGCTGAAGGCGGAGCATGGCAAGGGAGAGGCAGGGGACGATGACTGATTTCCTCGTTCAACGGCTCCTGAAGGATACCCAACCATGATTGCTCGCATCGTCAACTTTTCCGTTGCGCGGCGGTGGCACGTCCTCATCGCCACCATCCTGCTGTCGATCCTCGGCGCATTCGCACTGACGCGCCTGCCGATCGACGCGGTACCGGATATCACCAACACGCAGGTGCAGATCAACGTCGTCGCACCGGCGCTCGCGCCGGCCGACGTCGAACGACAGGTCACCTATCCGATCGAGACGGCGTTTGCCGGCATTCCCGGACTGGAATCCACGCGCTCGTTGACCAGGCATGGATTTGCACAGGTCACGACGGTCTTCAAGGACGGCACGGATATCTATTTTGCTCGCCAGCAGATAGCGGAGCGGCTGCGCGCCGTCGAGCGCAACTTGCCCCCGGGTGCTACTGCGAGCCTGGGTCCGATCGCGACCGGGCTTGGCGACGTCTACATGTGGACGGTGGAGTACGCCTCCAAGCCGGCCCAGAAAGTCGGTACGTCGGCCGGCTTGCAGGCGGACGGAAGCTATATCACCCCGGAACGGGAAGTGCTGCGCGGCGCTGTTGAGAAGGCTACCTACCTGCGCACGGTGCAGGACTGGATCGTCGCACCGCAGCTCAAGAATACCGAAGGGCTGGCGGGCGTCGACGTCATCGGGGGCTACGTCAAGCAGTATGTGGTCACGCCGGATCCGCAACGACTAGCGGCCCTGGGCATCAGCCTGACGATGCTGGGCGAGGCATTGGAGCGCAATAACACGAGCGCCGGCGCCGGCGTCGTCGTCCAGAACGGAGAGGCCCTCACCGTCAAGGCCGATGCGCGCATCACCTCATCCGAAGAACTGGCAAAGACCGTCATCACCACCCGTAACGGCACGCCAGTGCTGGTGTCGCACGTCGCTAGCGTCGGCCTGGGGCAGGAGGTGCGTTTCGGCTCGGCGTCCGAAGGCGGCCAAGAGGTCGTCGTCGGTACGGCCGTGATGCGCATTGGCGAGAACAGCCGGACCGTTGCCGCCGCCGTCGATGTCCGACTCAAGGAAATCGCACATTCCTTGCCGCCCGACTTGCTCATCCGGCCAGTCCTCGACCGCACTCGGCTGGTCGATGCCACCATCAAGACCGTGGCAACCAATCTGACCGAAGGCGCGCTTCTGGTGATCGCCGTCCTGTTCGCGCTACTCGGAAACCTGCGCGCGGCGCTGATCGCCGCAGCCGTTATTCCGGTCACCATGCTCCTGACCTCGGCGGGCATGCTCGAGGCGGGACTCTCGGCAAATTTGATGAGCCTGGGCGCGCTGGACTTCGGCCTGATTGTCGATGGCGCCGTGATCATCGTAGAGAACGCGCTGCGCCGCATCGCCGAACACCAGCATGCGACTGGCAAAACTCTTACCAAAGCGGAGCGCCTTGATACCGTTGCGGCCGCCGCGCGCGAAATGATCAGGCCAAGCGTCTATGGCCAGGCGATCATCATTCTCGTCTATGTCCCCCTGTTGACGTTCCAGGGGGTGGAAGGCCGGATGTTCGCACCGATGGCGGTAACGGTGATTCTGGCCCTGGTATTCGCTTTCATTCTTTCTCTTACCTTTGTGCCGGCGGCGATCGCGCTATGGCTTTCGCGCCATGTCAATGAAAAGGAAAACCGACTGGTCAAAGCCGTATCCACGTCCTATGCACCTTGGCTGGACCGTGCACTCGCGAAGCCCAAGCTGACCGGCGTACTAGCGACCGTCGGTTTTGCGGGCGCGCTGGGTCTGTTTACAACGCTGGGCCAGGAATTTCTCCCGACCCTCGACGAGAAAGACGTGTTGCTGCAGGTCGCCCGCATTCCCGGAACCTCCCTGGACCAGAGCCAGGCGATGCAGTTCGCTGTCGAGAAGGCGGTCGGCAAGCTGCCCGAGGTAAAGCTGGTCTTCTCCCGAACAGGTACGGCTGAACTGGCCGCCGACCCTATGCCGCCGAATATCACGGACACCTTTGTCATCGTTAAAGACCGTTCGGAATGGCCGGAACCCGGGATGAGCAAGGCCGAGCTGGTTGAGAAGATCGAGAAGGCGGTTGCAGGCATCCCGGGCCAGAACTACGAGCTGACCCAGCCGATCCAGATGCGCTTCAACGAACTGCTGGCCGGCGTACGGGGCGACATTGCCGTCAAGGTCTACGGCGACGATTTCAACGCCATGATCCGCACCGCCGAGCAGGTTGCCGAAAAACTGCGTGCGGTCGAGGGCGCGGAGGACGTCCGGGTAGAGCAGGTGCAGGGGCTTCCGCTGCTCGATGTGCGGCTGGACCGCGACGCCATGGCGCGGGTTGGATTATCCGCTCAGGACGTGCACGACACACTGGCGGCAGCCATCGCGGGCCGGGAGGCTGGTTCCATCTATGAAGGCGACAGGCGCTTCGACGTGGTGGTGAAACTGGGTGAGACCAGCAGGAACGATGTGGAAGCCTTGCGCCAGTTGCCAGTGCTGACGCCAAGCGGCAGTTTCGTGCCGCTGGGGTCGGTGGCCGCGCTGGAGACGGCCAAGGGACCGAACCAGATCAGTCGCGAGAACGGCAAGCGTCGCGTCGTGGTACAGGCCAACGTGCGCGGACGTGACATCGCCAGCGTGGTCAGCGAAGCGCGCGCAAGCATCAACGCGGACGTACGGGTGCCCGCCGGTGCATGGATTACCTGGGGCGGGCAATTCGAGAACCTCGAGCGTGCGCGGATGCGTTTGGCAGTCGTGGTACCAGCCTGCTTCGCGCTCATCATCGCGTTGCTGTACTCGGCTGTTGGGTCTTGGCGTTCGGCCGCGGTCGTGTTTACGGGCGTGCCTCTCGCCCTGATCGGGGGTATCGCCGCACTCTGGCTGCGTGGCATGCCGTTTTCGATCTCGGCGGCCGTTGGATTCATCGCACTGTCCGGCGTCGCTGTCCTCAACGGGCTGGTAATGGTGGGCTCGATCGACGACGTGGCGAAACAGCTTCCGTGGGCACAAGCGGTGCGCGAAGGTGCGCTGCGGCGCCTGCGCCCCGTCTTGATGACGGCACTGGTCGCATCGCTGGGCTTCGTCCCGATGGCATTGGCAACCGGCGCCGGCGCCGAGGTGCAGCGGCCGTTGGCCACCGTTGTGATCGGAGGCCTGATCTCCGCTACGATCCTGACGCTGTTCGTGCTGCCGACGCTTTACCAGCGCTTCGCCCGTCCGCCCGAGAACGTGGCGGAGGGAATTTGAACAGTCCAGTAGAGTGAACGCAAGGACTCGAACATTGGAAGGAATCACATGAAAGCGCAATACGACCTGGTCATCGTTGGCGCGGGTTCAGGCGGGTACATCGCCGCAATCCGCGCCGGACAACTCGGCTTGTCCGTGGCCTGCATTGAATCGAATCCTTACGCCGCACCCGACGGCCAGGCGCGCCCCGGAGGAACCTGCCTGAACGTGGGATGCATTCCATCCAAGGCATTGCTTGCGTCGAGCCACCTGTACGAACAGGTCGTCCACCACACCGCCGAGCACGGTATCACCACTGGCGGCGCGGCGATCGAGGTCGACAAGATGATCGATCGGAAGGACGGGGTGGTCTCGAAAATGGCCAAAGGGATCGAATACCTGTTCAAGAAGAACAAGGTCGACTTTATCAAGGCGCGCGCGCGCTTCGTCGGGATGCAGGACGGGGTATATTCCCTGGAAGTCTCGGCCGAAAATTCCGTGCAGGAGATCAGCGCGGGTAACGTGATCATCGCCACCGGGTCGAAGCCGCGCCAGCTGCCAGGCACCCGGATCGACAATGCAATCATCTGCGACAACGCCGGAGCGCTCGATTTCCGCGAGGTGCCGAAACGCCTGTGTGTGGTTGGCGCCGGCGTGATCGGTCTCGAGCTAGGCTCAGTGTGGCGGCGCCTGGGTGCGGATGTCACCCTGCTCGACGCCATGCCGGACTTCCTGCCCGGCTGCGACACCGCCGTGTCCAAGGAAATGCTCAAGCTGATGTCTGGCCAAGGGCTGAAATTCGACCTTGGCGTGAGCATCGACAGCATCGCGCTCAGCGGCGGCGGGGTGCAGATTTCGTATCGCGACCGTGCTGGCGCCGCCAAGGAGCTCGCTTGCGACAAGGTGATCGTGGCGATCGGGCGCGTGCCCAATACGGATGGGTTGGGAATCGAGGCAATTGGCCTGGAGCTTGACCAGCGCGGCTATGTGCCGGTCGATGAACACTGCCGCACGATATTGCCGAACCTGTTTGCCATCGGTGACGTCGTGCGCGGGCCAATGCTTGCGCACAAGGCCGAGGAAGAGGGAATCATGGTCGCCGAGATCGTCGCAGGGCAATCCGGGCAGGTGAATTACGCCGCCATCCCCTTCATCATCTACACGAGTCCCGAAGCCGCGTGGGTTGGCAAGACGGAGCAGGAACTGGCACGCGAAGGCCGCGCATTCAAGTCGGGACAGTTCCCTTTCTCGGCCAACGGGCGCGCACTCGGCCACGGCGACGCACAGGGGTTTGTCAAGGTCCTAGCCGATGCCGAGTCGGACCTTGTGCTGGGCGTGCATATCGTCAGCTCGCTCGCGTCGGAAATGATCGGTGAAGCGGCAATGGCGCTCGAGTTTTCGGCGTCTTCGGAGGACATTGCCCGGATCTGCCACGCGCACCCGACATTGTATGAAGCAATCAGGGAAGCGTCGCTCGCTGTCGACAAGCGTGCGCTGAACATCTGACCGTCAACTGTATAGGAACCGATAGTGGCCAAACCCTTTTCACCGCTCGCTGCCGTGTTGGTCGCCGGGCTTATCGCACTTGCCGACCTGGTCACCAAGGCCGCAATCGTGGAACATCTGGCCTACGGCCAGCAGATCGAGTTGTTACCCTTGTTGAACATCGTCCATGTGATCAACCAGGGAGCGGCGTTCGGTCTTCTGGCCACGGCCGGCGGATGGCAACGCTACCTTTTCATTGTTGTAGCCGTACTCGCGTCGATCCTGATCGTCCGGATGATCCGGAAACCTGAAACAGGCTCCGCGGAAAGGATCGCTCTGGCGATGATCCTTGGCGGAGCGGTTGGCAATCTCGTTGACCGAACTGCGCGGATGGGCGTCGTTGACTGGATCGATGTGCATGCAGGAGCGCATCACTGGCCAGCTTTCAACATCGCCGATATCGGGATCACGGTCGGCGCCACGCTCATCGTTTTGCACGCGCTGTTCGGTGGCCGTGCAGCACCTCCGGTATCCGACAAGACCCGATAGTCATCGCCCCCTGGACGCGCACTGCCACCCGAAGCATGGCCAGTCGCGCGGGGCGGTCTGAACAGGGCGACGATCCAGCCCATACAGAACAAACATAATCAGATCTACAACAATTCGAGACCCATGTTTCTGCCCGGCGGGCGTTGTAAAATTTGCCATACTCCAGTGTTCTCTTCCGTAACCGAGCAGTCAAGGACTCCATGAAGCGCCTGTTTCTGATCATATTGTTCGCGCTTTTGCCCTTACAGACTGGCTGGGCGGCAGGATGGTGCGTGATTTCCGACGACGCGTCGGCCATCGCAGCGGTATCCGACGTAACCGGGGCTGCAAATCCGATAGACGTGCAGCTCGAAGCTGGCTGCAGCGCAACTTGTGTATCGGCATGCGACTTGCAGCCCCTCGGCAGCGATTCTTCCGTGATCGAATGGTCAGGGCTGTCGCGCTCCTATCCCGGCAGACTCAATCAGCTAAATTACCAGTCTCCAATACTGGACGGCCCGATTCGGCCGAAATGGCACTGATCATCGAAGCCGGCAACTACCGCCTGCGCTTGATGGGTAATCGTGCACAAGCACTGCACGACCCCATCCGTCTCTACAAATAATGCAGCCGCAACTGACTTACTCCCGACCATGGCGGCCCACAATCGGCCACGTCGAGAGTCAGTGCGCTTGAAAAATCAAACATTCAACAGGAAAATTCAATGAAAACTCACATCAACTTCTTATCCGCGGTACTTCTCGCGTGCATGTTCATTCCACTCGACTCGCGGGCCAATGAGGGGGGCATGCCCTCAGAGAGCGCCGCAGAAGCGAAGACTGGTAGAGCAGCACCGTTCGGCTACTCCTCCAATGCAGCGCCTGACCGCGTTATCACAATAGTGGAAGGCAAGACCAGATCGATTCACGTCAAGCGACTCGAGACTGTCCGTATTGTAGACGGTCCAAGAAACCTTACCTGGACCTTCGATACGCTCGGCCTGTCGCCGATCTCCTTGGCGAACATCCTTCCAAACGCAACGAACGTAACAATCTATGTTGAGGAAAGTCCAATGTACGCCAACTAAGCTTCGCCATTTGGCGTTCTGGTAGGGCGCTATCACTAGTTCGAAGCCGCCCGCGGTTTCGAGCTAGTGTGAAGCCTGATATGCAATCTACCGGGCGAATACAAGCCGGGGGCACGTACCCCACGTGCGACGCTATTGATATGAGCAGTGCTGAAACAAGCGCCGCTTAACTACGTGCTCGGGCAGTATGAAGACGGCTCAATTTGACGGAGACGCTCATGCATGAGATACCGCGAGATGGTGTTCCAGACAGTACTCTTTCGTTCGCCCGGGACGGCTATCTTTTCATTACTAAACGTTGTACGCGCCTGGGGACCGACCTGTTTCGCCCACGACTGATGCTTCAATCGACGGTTTGTATGCGCGGCGAAGAATTGGCCAGACTATTTTATGACAATGAGAGGTTCAAACGCACCGGTGTTGCTCCATCGAGACTCCAGGAAACACTGTTTGGCCGAGGAGGCGTGCAAGGACTGGACGGTAATTCCCATCGGTGCCGAAAGGAAATGTTTCTCTCCTTGATGAGCGCCGAGCGTATTGCGGAACTGGCGGAGCTCAGTGCCGCGCAATGGCACAGGTCCGCGGCAAATTGGGAGCGCCGCTTCCAGGTGGTTTTATTCGACCAAGCGTGTGAAAGCTTGTGCCGGGCCGTCTGTGCCTGGACAGGAATCCCGCTGGTTGAGTCCGAAGTCAGGAGTAGAACGGATGACTTCGTAGCGATGATCGATGCTGGCGCGGCGATCGGGCTAAGACACTGGCGTGGAAGATGGGCGCGAAACCGCGCTGAGCGCTGGATCGAGGGTCTGGTAGAAGATGTGCGTCATCACCGGCTAACGGTGGATGAAGACTGCGCACTATATGCGATCTCATGGCATCGCGATTTGTCTGGGTAATTGCTCGACAAGCGAACTGTGGCGGTGGAACTCATCAACGTTGCAAGGCCAACGGTCGCGGTCGCCTGGTATATCATGTTCGCGGCCATGGCTTTGCATCAGCACCCGCAATGCGGTGAGCGTTTGCTGGCTGCCGAAGCGCACTACCTCGATTATTTCGTTGAAGAAGTCCGCAGGTTTTATCCGTTTTTCCCGGTGGTAGCTGCGCGCACGCGGCGGGAGTTCGAATCGAAGGGCTATCGTTTTCCGAAAGGAGAAAGGGTCCTGCTCGACTTGTATGGGACGAATCACGATCCGAGGCTTTGGGACGAGCCCCATACATTCATGCCCGAACGTTTTCGTCAATGGAAGCGTAGCCCTTTCAGCTTCATTCCACAGGGAGGGGGGGAATATCTCGATGGTCACCGTTGCCCTGGCGAGTGGATCACCGTCGAACTGATGAAAGTTGCCGTTGTGTTTCTCAGCACCAGCGTAAGGTACAGCGTACCTCAGCAGGATTTGCGGATGAGCCTCTCACGCATACCGGCGTTGCTGTCCAGCCGTTTTGTGATTGGTAATGTACAAATCTGATCACCTGAGGGAAGGGAAATACCTGCCTGATGAGAATGTCCGGGGTTCCGCGTCAGACCTCCCTGATTTGCGTTGCCAGTAATGCTCCGACTAGACAGAGAACTCGGGTTAGCAAAATACCAGTGCCTCCTTCGCACTTGGTTCAACAACTGCGTTTCCGCCCGCGATTTCGATCATGTTACGACGGCCAGCCGCCATAAGGCGCTTTCCGTCAGCTTAGTCGTACACCACACTGGATGTATCTCTGTTGCGCGTGCAGGGTTCGAATGGAATACCTCGTATCACGACTGATGTCCTTTTGCCTCTGAGAGGATTTCATAACCTCCCTTCCCAGCAATGAACGAAACCACTGTTCCAAGCAGCAGATCAGGAAGGTTTGAATTTGTCCACATTACTAACGCGCCCGAAAGCACGATTGCGCCGTTCACAAGCGAATCGTTATTCGTGAATATAGTCGAGGCCTTAAAATTGACGTCCTGGCCGCGATGCTGCTTCAGCAGGCGAATGCAGTAGGTATTCAGTAGGGCATTTGTTGCAGCCATGGCCATCATGGCTGGTCCCAGCGGTGCCTCACCGCCAAGAAAACGACGGACAACTTCAACTAACAATAGGCAGGCGAAACCAATGAGGAGCCAGCCAGATAATTGCGCCGCACGCTTTTTGATTGTGCTGGATCTACCCACCGCGTACAGACTGACGCCATAGACTGCAGCGTCACCCAGGTTGTCAAGGCCAGCGCCAACCACGGCAGTTGAAGATGCCCATATTCCGACAGTCACCCCGGCCAAACACTGGCCCAGATTGATTAGCAAGACCTTCCATAAAATGCCACGATCACGCTCGTTGGAAGCGTCCGAACCTGATTCGTCATCGCTGTCCTTGCCAATATCCGACATCGGATCTCCAAAAGATTGCAGGAAGAACGCGCCCAGCGCTTTTCTCTACCGGACGCGCTTGGATGAACACATAATACGTCAGTTACCAAAGCGAGCGCGCACATATCAAACACGAGCCAGGTAAGAAGCTTGGATTAGGGTTGCCGAGCACTTGCAGTAAACTGCCATGACAACGCACGCATGGAGCGCGTCTGGCGACGCCTGAAGGGCGGATTGATCCATTGCCAGTGGTATAGGACCAGGGCCGACGCTGAACCGGCAATTACGAAATACATCAAAATCTTCTGGAACCGCCAGCGGCGCCATTCGCGTCTCGGCTATCTATCGCCAGAATTTTTTGCCGAAAAGATCAGCAGACGGCAGCTGGCTGCTTGAAACGGACGTGTCCACTATTGACAGTACAGCTCACTTGACCAGGGCAGGAATTGCACGCACATAGACCAGTTCACTGCCCAGTTCGACCAGGGTTTGTGTGATCACAGCCGCCGCCGCAATTCCACGCAAATCGTCGGGTAACGCGAGCGCGAGCGGCAGCACTACCAGAGAATTGCGCGTCGACGCGCTGAAGGTCACGGCGCGAGCCGCTGCTACCGGCAGTTTGAACATGCGCGACGTGAAAGCTCCTACCAGTGGGGCAAGCGTCATGAAGCCAATATAAACCGGAATGACCGGCACCAATTGCTCGATTTCCCTGATGATCGCTCCGATCTGCGAACCGATGACGACCACCAGCACTGCGGCCATGGCGGGGACCGGGAGCCAGGCCCATCCGGTATTCCATTTCTCGACGATGGACGATCGCTTCGCCAGCCCGGCAGTAGCCACCGCAAGCAACAGCGGAGCCACGATCAGCAGCAGGAATGCGTCGACAAACGGCGCGACAGCGATGACGACGCCAGATTCGCCGCCAGTTATTACGCTGAGGTAGATGGGCAGTAGGAGCAGCTGAAGCAGGAGCAGGATTGGCGTGGCGGCCAGGGTCAGGCGCGAATCGCCTTTCCCGAGATGAGTGAATACGACGACGTAGTCAATACATGGCGTCAGCAGAACCAGGAGCGCGCCGATTAACAGCGCAGGACGATCGCTCAGTCCACGCGTCAAGACCCATACCAGAAGCGGTATCAGCACAAAATTGGCGACCAAAACTGCAGATATGAACGCTCGATTACCCAACCCCTGCCTTAGCTCGAGAAAGGGAATCTGCAGAAACATCGCATACATCAGGACCGCAATGGCAGGTGTCACCAACAGATCAAGCCTGGCCGCAGCATCAGGCGCAAGGATCCCCCCGAGCACGGCCAAGGCGGCACTTACAACATAGACTGGAATCTGATTCCGTTCCAGGCTTTCGCGGTTCAAGTTGTTTACCTTTCGGCGATAAGGTGATGATTACCCGGCAGGCATCAGCCGCGACGCCTGCTGCGAGCCATTCAATAACTATTTGCGGACCTTCATCAGATTGAAGCCGAAGCCAAGACCAGCCGCCAGGAGCAGGGCCAGTTGCGCCGCATAAGTCTCTATCGTCGGGTAGAGGCCGAGGACCGGCATCCGCGGTCCCGTGACCGGTGTGGCCGTCAGCCATCCGGCTTCTTGCAGCCCTGCGATTCCTTTTCCGACCAGGACAACTGCCAGGGCGGCCACCAGCACGGAGCTGAACGAGAAGAATTTACCGATCGGCATGCGTGCACTGGTACGCAGGAAAATCACAGCAATTATCGACAGCAGGACCAGGCCTGTAACGAATCCTGCCAACAGCGCAGGGCCGTTGCCGTCGGCGCCGAGCGCCGAGTAGAACAAAACCGTTTCGAAGACTTCCCGGTATACCGCGATGAATGCCAAAGCAAACAAGGCCCATGCGGAGCGTTTTTCCATCGCCGCTGTCAAATGCTGCTTCAGGTAGGCTTGCCACTGTCCGGCCTGGCCTTTCTGGTGCATCCATAGGCCGACTGACAGCAGCACCGCGGCGGCAAAGAGCGACGAGAGGCCCTCAGTCACTTCACGACTTGCACCGCTGATGCTGACCACATAAGTGGCCACCACCCATGTCAAGGCGCCTGCTGCCAGGGCCGAGATCCAGCCGGCGTGCACGTAGTGCAAGGCCTGTGGACGCTCCGCTTTGCGGAGGAACGCAACCATCGCAATCACGATCAACAGGGCTTCGACACCTTCGCGCAGGAGAATGGTCAACGCGCCCACGAACACCGTCGTCGCGTCGGTCTTGCTCGCGCCGGTAAGCTCCTCGACGCGTGCGAAATACGTGTCCAGCTGCCCGGCGTATTCGGTCGCACCCAACACATTGCCTTGCGCAACCGCGCCCCGGTACAGCTGCATGGTTCGCTCCACGTCGACCAGGAGCTGGCGGTCCGTCGCATCGAGCCTCGCCTCGAGCGGCTCGAAACCGTCCAGATAGGCCGATAAAGCAAGTTCGGTAGCCTTCGACCGCTGGTTATTTTTCAAGGCATCCAGACTGTCCTGCAGCAGCTTGCGCGCAAGAACGATGCCCTTGCGTTCTTGCTGCTCCCATACCACCCCGGGGTGGGTACGTGCATAGGCCAGAACCGCCCGCGCGGTCGACGGTGAGCCTGCCTTCGCCAGTTCCTCTTCGGTTGCCGTCACGAGCGTGTTCATGTCGGGAATCGTGGCAGACGCGGAGCTGCTCTGGGCGAATGCAGACTCTCCGGCTGCGATGTCCGTGCCCTTGAACGCCAGGCTACCGACATAGAATGCCAGAGACCAGCGGTCATGCTCGGACAAGCCTGCAAAGGCTGGCATCGATGTGCCCTCGACACCCTGGCTGATGACCTGATATAGGGCCATGAGAGAGCGGGAACGGGCTCTTTCCTCATTGGTAAATGCGATTGGTTTAGGTTCGAGCTTGGCCGTGAGTGGCCCATCGCCGGCGCCGGCCGCTCCATGGCATGAAGCGCATTGCGCCTGGTACAGCGCCGCACCGCTGGCCAGATCGGGCAAGGCGCGCGGCGCAACAGGGAAGGGGTAGGCCTGCAGCAGCAAACGGTTTGCCTCTCGCGCAAGCAGGGAAACCTGTTGCGGCGCTTCCTTGCGCTCGACCGCCTGCTTCAGCTTGGTGGTGGCAGCTGCAAGTTCTGCATGCAAAGGATGCGGAGGCAATGCCGTCACCTGGTTCTGTGCACGCGTCGAGAACTCCTGCATTTCGCCGTATTCGAGTTCGCTGACAATCGCTCCGTTCTGGACCGCGCCGGCGTAATCGACGGCGACATAATCGAGCAACTGCCAGAGCTGGCGGACTTCCGCTTCCGATGATGTGGGATTAGCGTGTGTCGTACCGATCACGCAGCAGCAGAACATTACGAAGGCGATTAGCCGACGCCAAATGGGGTACGTCATATCGGGATACTTGTCTTCAGGTTCGAGAATCTGATATTAAACACCTTCAAGCTACTTGAAGGTCAAGCGCATTGTTCCGGCTGTTCGCTGGTTCAGCAATGCAGTGATGGCGCGGAATGTCCAGGGCTAGTCAATGGCGCCCAAGCCTTACTGGCTCGTCGCAAACGTCCGCAGCGCCGAGCGCCTGCAGGATTTCACATGGATTTGTGCTGTCGGTGGCGATGCAACGGCTCCTGAGGTCTCTGAGCTGCGCTTCTAGTACTGACAGGTTTGCTATACGGTCGACGATGTGCCCGATGTGCTTGTCGAGCAAAGCGTTGACGCTCTCGCAATTTTTTCCGGGCGCCTCGCGAAAATCGAGCAGCGTCCGGATCTCATCGAGTGTAATGTCCAAGGCGCGGCAATGCCGAATGAACAGCAAGCGCTCAGCGTGAAGCTCGTTATAAGCTCGATAATTGTTTGCCGACCTTTCAGGCGGAGCGAGCAATCCGATGCGCTCATAGTAGCGGATGGTTTCAACCAAGCAGCCTGACCGGTCTGCCAATTCGCCGATTTTCAAGAAAAATCCCGGTGCGTTAACTTAGTGCTTGACCCCGTACCCGCTACAGGGTGTTCAATGTGAACTATACACAGTTCTCGAGGAGTCGTCATGTCGGAATGCCAGACAAAATCATGTTGCGAAAAATCTGCACCGATCGAGACCGCGGGTGCCTCATCTGCAGCCTTGGACCATTCTCTTCTCATTCGCATCGACCAGATGGACTGCCCGACAGAAGAGGGACTGCTGCGGCAAGCGCTCGGACGCGTTGCAGGCGTCGGAAAGCTCGAGTTCAATCTTGTCCAGCGCCGCTTGCGGGTGGAGCACAGCCTCGGCGATCCACAGGCGATCCTTGCAGCAGTACGCGCGGTCGGCATGGACCCGGTGATTGAACAGACCGAGGAGCAAAGCGGGTCAGCAGCCGGCACTGTTTTCCGCATCGAGAACATGGATTGCCCCACCGAGGAGACGCTCATCCGTAACAAGCTGTCCGGCATGCCGCAGGTCGAACAGCTCGACTTCAATCTCGTCCAGCGTCGCTTGGTCGTCAGGCATAGTGGGCCGGCAATGGCGATCCTGGATGCACTGACGTCCATCGGTATGCAGGCGGTGCTCGTTGCAGCTGGGCAAGGACGAGCCGCTGCGGTCCCATCGGTCTCCCGAAAGCGGCAGTATTCAGTCCTTGCCCTGGGCTTGGCCGCAGCAGTCGGTGCCGAGGTCGTCGCATGGACGACGGGCGATGAAAACTGGTGGCCAGTCATCCTGCTATCGCTGCTTGCGATCGCGACGACGGGCTTGGGGGTGTACAAGAAAGGCTGGATTGCGGTCAAGAACCGCAATTTGAATATCAATGCCCTGATGTCAATCGCCGTGACCGGCGCGGTACTGATCGGGCAATGGCCCGAAGCGGCGATGGTCATGGTCCTTTTCGCGCTTGCCGAGATAATCGAGGCCCGCTCGCTCGACCGTGCGAGAAACGCCATCCAGGGCCTGATGGCATTGACACCCGAACGGGTAAGCGTGCGCCTTGACGACGGCAACTGGAGTGAACAGGACGCCACCACGGTCGCGATCGGCGCCCTGGCCCGTGTCGCACCCGGCGAGCGGATCGCCCTGGACGGGGAAGTGACCACTGGCCAGTCGTCAGTCAACCAGGCGCCGATCACGGGCGAGAGCATGCCGGTACCGAAGACGGTCGGCGACAAGGTGTTTGCCGGCACGATCAATGAAACGGGCTCTTTCGAATACCGTGTCACCGCCGGCCACAGCAACTCGACCCTGTCGCGCATCATCCGCGCGGTCGAGGACGCGCAGGGCAGCCGCGCGCCCACGCAGCGTTTCGTCGACCGCTTCTCCAGCATCTACACGCCCATCGTGTTCGCCATTGCGCTCGCCGTCGCCCTGGTGCCGCCGCTCATGCTGGGCGCCGAATGGATGCCATGGATTTATAAGGCGCTTGTCCTGCTGGTGATCGCTTGCCCCTGCGCCCTGGTGATCTCGACCCCGGTCACCGTCGTCAGCGGCCTGGCTGCGGCGGCGCGGGCCGGCATCCTCATCAAAGGCGGCGTCTACCTGGAGCAGGGCGGCAAGCTGCGCTCGCTCGCACTGGACAAGACCGGCACGATCACCCAGGGTAAACCCGAAGTGACGGACGTGTTGCCCCTGCAAGGCGATGCACAGACTCATCTGCAGCTCGCGGCCGCGCTCGCGGACCGTTCCGACCATCCGGTATCGACCGCGGTGAGCCGCCACTGGCAAAACTTGGGCCTGGACCTGCTCCTCGCATCCGTGACCGAGTTCGAGGCCTTGACCGGCCGCGGCACGAAAGGGCGGATCGACGGGAAGTGGTACTACCTCGGCAATCACCGCCTGGTCGAGGAGCTCGGCATCTGCAATACCGCGACGGAAAGTGTCCTGGCGACACTGGAGGGTGAAGGAAAGACCGCGGTTGTCCTCTGCGATGAGACGTCGCCACTGCTGGTTATCGGGGTGGCCGATACCATTCGTGAAACCAGTCGCGAAGCGGTGGCCCAGCTTCATGGGCTGGGAATCCGGACGGTCATGCTCACCGGCGACAATGCGGTGACGGCCAAAGCGATCGCACGGCAGGTTGGCATCGATGACGCCCGCGGGAACATGCTGCCCGAGGATAAGCTCTCTGCCATCAATGACGAGGTGGCGCAATTCGGTACCGTCGGCATGGTAGGGGATGGCATCAACGATGCCCCGGCGCTGGCCAAGGCCGATATCGGGTTTGCGATGGGCGCAGCGGGCACCGACACCGCCATCGAAACAGCCGACGTCGCGCTGATGGATGATGATTTGCGCAAGATCCCGCAGTTCATTCGCCTGAGCAGGCAGGCAGCCGCCATCCTCAAGCAGAACATCGTTGCAGCCTTGCTGATCAAGGCCGTGTTCCTGGTGCTCGCTATCGCAGGATCAGCCACCTTGTGGATGGCCGTGTTCGCGGACATGGGCGCCAGCCTGCTGGTTATCTTTAATGGCATGCGTCTGCTTCGCGTACGTCTGCATGGCAGCAACGTGTAACCGCACCGATGCTATACTCGCGACCATGATGCGCCGTTTTCTCACTTGCATGCTGATGATGCTCGCATTCCAGTTTACCTGGAGTGCGATCAGCGCCTATTGCATGCATGAGACTGGACGAGCCGCACAGCACCTTGGACATCATCAGCATAAGACCGGCGCTCACGATCAGGTGGCGGCCGCCGATGACGGTAAGCCTGCGTCGACGAAGAAGATCGCGCAGCACTCGCATTGTTCTTCGTGCGCGCACGCAGTGCTCGCTCCCGCAGCCGTTCAAAACGCCCCCTACCTGACGATGGCGCACTTCGCGCCGGTTGGTCCAAACGTCAGTTACGTTTCAGTCACTCAAGTCCCTCCCGAACGCCCCCAGTGGCCCGCCGCCGTGTAATTCCGGCGGCTATACCTTCTTTTACCAGGTAATCCCCGAGCCTTCCGACCGTGTGCCAACGCACTCGGCCGGTGTGCTCGCTGTCGCCGGATAGCTTTCGATTCGTTAACTTCGGAGTTATCTATGCAATCCAGATCGTTGATCATGGGCGCGCTGTTGCTGTTTTCACAGTCGACGTCCCTTTACGCGCAAACGGAAATTTTGCGCGATCCAAACAGTCCGCCGCTCGCCGGGAATACGTCGCTACTGCCGCTGACCCTGCAGCAGGCGTTGCAGGCTGCGTACGCAGGCAACCCAGGCTTACGAGCCGCATCACAGGCGATCGGCATTGCCGAGGGTGGGAGGCTTCAGGCAGGCGTCATACCCAATCCTGAGCTGGCTCTATCCACCGAAGGAACCGACCGTCGGTCCAGGGTCGAGACCGCCCAGATTACCCAGCTCATCGAGCTCGGCGGCAAACGAAGCGCCCGCATCGCGGTCGCCGAACAAGAGCGTCTACTCGCCGTCCAAGCAGTGAACGTGCGACGAGCGATGTTGCGTGCCGACGTTATGGCGGCCTATTTGGAGGCCTTGACAGCGCAAGAGCGGGTCGGTCTGACCGAGGCGGCCATTGAGGTCGCAAGCCGGGCGACGAATGCCGCGAGTCGGCGCGTCGCTGCCGGCAAGATATCGCCAGTCGAACAAACCCGTGCGAGTGTTGCAGAGTCGGCCGTGCGTCTTGACCTCACCCAAGCAACAGCCGACCTGAAGTCAGCCAAACGCAAGTTAGCGATACTGATGGGCAGCTCGCGAGCGATTGCCCAGCCACTCCAGATGCCAGCCGTCGAGTTCGCTGCCGTACCGACGATGAACGAGCTCGAGCAGCGGCTAACCATGTCGCCGCAACTGCGTCAGGCCGAAGCGCAAGTCAAACGGCAGGATGCTTTGGTCGGCATGGAACGTTCGGCGCGGGTACCAGATGTGACGGTGACCGTGGGTAGCCAGCGGGATCGTGAACGCAGCGGGAGCGAAGCCGTCTTTGGTATCTCCGTACCGCTGCCACTTTTCAATCGCAACCAGGGGAACATGCTCTCAGCACTTAGACGAGCCGACCAGGCTCGCGACGAATTAGGCGCCGAGCAGCTTCGGGTGTATGAGGAAATCGCGGACGCTCACCAGCGTGCAGAGGTCGCTCAGCTTCAGATCGACAGCCTCAAGTCCGAGATGCTGCCAGCGGCGCAGCAAGCCTATGACGCTGCCGTGACTGGTTTTGAACTCGGAAAATTCGGGTTTCTCGACGTTCTTGACACCCAGCGCGCATTAATTCAGGCACGCAGCTTGTATCTGCGCGCTCTGTCCGATCGGTATCGAGCAGCAACTGATATCGAACGAATCGCACCGGCTACTAATGCCGAGAGCACCACCATCTTCAAGGAACACCTGCAATGACGCCCCTGCAAAATCATCGTAAGAAAAATCTGCCAATCATTGCCGCAATCGTGGCCGTCGGTGTCGTGCTGGCCCTGGCCATCCTGTTCTGGAACAAGGGAAGCGCTGAAGGTAGCGCCGGCGAAGATGCCCATGGCCATGCCGAGAGCGGTCAGAAGGAGGGCGCAAAAGAAGCCGGTGGAGCAGGCGACGAACGCGCCGAGGATGAGCACAAGGACGAAGGAGTGGTCAAGCTGCCGGTCATGCAGGCAGAAAAGGCCGGAATTACGACCGCCGTTGCCGGTGCGGCCACGATCGAGAACATTGTCAAACTGCCTGGCGAAGTCCGTGTCAACGACGATCTGACAGCTCACGTAGTGCCGCGCCTGGGCGGCGTCGCCGAATCAGTGCCGGCGCAGCTGGGGCAAACGGTCAAGAAGGGCCAGGTGCTAGCCGTCATTTCAAGCCCGGAGCTGGCTGACCTGCGTAGCGCCGCGAGCGCGGCACAGGTAAGGCTCGGCCTGGCCAAAACCATCTATGAGCGGGAAAAGAAACTGTGGGAGGACCGTATCTCTGCCCAGCAGGACTTTCAGCAGGCCGAACAGGCACTTCGCGAGGCCGAGCTTACCTTGCAGGCAGCGCGCTCGAAATTGGCAGCTCTTGAAGTGGGCTCCGGAGGCGGCGCATTGAACCGGTACGAGTTGCGTGCGCCGTTCGACGCTGTCGTCGTTGAAAAGCACATCACGCGGGGCGAAGCGGTGCAGGAAAACACCAATGTTTTCGTACTAACCGACCTCTCGCGCGTCTGGGTCGATGTCGCAGTCACACCGAAAGACTTGGCAAGCGTGCGCAGCGGCGCAACGGCGGTTGTCAGTGCCACCGGCTCTGATATGAAAGCCGTTGGGAAGGTAAGTTATGTCGGCTCACTAGTCGGGGCACAGTCCCGCGCCGCCACAGCGCGCGTCGTGATCGACAACCCAGGCGGCGCGTGGCGCCCTGGCCTGTTCGTGGACGTCGCACTGGTGCAAGGGACTAAACAGGCTGCTGTGGCGATTCCGGCCGATGCTATCCAGACGGTGGAAGACAAGCCAGTAGTGTTTGTAGTGACGGAAGGGGGCTTTCGCACGCAGCCGATCGTGGCCGGCATTAGTGACGGCAAAGGGGTGGAAATCCTGAAGGGCCTGGCAGCAGGAACGCGCTACGTTAATCGCGGCAGCTTCGTGCTCAAGGCCGAACTTGGCAAGGGCAGCGCCGAGCACGACCACTAATAGGGGATTTCCATGTTCGAACGCATCATTCGTTTCGCCATCGACAGCCGATGGCTGATCATGGGTCTAGTCCTGGCCATGGCGGCAATTGGCGTCTACAACTATCAGCGTCTGCCGATCGACGCTGTGCCAGATATTACTAACGTGCAGGTTCAGATCAACACCTCGGCACCAGGCTATTCGCCGCTCGAGGTCGAGCAGCGCATTACCTATCCGGTCGAGACCGTGATGGCGGGCCTGCCTGGACTGCAGCAGACTCGCTCATTATCGCGTTACGGGCTGTCGCAGGTCACAGTCGTTTTCCAGGATGGTACTGACATCTACTTCGCGCGCCAGCTGGTCAACCAGCGACTGCAGGAAGCCCGTGAAGGGCTGCCGGAGGGCGCAACGCCCATGATGGGGCCAATTTCCACTGGCTTGGGCGAGATCTACCTCTGGACGGTCGAAACAGAAGCAGGCGCAAAGAAGCCTGACGGGACAGCCTATACGCCAACTGACTTGCGCGAAGTGCAGGACTGGATCATCAAGCCGCAGTTGCGTCAGGTCCCGGGCGTGACCGAAATCAATTCGATCGGTGGCTTCGCTAAGGAATACCACATCACGCCGGATCCGAACCGGCTCAGTTCCTATGGTCTGACCCTGGCCGACGTCGTCACTGCGGTTGAGCGCAATAACGATAACACCGGGGCAGGCTACATCGAGCGCTCGGGCGAACAGCTTCTCATCCGCGCGCCGGGGCAGGTGCGAACCATCGAAGACATCCAAAACACCATCCTGAAAAATACCGATGGCGTCGCGGTTCGGATTCGTGATGTCGCGGACGTCGCCGTCGGCCGCGAACTGCGCACGGGCGCCGCGACCGACAACGGTGCCGAAGTTGTGCTCGGTACCGTATTCATGCTCATCGGCGAAAACAGCCGGCAGGTCTCGCAGCTCGTTGCAGAGAAGATGGTCGAGATCAACAAGACTTTGCCTGCTGGCGTCAAGGCCGTCCCCGTGTATGACCGTACGGTGCTGGTCGACAAGGCGATTTCCACGGTACGTAAGAATTTGCTCGAAGGTGCGATCCTGGTGATCGTGATCTTGTTCCTATTCCTGGGCAATATCCGCGCAGCGATTATTACCGCGATGGTCATTCCACTGTCGATGCTATTCACCTTCACCGGCATGGTGACCTACAAGGTCAGTGCCAACTTGATGAGCTTGGGTGCTCTCGACTTCGGCATCATCATCGATGGCGCGGTCGTGATCGTGGAGAACTGCGTGCGGCGCCTGGCGCACGCGCAAGAACAGACCAAACGTGACCTAACCTTGGAAGAGCGCTTCCGTGAAGTGTTTGCGGCCGCAAAGGAAGCGCGCCGGCCACTGCTGTTCGGGCAGTTGATCATTATGGTTGTGTACCTGCCGATTTTCGCTTTGAGCGGGGTCGAGGGCAAAATGTTCCACCCGATGGCGTTCGCTGTCGTCATAGCTTTGCTTGGCGCGATGATTCTGTCGATCACGTTCGTGCCCGCGGCCGTTGCCCTGTTCATCGGCAAGCGCGTGGCCGAAAAGGAGAACCGCTTAATGACAATGGCGCGTAATGCCTATGCGCCTGCATTGCGCGCTGTCCTGCGTAACGGACCGATCGTGCTGACGGCATCGATTGTCACCGTGGTCCTGTCTGGACTGCTGGCGACACGACTCGGGAGCGAATTTATTCCCAACTTGAATGAGGGCGACATTGCGATCCAGGCGCTACGCATTCCCGCGACCAGCCTCACCCAATCAGTCGATATGCAGAAGAAGCTGGAGGTCGGCCTCAAAGCGAAGTTCCCCGAGATCGAACGGATATTTGCCCGCACCGGTACCGCCGAGATTGCATCCGATCCGATGCCGCAAAACATCTCGGACGGCTACATCATGCTCAAGCCGGAGGCCGACTGGCCGAAACCGAAACGCAGCCACGCCGAACTTGTGGAAGCCATCCAAGAGGAGGCGGAAAAATACACCGGCAATGCCTATGAGTTCTCGCAGCCTATTCAACTGCGTTTCAACGAGCTAATCTCCGGCGTGCGTAGCGACGTCGCAGTCAAGCTGTATGGCGACGACATGGAAGTGCTGGCATCGACCGGTGCTCAGATCGCCGCGGTGCTACAACGCGTGCCGGGCGCAGCTGAAGTTAAGGTAGAGCAGACTACCGGTTTGCCGATGCTGACAGTCAATATTGACCGGGACAAGGCAGCGCGCTACGGGCTGAACATCACTGATGTGCAGGCCACGATCTCTGCGGCCACAGGTGGACGCGAGGCCGGCACCATGTTCGAAGGCGATCGCCGCTTCGCCATCGTGGTACGGCTACCAGAGGTGCAACGCGCAGACTTGGATGCACTTCGTCGCCTGCCGATCGCAGTGCCACCACCCTCAGGCACAAGCGCTGGAGGCAATGAAGACGTTCCCGCCTTCATTCCCTTAGGTGAACTGGCAACGCTCGATCTAGCACCGGGTCCGAACCAGATCAGCCGCGAAGACGGCAAACGCCGTATCGTGGTCAGTGCCAATGTACGCGGCCGCGATATCGGCAGCTTCGTGCCGGAAGCGGAGGAGGCTCTGGCCAAGGGCGTGAAGATCCCTGCAGGCTATTGGACCACTTGGGGCGGGACATTCGAACAGCTTCAGTCGGCTACCCAGCGCTTGCAGATCGTTGTGCCGCTGGCGTTGTTCCTGGTGTTCATGTTGCTATTTATGATGTTCCGAAACGTCAAAGACGGGCTGTTGGTGTTCACCGGCATCCCGTTTGCCTTGACCGGCGGGATCGCGGCCTTGGCTTTACGAGGCATTCCGCTGTCGATTACCGCTGCGGTCGGCTTCATCGCCTTGTCTGGGGTGGCCGTGCTGAACGGGCTGGTAATGATTTCGTTCATCCGCTCGCTGCGAGAAGACGGCATGTCGCTCGACGAAGCGATCACCCATGGAGCGCTAACGCGTCTGCGGCCGGTCCTTATGACGGCGCTAGTTGCGTCCTTGGGATTTGTGCCAATGGCGATTGCCACTGGCACCGGCGCCGAGGTACAACGCCCGCTGGCGACGGTGGTTATCGGCGGCATCCTGTCGTCCACGGCGCTAACGTTGTTGGTACTGCCTCTTCTATATCGACTGGCGCATCGTAAGGATCCAGATGGCCCCTGCGTGAGACGCGCGTGGTCACCCCCGTCTAAAACCCGCGTGAAGCTGTGTATCCGGCGGTGTGAACAGCACACCGCCTCTTGAGGGGCGAGTCAGCGGTATGTGCCGGCACTCATGTTTGGCTCGCCCATGCACTTCGTGCGGCCCATCAGGGAGAGGTCGATTATGCGTTTGACACCAAGTGGGATTGAAGTGGTTTTGCCGCATCTTGTGCTGGGAACGAATGTCCTGTCACTGGCGTGGACCGCTTACGGCGCCATATTTTGGGAGAGCTTTTCGCTCGCTGCGAGTGCCCTGTACCAAATTGCCGTCATCATGCTTTATAGCAATAAATGCGAGCGCGCAGTTGGCAAAGAAGAGGAGGCAGGTCGGGACGAAAATATGCGATTCGCCGTTGTCGTCGTTCTGCTAATTCCAAGTCCGTTTATCGCAGGAGGGGCCATACATGCTCTTAACCATGCCTCTAACCTCTTGCCAAGCGATTTGATGCCGCTTGCAATGTGCGCGTTCACGGCCGGCGCATTGCGTGCGCTATACAGTTGTTTATTGTGCGAACAGCACGGTGCGATGTTCGTGATCAAGGCAGCGGTCGCTTTGTTACCCTTTATCGCCCCACTGGTGGCGGTAGGTTTGATTGCAGCAGGGTTCGACAACGTAGATGCCGTAACTGGCATTGCACTGGTGCTGATCCTGCTCTTGGCCGTGCTTGCGCCGCAAGTGGTTCACATCAGGCGGCTTTTCTACTGAGGTAAGGATTGGCCTGTACGCAAATAATTGCGCGCCGCTGCGCGATGCGATGCAAAGACCGGCGGTCGGTCCAGTGCCAACTTAAAAATGTAAGATATTGAGGAGATATCATGGGTTCAGGGCATTCACATTCGCACGCCATTTCACCTACACAGAACGCTCGTCCTCTGTGGATAGCACTAGGGCTGACATCGTCGTTTCTGGTCGCTGAGCTCATTGCCGGGATCATGACGAATAGCCTCGCCTTGATTTCCGATGCGGCGCATATGTTCACAGATGCCGCCGCACTCGCGATATCGCTGGCCGCAATTCACATCGGGCGACGTCAGGCCGACGCAAAGCGTAGCTTTGGGTACTATCGTTTCGAGATCCTGGCAGCAGCCCTCAACGCGATTCTGTTGTTCATGGTGGCCATTTACATTCTTGTTGAGGCCTGGAAGCGGCTGCAGGATCCGCCCGAGATAGCCTCTGGCGCCATGCTCATCGTGGCGGTGCTCGGCCTGGTGATCAACTTGATCAGTATGCGGCTCCTTTCTGCCGGTAAGGATGCTAGCCTGAACGTGAAAGGCGCTTATCTGGAAGTATGGAGCGACATGCTCGGATCGATTGGCGTGATCGTCGGTGCGCTTGTGATTCGCTGGACCGGCGCCACCTGGGTCGATTCGTTGATCGCTGTGGCCATCGGACTGTGGGTGTTGCCGCGCACTTGGATTCTGCTCAAAGCAAGTTTGAACGTCTTGCTCGAAGGTGTACCTGAAGGCATCGATTTAGCTGATGTGAAAACCAAGATTCTTGCAGTGCCAGGCGTTGCAAGCGTCCACGACCTGCACGTGTGGGCCATCACAAGCGGCAAGGTGAGCTTGAGCGTGCACATCGTTTGCGATCCGGGGCATGTGGATCTCGAAGCGTTACTGATCTCGGTCCGTCATGAAATCGCAGATGAATTTCACATCTACCATTCGACAGTGCAAGTCGAGCGCACGCCTTGCGAGCAGGCCACCGAGGTCCATGGCTTCGAGCCATCGGCAAGTCACTGATTTTATAGAGAAGAGCATATGATTGAACATATCAAGAATGGGCTGACCGAAGCGCGGCACGCTCTGGACTTGTTCGTGAACGACGCAACCAAGCTGCAAACCGTGGCTGACGCCGCACAGGTACTGGTGACATCGTTCGGCAAGGGAGGAAGGGCTTTTTCTTGCGGGAATGGCGGTTCAATGTGCGACGCCATGCATTTCGCGGAAGAACTGACAGGACGCTTCCGTCGTGATCGGCCCGGGATCGCCGCAACCGCAATTAGCGACCCAACTCATATCACCTGCGTTGCAAACGACTATGGATACGATCAGGTGTTCGCCCGTTACATCGAGTCCCATGGTCGTCCGGGCGATGTACTGCTCGCGATCAGTACGAGCGGGAAAAGCCCTTCGATTCTGGTCGCGGCCCAGATGGCGCAAAAGCTTGGTATGGTCGTGATCGCTTTGACAGGGACTGCTGGCTCGCCATTGGAGGACTTCTCAGACGTCTGCATCAGCTGCCCGGGCGGTAATTTTGCTGACCGTACTCAAGAGCTACACATCAAGATCATCCATATAATGATCGAGTTGGTCGAGCGCGAACTGTACCCGGCCAATTACTAGCGTAGGCATGGGCGAGTTCCAGGGCCAACGCGAGTGTACAGCGCGTCCCGCTGCCGAGGCGAACGGACGCCTTGAGCATGAGGGGGTCATTGTCCTGGTTAAGAACGTCGGCTAATGCTGCCAAAGCTAAGAATCGCTGTGTCTTTTCTGCCGACGCTACCAATTCGCTCGATGCTTGTCTTCAGTATCGTTGTGCCGCGTGTCGTCCGGTGCGTGCAGATAACCACTAGTGGTGCTGATCGAAGCGTGACCCAGATTGTCTCTGACATGCCGCAAGTCTACGGAGTTGTTCGCCATGTGTGACCCCGCGGTATGCCGCAACCAGTGCGCCGATGCCTGACTGACTCGATGAGCAACATGCACGAATTGTGGTCCCTTGAGCTCGATTCGCTCGGCCGTCATCGCGAAAACAGCCTTGATGATATCGTGGATCCCGCCGCGACTCATCGCCTTAGGCTTCCCGCCGATGGGCAGTAGCAGCGGCGTCGACTCTCCAGGTACAGGCAGCGCAGGGAAGCTTAGTTCACGCCTATATCGGCCGAGTTCGTTCATCAATTCATTGGTCGCCGGCACTAGGCGTACCTTACTTCCTTTGCCGAGGATCTCGAGCCACCACCGTTCGCTGCCATCGCGGTCGCGCCTGCAGAAGAAACTGCCCATATTGTTCTCGGCAATCTCCGAGATGCGTAGACCGCACACATAGAGCAATGTGAACAACCACCGCAGTCGCAGATATCGCTCACGCTCCCTCGGCGTTTCGCGCGGCATGGCGTCAATCGTGGCCTTTACTTCTAGCCAGAGTTCATCGTCAAAATAGCGTTCAATACGAGGCGCCCGTGCGCGACCTCTTTGGCGGGAAAGCGAGAGCGGATTGCCTGCCAGGTAGCCTGCACTGACAAGCCAGGCGAACATCGACGTCAATATGATACCCGCCTGCCTTTGACTTGACGCTGACAATGCCCCTGCGAACGGGCGCCAACGCGGATCATTGCGAGGATGTCTGCGACTCTGTTCACTCACCCATCGGTCTCGGGGCAAGGGGTTGCCCAAGAATGCCTGATAGGCCAACCAATCTTCGTGCGTCAGGGAAGACAGCGGCTTGGCACGCTGAAGCACACACCAGAGAAGCAGCCGCTCAGCCTCTTTTCGATAGGCGTCGAACGTGGCCTTTTTATGGACAAAGTTCGCGAGCCAAGCCAGCACCGCCGCGACATCGGTGTTCGCGCTGATCTGCCTCGGCACATGCCACTCGCGATTAGACCCAACGGACCCATCCAGGTCGCGTGATACCGTCATCACCTCCATAGGCGGAACGGAAATTTCTTCGAGGACGGCGGCTATCTGTTCAGACATTGAAACGTACTGTTTTACGGGAATTTAACTCGGTTGAGATTTCCCGGTGCCGCTCTGAATGCGCACCTCTTGGCGAATCTCGACTGGTTGCAGCGTCTGGTAGCGCTGCCGAATATTATTGTAGACGCCAGGCGTGTCTTCAGCGGCGACTGTTACAACCATCGCATATGGCAAAGCGGGGAGGGCGGCGTTGTCGACGCTTTGTCCGTCCTCACGCGCGCCGTACGTGATGTCGAAAAGCGGATCGTCTAGCGTGTCGACGTTGAACCGATGTTCATGTTTGAGCGTCGTCTCCCACTTTTGCTCGTCAGTGCGCGCTTCGAGCTCGGTCGTGTACATCTTCGATGACGAGAAAAATGGCATCGTTTTCTTCGACGTCTTCTTCGGACGCAACAGCACCGTCAGCCCGGCACGCGTGTAATTCACAGCGTGTTCAGGATCGGTATGACTGGCAAAGCACAGCGTCGCGCGAAGAGTGACTTTCCCATTCAATGGCAGGGAGGGGAACGGGTGAGCGCGCGCAGATTCTGTCCGGCCTGCAGGGTGCCCTGATAGATTACTCGCACTTCGTTGTCCTCGCACGTCAAGACTTCATCGACACTTTGAGGAAACCGGCCGTGTCCGATGTGGCTCATCAGCATGTGCTTTGGCCGGCTAGCGTGGTGCGACATCAAGGCGCGAACCGCTAAAACGCTCAACGGAGAATTGAGGGAGACCTTCACGCCGATCGCTGTTCTAAGGGTCGCTGGAGAGCTAAAACTGGTGCCTGTCGTGTGAGCGTAGTGACCACTGAGAGCGTTGTAGACGACGAAGGGTTCCTCTTCCGAACCACCGAAGGCTACGCCATCGGGTTTGATCATGCCAGGGCTGCGGCCGGGACCGTGTGAGCTATAGGGCGCGCGCTCCCAGGACAAACCTGTGCCGTCGCAGGCGCCCACCGCCAGGGCATTGACCATATCGGAAGGAGGCTGCACCCGGCTCTCCGGCCATTCCTTTTCGCCATCATTACCGACCGCGATAGCTGCCAGCGTGTTGCCAGAGGCGAGATGACTGTCGATTAGCGCCGTCCATGGATGGACCTCGTCATCATCCATCGGCATATATGGCCCGATGCTGAAGTTCACAAAGTCGTATTGCTCAGTTTTGAGGACATGGTCGATATTCTTGAGCACATCGTAGAGGTCGACATCGGGCACATTATCGGAAAGCTGCAACGACGGGCTGATGCAGCGGTAGTGATGCACGTCTGCATAAGGGCGCGGGAACTGCTCGCTATCTTCGTCAAGTGGTCCGAACAGCAGAGCGCTGGTCACACCGTTGCCATGATTGAGATAGGCCGCCGAGGTCGTCTCTGCACCTGGCAAGATTGTCTCTTGTACCCACCGGCCCAGGTCGGTGTGACCGATGCCGCCGTCGAACACTGCAACCTTCAGCTTGGTGTCGATCGCCGGCTGCTCAGTTAAAGCAGGCGCGACGACGCTCGAGCTACGCATGTCCCTGCCGCCGATACGTAATGACGGCATCACCCGCACCGCCCGCACAAATTGGAACGCTGCCAGATCCTGCGCTTTAGCGGCCGCCAGGCGCACTGGAATGAATGTCAGGGCAGATACGCTCAGCGCACGTGATACTTCAGCTGTTCCACCTAGCGAGGCGACGTAGGATGCGAACGCTTTGATGATGTCGGCATCTTCGACAGCGGCATGCAGGACAACCTCAAGAGAGGCCAGCGCTTGATCCGAATTCCTGGCGAAGTTCTTGTCCGCAGCGCTGAACTCCTCCAGGAGTTCGAATCGACAGAGTGCCTTCTGCTGCGTTTCGGAAATCTCTTCCGAAAAAAGCATTCTCTTCAACTTACTGAATGCTACCTCGGTACCTGCGACATACAAAGCTGCGGTGAAGGTCGCTTCACCTGCACGTTGGCGGCTGCTTGCGACGTCGCGCGGCACTACGCGAGCTGAGCGACTTCCCACGCAACGCAAGCCGCTTGCCTTGAGCAGGTTATTGGGATGATGTGTTTTAGCGAGGAAGGCAGGATGTAACGTAAACCTGGCAACGGACTCGCCGCGAGGCTTGAGCGCCGGCGGCTGTGCATGATGGGTGTGCAATAACAGATCAAGTTGCTTGCCCAAGAATTCTCGCTGCTGCGCGATGTTATACGGGTACTTTTTAAGTCCCGATCCGCGCTTGAGCGTGAAAGGCTGCGTGAGCGTCTCGCCGTATCCCAAAATGATGTTCGTTGCCGCCATTCCTGATTACTCCCCGAGGTAACGTTTGATGACACTGCTCACTGTAGGATGGGTTTTCCCCAGCCGAGATGCGATTTCCCGTCGCGATAGGCCTTCCAGATGCAACAGAAGCATCTCGCCTTCATGCGGTTTAACCATGTCGCCTTTTCTCATCCTGAGCTGCAAGGCATTCTTGACCAGAATCGGTACGAGCGCCGATTGCTCGAGGAGGGCGGTTTTACGAGACGAATGGATGAGGTGGCCGATCGAGCTGAACGATTCCCCGTGCAGCAGGGCAGCCAGATTCCGGCGGATGTTCTCGCCCATCGGCAGATCCTGCAAATACTCCACAATCAACTCCGGTGAAGGGGGCTCGAACTGGACGACGTGATCGAACCGGCGCCACACTGCAGGGTCGAGGAGTTCACCGTGATTCGTTGCCGCAATTAACAGCGAGTTCGCTGGCCAGTCGTCGAGGGCCTGCAAGAGCACGTTGACCAAGCGCTTGAGTTCGCCGACATCGCTGTCGTCATCGCGCCGCTTTGCGATCGCGTCGAACTCATCGAGTAGCAAGACGCATGGTCGAGAGATTGCATGATCGAACACAGCGCGTACATTGTTGCCAGTTTTCCCAAGATAGCTGCTCATGACCGTCGCCAGATTCAACGTCAGCAGAGGCAACTTGAGTTCTTGTGCCAACCAGTGCGCAGCAAGCGTCTTGCCGACGCCAGGCTTGCCGCAAAATAGCAACATCCTTGCCGGCGCCAAGCCTTCCTGCATTAGCAGTTCGAGGCTGCGCCATTCTTTCATCACGCCTGACAGCACGCCGTCAACCGTGTTGCTAAAGACAGGCCGTTTTGGCAAAACCACTGGGAAGATGGTTTCTACAAGCTCCATTCGCGAATCGGCATCTACTGGCGTCGGGACGAAGTCCCCGGCGCCGCGCATGACATTGTCAACAGAGAGGAACTGCGCAAGCTCTTGGGCTAGCGCCAAGTCGGTTTGTTTAAGCTTTGAAGCAAACCGGCCAACTGCGAGCGCGAACGCGCTACGCGAACCGGTCATTCCCGATTGAACCACCTTCACCAACTCTTTTCTCGGGAAACTTTCCACGACAATCCTTATCAATCAACTAGTTACGACACTTGGAAAATCTCTATGTGTCGATTTTATACGAATCTTTCCACCAAAGCCATAATTTTTACCGTACCTGGGACGGGACGGTGTGGCGGGCGAACTAGTGCGGGAGCCGTGATGGAATCAGCCGACATAATGATAATAATGTCTGATGCGTGTCAGCACGTGAGCAGGTAAAGAAGGCCATCGAAGGCTGCTAGAACAAATGATGAATCGCCACCGCTTGGACGGTGGCGCAATGAAATCAGAATGTGGCAGGCACATGCACGGGCAGGTACACATCGGGCATATCGCGCGTTACCCCGACGCGTACCGATACGCTGAGGTTGCGATTGTCGCGCAGTCCATACACCAACGGCTGCCGATCGGACGTTTGTGCTTGCGAGCCATTTTCTCGATGAGTAGGAGGAAGGGAATCGCCCACCGATTGATGATTGAATGGTCAACCCATACGCCGCGCTCTTCCATCACTTCTCCAATGTGCAGGTAGCTCAGCGGGTAAGCCGCATATTAACGGATGCGCACCAGGATGACGCCGATCAGGAAACGCATTCCTTCGAAGTGGAGCCTGGTCATCGTTCACAGGCTTGGGCGTAAAAGTCTACCCGATCCCAGTGGCGGTTCCGTTAATTCGACAGAACCGTATATAACCCCGAGTTCCTGCTCACACGAACTCTCTCTCCTTAACGATCTGCGTAGTAAACTTTCCGAACGATGATGTAATCGCGTTCTTCGACCAGGTTGTGGCGCAGCTGCACGAGGTCCCACGAATCGTCTTGATTGACAACGCCAGCATCCACAAGGGCGACCATATAAACAAGAAGCGGAGCCAGTGGGCCAAGGATGGCTTGTATCTGTATTATCTGCCGCCCTATAGCCCTGAACTCAATTGAATCGAGATTTTGTGGAAGCGCGCCAACCATTACTGGCGCCGCTTCGTTGCCAAGAACGGCACAGATCTGCTTGATGAGGTTCAGTCCTTGATGAGCGGCTTCGGGAGCAAACTCACGATGAATTTTGGGTGACTACTTAGCGTTAACTACCAGACAGGCGCCCTTAGCGTTCGTAGTGCTTCGGAAACAGTTTGTGGACGCTACAGCAACGTGGGTAGTGCATGCCACGGAAGAGGTCAGTGGCTTCAAGAATCGGCGGCACTTCTCGGAACAGCACGATGCCATGGCAAGCAAAACTATTGAAGCCAATATCCGTTTCGCTTCACATTGAACTGGTAGAGGTCGATCTCTTGCCGGGTAATAGCTGAGTCCGATGTGACGGACAGTGTCGAGTCGTAGCCGATCGCCCCCGCCGCGGGCTAGGGACGCCGTCTTTTGGAACCTCTACGCCGAAGAAATTGAGCGAGAAGCCCTGATTGTCTCTGCGGCACGCTATCGTAAAGCGCCCGAGGTAGCTGCCTGAGAGGTAGCTTTTCGCAAAGGTGCTGCCGCTGATGTCGCGCGTTTCGCCGTCGACCGCCAAAGTCATCTTGCCGCGCTGCTCGGTGAGCTTGAGTTCACGGTCTTGGCACTTACCCTCAAGTATCGAACGCTCGATCTGCGGGACGTGGTAACTGTCGTCCGAGCTTACGATAACGGTAGTAGTCAAGGCGGCGGCAAACAACAAGGCTGTAAGCATGAACGGAGTCCCAGGGTTGTGCGTGATCGATTATTGCATCACCGAGAGGCGTCGACAATCACAGATGTTTCATTCGGAACCAGTATACCGGTTGCGTTGACCAAATAGCAAATCCGTGCTTTCCAGGACGCCAGCGGACGACGGGATCTTGCAGTGATTCAGCCCGGTACGCGTCCCATGCACAGGGCCGCGCACCGGCACTACCTACAGTTTCATATCCTTAGTTGTGATCTCCCGATGAGGCACCAACATTGCGCGCTTCATGCAGGGAGCGTTCGTGTAACAGACGCCACGCTGCCGGGATGACGAACAAGGACAGCAGCGGTGCAGTGACCATTCCGCCGATCATCGGCGCCGCAATGCGCTGCATGACTTCTGAGCCGGCCGCGCTTCCGAACATGATGGGAAGCAGCCCGGCCACGATGACTGCAACCGTCATCGCCTTGGGACGTACCCGCAGGAGCGCACCTTCCGTGATCGCTTCCATCACCAGTTCGCTGGTCAAAGCACGCCCGGCATCGAGCCGGCTCTGGAGCGCATTGCGCAGATAGACCTGCATGACGACACCAAACTCTGCCGCGAGCCCTGCGAGCGCGATAAACCCGACCGCAGTTGCAACGGACACGGCGTGGCCAAGCAGCCAGACCAGCCAGAACCCGCCGACGAGTGCGAACGGCACGGTCGCCATCAGAAGGAGCGCTTCCGCCGTGGAGCGGAAGGCCAGGTATAGCAATAGGAAGATGACCAGCAAGGTAAGCGGGACGACGGTCTTCAAGCGCTCGGAAGCGCGCTCGAGATATTCGAACTGTCCCGACCAGCCGACGGAATAACCCGGCGGCAGCGTGACCTTTTCCCGGACGCGCTCCTGCATTGCGCGAACGGCAGTCAAAAGGTCGACACCGCGGACATCGACATACACCCAACCGGACAGGCGCGCGTTTTCGCTGCGGATCATCGGAGGCCCGTCCATCACGACAATCGTCGTCACGTCGCCTAGGCGGATCTGCGCGCCCCGCGCGGTGACGACCGGCAGTTCGCGCAAGGCCTGAACCGAATCGCGGTAGTCCTGCGGATAGCGCACGTTGATCGGGAAGCGCTGCCGCCCGTCGACGACTTCGCCCACGTTGTCGCCACCGATCGCCGTCGATACGACCGTCTGGATGTCGGCCACGCTCATGCCATAGCGCGCGGCGCGCAGCCGGTCGATGGTCACGTCGATATAGCGGCCGCCGCTGAGCCGTTCGGCAAGCGCGGAGCTGACGCCGGGGACCGTCTTGACGGCGGCTTCGATGGCCGTCGTCACCTTATCGATCTGGCCCAGGTCCGGCCCGGAAACCTTGATGCCTACCGGCGTCTTGATACCGGTGGAGAGCATGTCGATGCGGTTGCGGATCGGCGGCACCCACACGTTCGATAGCCCAGGCACCTTCACGATGCGGTCAAGCTCCTCCACCAGCTTTTCGGTGGTCATACCCGGCCGCCACTGGTCCTTCGGCTTGAACTGGATCGTCGTTTCGAACATTTCCATCGGCGCCGGGTCGGTCGCGGTCTCCGCGCGACCCGCCTTGCCGAAAACGGTCGCCACCTCGGGCACTGTCTTGATCAAGCGGTCGGTCTGCTGCAACAATTCGCTTGCCTTTGCGGCGGACAGGCCTGGCAGGGCCGAGGGCATGTAGAGGAGGTCGCCCTCGTTCAGGGGCGGCAGGAACTCGCCGCCCAGCCGCGAGATAGGGATGGCCGTCAGCAGAAGCGCGATCATGGCGATACCCAGCGTGGTTTTCGGGTGCCGGAGACTGGCGTCGAGCAGCGGGCGGTAACCCTTGATGAGCAGGCGATTGATCGGGTTGGCGGACTCCTTCGGGATCCGGCCCCGGATGAGATAGCCCATCAGTACAGGAACCAGGGTAATGGCCAGTCCGGCGGCCGCCGCAAGCGTGTACGTCTTGGTGTAGGCAAGTGGCGAGAACAGCTTGCCCTCCTGGGCTTCGAGCGCGAACACGGGGATGAAGGAGAGGGTCACGATCAGGAGCGAAAAGAACAGTGCCGGCCCGACTTCGACCGATGCCTGGGCAATGATTTCCCAGCGGGTCCTGGCGTCGGGCGCGCTGGCCGCGTTGGTTTCCGCATAGCTCTCGAGGTGCTTGTGGACGTTCTCGACCAGGACGAGCGCGGCATCGGTAGCGGCGCCTACGGCGATCGCGATGCCCCCAAGTGACATGATGTTCGCATTGACACCCTGGTAGCGCATGACGATGAATGCCGCCAGCACGCACAAGGGCAGGGTGAGCACGGCCACGAGCGCGCTACGCACATGGAACAGGAAGACCGCGCACACGATCGCGACTACGATGAACTCTTCAACGAGCTTGCTCCCCAGGTTCGCCACCGATGCCGAGATCAGCGTCGACCGGTCATAGGTCGTGACGATCTCCACACCTTCCGGGAGCGAATGCTTGAGCGTTTCGAGCCTGGCCTTGACGGCGTCGATGGTGTCGAGTGCGTTCTTCCCGGACCGCATGATCACGACGCCGCCGGCGACCTCGCCCTGGCCATTGAGCTCGGCGATACCGCGCCGCATCTCGGGCCCCAGGCGCACCGAGGCGACGTCCCCCAGTAGGACCGGCGTGCCGGCTTCGTTCGCGTTCAAGACGATGTTGCGGAAGTCCTCCAGAGAACGTAGGTAGCCGTGCGAGCGGACCATGTACTCGGTTTCCGCGATTTCGACGACGGAGCCTCCGGATTCCTGGTTGGCCTGAGCGACCGCATCGAGCACCCAGGTGTGTGACATGCCGAACGCGCGCAAGCGGTCCGGGTCGAGGACGATCTGGTATTGCCGGACCATGCCGCCGATGCTGGCGACTTCCGCGACGTCGCGCACCGTCCTGAGCTCGAACTTCACGAACCAGTCGTTGAGGGCGCGCAGCTGGCTGAGGTCGTGCCGGCCGGTCCTGTCGACCAGCGCATACTCGAATACCCAGCCGACGCCGGTACCGTCGGGTCCCAGTTCGGCCCGCACGCCGGCGGGAAGGCGGTTCTGTACCTGGTTGACGTATTCCGTCACACGCGAGCGCGCCCAGTACAGGTCGGTCGCGTCATCGAACAGCACGTAGACGAACGAGTCGCCGAAGAAGGAGTACCCCCGCACCGAGGTCGCTCCGGGCACGGACAGCAGGGCAGTGGTCAATGGATACGTCACCTGGTCTTCGACCAGCTGCGGCGCTTTGCCGGGAAACTGGGCGCGAATGATGACCTGGGTGTCGGAAAGGTCGGGCAGGGCGTCGAGCGAGGTCGTGCGCAGCGAGTGGACGCCCCATGCCGCTAGCAGGGCGGCGGCAAGGAGAACCCAGACCCGGGCGGCGATCGACGCGCGGATGATGCGCGCGATCATTGCTTGCCGTCCTTCGCTACCACGACCCGCTTGAGCAGGTAGCCATCGGCACCCTCGACAAAGTCGAATTCGACGGTCTGGCCAGCCTGGATGTCCTTGAATGCATCAGGCGCAGGCTTCATGAAATCCATCGTCATGGGCGGCCATTGCAGTGTCGGGACGGGCCCGTGCGACAGCGTGATGGCATCTTCCGAGACCTGCTCCACCTTGCCGACCGCCGTATGTACCATTGCCGCTTTGCCTGGCTTGTCTGGCTGTGCAGCGGCGTTCGGCGACTTCTTCATGGCGTCCATACGGTTGGGTGCAGGCGTCTGGGCCCCGCCGCCATTGGTGGGTGCCGCCGGCATTTCACTTTCGAACTTGGGGAGGACCGATTTCAGGTTCGCTTCGGAATCGATCAGGAACTGCCCCGAGATGACGACTTTCTGGCCTTCGTCCACGCCGCTCAGGATCTCGGTGTCATTCCCGATCTCGCGGCCGGTTGTCACGACCACAGGACGCAGGCTGTCGCCCTGAGCGACCAGTACGATGGAACGTGTACCCGATGCGATCACGGCCTCGGTCGGAACCATCAGGCGCGGCTGTGCTGCAGCAGCGCTCAGCCGGACGCGCATCAGCATGCCAGGCATCAGTGATGCGTCGCGGTTGTCCAGTTCGATGCGGGCCTGGGCAGTCCGGGTAGCGGCGTTCACGCCTGGCAGGATTTCACGCACCTTGCCTTCATAGGTTTGCCGGGCATTGCCTTCCGCCGTCGCGCTCACCCGCATGCCGGCTCGAGCGGAGCCGATCAGGGCTTCCGGCACCTCGGCAAGCAGCCAGACGGTTTGCATGCCGACTACCTTGGCGATGGTCATGCCCGGTGTTACCTGGGCGCCTTCACGCACCCCGAGTTCGCTGACGACCCCGGAAACGGGGGAGGTGAGCAGCTGGTGCGTCTGCACACGCCCGGTACGCTCCAGCTCCGCGACAAGAGAGTCGGGGATCGAGAGTGCGCGCATGCGCTGGCGAGCGACGGAGGCAAGCGCTGTGTCGCCGCCCCGTCTGAGCGCAAGATACTCCTCCTGGGGGGCGATCCATTCCGGGACGAATACCGAAGCGACGGACTGACCGCGCTTGATCTGCTGGAGTGGCGTGCGAACGTGAAGCCTGTCGATGTAGCCGGCGGTACGACTCTGGATGACCTCCTCGCGGCTGGCATCGAACTGGGTCGTGCCGACCAGATCGAGCGACTCGGTGACTACCTCGCGCCGCACGGTCGCGAACCGGATACCGAGATTCTGCTGGAGGGTCGGCGAGATCCTGACCCCGGTCGTTTCACCGCCGTCGGCGTACACCGGGACCAGCTGCATGTCCATGAACGGGCTTTTCCCGGGCTTGTCGAAGCGTTTTCCGGGAACCATCGGATCGTGCCAATACAGGACGCGCCTGCCCGGATCCGATGGGGAGGCGGTGGCCGGCGCGCTCCTGTCGCCGTGTCCGCCGGAGCCGCCTGGAGACCTGTTCGCGCCCAGCCAGTAGCCCCCATACCCGATCAGGGCACCCGCAGCAGTAAGGATCAGAGTCTTCGTTGCAAGGGAGCGCTTCATTTGCCAGTCCTCCCGGCACTTGCCAAGTCCTGCGGAAGCAGGCGCAGTTCCAGTCCCGCCCACACCAGTGCGGCCTCCAGCTCGAGCGCATTAACCTGCAGCCTGCGCGCGAGAGCGGCACGCCGGGCTTTGAATACCGAGGTCAGCGTTCCCATCCCGCCGCGATAGTCGGCCAGCGCGGTCTCGACCTGCCGTGCCGCCGTCGGCAGCAGTTCCTTCTCGAGCCGGGCGATGCGGCGCTTCAGGCTCTCGAGCTGCCCCAACTGGGCCTCGATAGCCGACCGTGTCTCGAGCAAAGCCTCCTCGTACTCCAGCCTTGCCCGTGTGCCCAGTTCGGCTTTCTCCGCGATCTCGCGGTCCTGGCGCTGCGCCCGGTGGATGGTCAAGGGGATGCTGACGCCAAACGAAACCATGTTTGAAAACTGTCCGCCGCGCTGGGCGAAGCCGGCTTCGAATGACCAGTCGGGCCGGCTTTCTTGTACGGCCGCGCCCGCGTCGGCGTCGGCCAGGTCGACGGCGCGGCGTGCGCCGAGGATGGCCGGATGCATGCTTTCCAGGTTCGACATCGCCAAGCGGGTTGCCGCAGTGTCCAGATTCGGCCCCTCATCAGACACGGCCCTGGAGTCGGTGCGGGTCCAGCGGCGCAGCTGGAGGAGCGCGGTCTGCAGGTCCTGCTCGGCCGCATCGACGTCGTCGCCGCTGAGCACGAGCTCGGCTCTTGCCTGAAGGACGTCGCTGGCCGAGGCCTTGGCCCCGCGATGCGATGCCTGGAGGGCCGAAAGTTCGCTTTCCATTTCGTGCGCAATCGACCTGGACAGGCCGACCGCTCGCTGCTTGTACAGCACGGTCAGCCACGCTTTTCCGGTCTCGACACGGATATTCGCGACCTTGTCGAGATGCGCCGCCTCGGCGGCCTCGACCGTGCGGCGTGCCACCTGCGTCCGGGCCTCCCGCTTGCCGCGGGAAACCCATTGCTGTTCGATGCCGATCCGGCGCATTGTCATGAAATCGGCTTTGGGGCGGAAGCGGTCCGGGCCCGTTACGGGCAGGTTATCGATGCCCAGTTTCAGGGTAGGGTCGGGCAACTGGTCCGCGCGCGCGGCAGCATGCTCGCTTGAGGCGACCGAGGCCTGTGCCGCCTTTGCTGAGGACGAAACGGACGTTGCAAGTGCCAGGGCTTCGTTCAGGGAAAGCCCAACGGGGGCAGCAGATGCGCCCCTCGGAACAAGTAGGAACAAGGCCACGACCAGAGCGTGGCCAAGGCGTGCGGGCTTGGCCGGCACGCCATGACGTGACATGAGATAAGAATACATACATCCTCCGCGAATGAAAACGAGCGCCGGCAACTGGCCGGGCACATGCCAGACGGGAGGTGGTCAGACTCGGATACGCAGAGTTCGCAGGTAGGGCGGGTCAGCGTCCGGCGCGGGGAGGTCGCCGAGCCAGGGCAGGGAGACCGCAAGCGTCGAGACGGGTGCGACGATCCGAACGAGGCCGGCGGGAGACAGCAGGCTCAGCGCAGGAGCCGGGTTATGGTGGTCGACGGACGCCTTGGTGTCAGCCGAGAACTCGGCACAATGGACGGGGCGCTCCATGTCCATGCCGGCGCAGAGCTCCCCATCCATCATCTGCATGGGCGCCTGCTTGCCGACTATCTCCGGGCACACGTACGATGCCATCGCCATGCCCGACGTCATGAAGGTCATGACGAGGAGAAGTGCAATGCATCTGAACAGTGCGGGGAAGGAGCGTCGCATCGGGTTTGGAAAGGTAACGGCGGTCCGTGACATTCTAGCCGTATTTCACAGCTTGATACGTGAGACGGATGAAGAAAAGTCTCACTTCTTAACTAGGCAGCCGACTAGTCGTGATCTTCGCTTAACACGGATGTGGCCTTCCCCCACCTCGCTCGAATGTTACCTATGCGGCCCTCCAGCAATGCTCAACGCTACATGCAGAATGCCGCGCGAAGGGAATAGACGACCGCAACGTCTCGTTCGACGATTTCAAGGTGTAACGCGACCGCAGTAGGGAACGTTGTGTTTACCTTGCGTGTTCGCTTAGGCAAGTACCGATTGACTCAAAGCAGCTTTACATCGCATTCGAACAAGTGGCCCGTCGAGTGTGGCGTGCTTGGTGCCCGTGCGAAACGTGTGGAATGGTGTTCGATGACCATGCTAAGGTTGCCATATGCACCACCGGTTAAAAACCTTCTTGCTTTGCCTATTGTTCGTGACCCTGCCGATACAGAGTATCGCCGGGGTCGCGCAGTTCGCTTGTAGCATGGCGCATCATCAAGTTGACCCCGACAGCGCTCAACAAGTTGTATATCCCACGCCTGAAATCTCGGCGAACCTTAGTGATATCGTCACCTCTGGAGACGACGCTGCGTCTGGCGATTGTGAGCGCATGCGTAGTCACAAGGGCGCGAATTGCGGAACATGTTCCGGGTGCTGTATTGGTAGCTATGCGCCTCCACCAGTTTTCAGCCTCGCTGCTGTGCAAGATTCGGCTGTAACTGCCAAGCCAAAAGCCACTTTCTCCTTCACTGGTCATTTCCCGCCACGGCTGGAGCGACCGCCACGATCCTCTCATTCCCTCGCATCATAGTAGGCTGGTCCGCGGCGTGCCTGTTCCTCGATTCAAGCATGCCAGGGCAGCGCTGGCCGTTGGACAATCTGTTCCATCAAGCTGATGCCGAATCACGCCGTACTTGCTACTTCATTAGTGGCAGTATTGGCTGGCCTACTTTGCGCACCCATAGCCAAAAATTTTTGACGAAGCCCGATGCGTTGCATTCCGCATTCTGGGTCGTCAAATGATCTATCGATTAATCGGAGAACCAGATGAATTCGTTCGATATCGACGCTAGCTGCAATAGCAACTGGCGCCGCCGCTTCCTGCAGGGTGCCGGTGCAGCGATCGGTCTTGCAAGCTTGAATCCCCGTTCACTCTTTGCGCAGCCTAGCGACCGGGGGACTCTGCGCGGGACCGACTTTGACCTAGTGATCGCTCCCATGCCCGTCAACTTTACGGGCGCCGCGCGGATCGCTACCGCGGTAAATGGCCAGGTTCCTGCCCCGATTTTGTGTTGGAACGAGGGCGATACCGTGACCATCCGGGTCACCAACCAACTGCAGACCGTTAGCTCCATCCATTGGCATGGAATCTTGCTTCCGGAGGAAATGGACGGCGTTCCGGGAATAAGCTTTTCAGGCATTGCGCCAGGTCAGACCTTCACCTACCGGTTCAAAGTGCAGCAAGCAGGCACATACTGGTATCACAGCCACTCAGCCTTCCAGGAGCAGACAGGATTGTACGGTCCGATCGTTGTGCTCCCAAAAAACGGTGAGCTAGTTTCGGCCGACCGTGATTACGTAGTCATGCTGTCGGACTGGACCGACGAAAAGCCTGAGCGCGTACTCGCTAATCTTAAAAAGATGAGCGACTTCTTCAATAACAAACAGCCGACGTTCGGTGAGTTTATGCAAGATGCCCAGCGCATGGGTGTTTCGGGCGCGGTTGAAAAGCGCAAGATGTGGAATCAGATGCGCATGATGCCGACTGACTTCAGCGATGTCACGGCTAGCCGGAACATCAGTAGCGCACTAAGGTACCTGATCAACGGCTCGACCTCAGAGAGCAACTGGACTGGAATATTCAGCCCTGGCGAGAAGGTTCGACTTCGGATCATCAATGGTTCGGCAACGACTATCTTCGATCTGCGCATTCCAGGTTTGAAAATGACCGTCGTTACCGCCGACGGGCAGGATGTGGAGCCGGTGACGGTCGACGAGATTCGTGTTTCGGTAGCTGAAACCTACGATGTCATCGTCGAGCCGACTGAAGAGCAGGCTTACACAATCTTCGCTCAGTCCATCGGCCGCTCCGGATCGGTACGCGCAACCCTCGCACCCCGCCAAGGGATGCAGGCACCTGTTCCGGAAATTGACGAGGCACACTGGCTCACTATGGTTGACATGATGGGAGCAATGGCCATGTCGGGCGCAAATGGCGGCCACGGCGGCCATGGAGCAATGCAAAACTCGTCCTCATCCAGTACGGCAAGTCGTGAGGCCATAGCGACGCACCAAAACCATGCACAGGATGCGCCGACAGCGGCTGACTCGCATGCAGGCCATGGCCAGTCGACGACAGCATCGACGTCCAAGCCAGCTCAAGCGCCGAAGGTACGTCATGCGCGAACTGAGTATGGCCCGGGCGTTGACATGCGTGTTGACATGCCCAGGACGAATCTGGACGACCCTGGCGTGAACCTGCGGGATAACGGCAGGCGGGTACTGACCTATGCAGACTTGCGTACGGTTGGAGGACCAGTTGATCCTCGGGAGCCCACGCGGGAGATTGAACTGCACCTGACAGGGAACATGGAGCGCTTCATGTGGTCGTTCGATGGCCAGAAATTTTCGGAGTCCCTGCCAATTCATTTCAGGTATGGCGAGCGGTTGCGCGTTGTGCTTGTCAACGACACGATGATGAATCACCCGATCCACCTGCACGGGATGTGGAGCGAGCTTGAATCTGCAACCGGACAATTCCAGGTGCGCAAGCACACCATTAACGTTCAGCCCGCGCAACGCGTCAGCTTCCGGGTGACCGCAGATGCGCCGGGCCACTGGGCTTTTCACTGTCATCTGCTTTATCACATGGAAGCCGGAATGTTCAGGGAGGTAGTAGTGTCATGAAGAATCAACTGAGGAAGCCGATTCCTTATGCCTTGGTGATCGCCTCGCTTTTTTCGCAGAATGCTGCCGCGCAAGCGACTGCGTCCGTCCAGCAGGTCCCCTCGGTGCAATCATTGACGGGGGACACTCACTCGACAATGGATCATGCGGCCATGGGTCACGTGACACCGCCGAGCTCTCCAGCTAAGCCTGTTCTGCAACCAGCAGTGCCTGCAAAACCAGATGCCAGACAAAGTTCTGGACAAGCAGCTCATTCTGTCCCAACGGAAGCAAAGACATCACGGGCGGAACAGCAGAATCAGCAACAAGGACAAGGATCTGAACATACTGGCCATCATACGACAGCTCCAGCCAATCGCTCAGGCACGCCTACGGCTCCGGAACCAGGAAACGTTGGGCAGCCGGTAAGAGAGCAGAGCCCGGCTTCAGGGCACGCAGGACACGCGATGCCAGCGCAAGCAAGTCCGACAGTGCAGGGGCAACGCAACGCGCCTCAAGCGCAGAATATGGATCACTCGGCGATGGGCCATGCACCGCCCCCCGGAGCGTCCGCCAGTAACGCCCATGCTGGGATGGATCATGCCGCCCAAGCCATAGTTTCGCCCGCCGCCGGCGGACAGGACATGCAGATGGGGCGCATGCAAGGCGGTCCACCGCCGGCCGACGCGCGCGACCCGAACGCGTATAACGAGGGCACGAAGTTCGCGCACCTCGGTAATCATGAGATGAACGACAACGCGCCATTCTGGAAAGTCCTGTTCGACAAGGCCGAGGCGGCGAAAGGCGACGGTGAGCAAGGCCAGAATGTGGAGTTCGAGGCCTGGTATGGCAACGACTACGACAAGGCCTGGGTGAAGGCGGAAGGCGAGCGCCGTGGCGAGGCACTTGAGTCGGCGCGCACTGAGCTCTTATGGGACCGGGCGTTTGCAACATTCTGGAGCACGCAAGTAGGTGTCCGGCACGATAGCGGCGAAGGCAAAAGCCGTAACTGGTTAGCCTTTGGCGTGCAGGGCCTGGCTCCCTACTGGTTCGAGACCGAGGCGACAGCGTACTGGCGTCCTGGCAGCGGCTTGGCAGCACGCCTGAGTGTCAAGTACGAGGTTCTATTCACTTCCCGACTGATCCTTGAGCCCGAGGTGGAAGCGAACCTTTACAGCCGTAGCGATCCGGAACGTGAGATAGGCAGCGGCCTGTCCGACATCAGCGCGGGCCTGCGGCTGCGTTATGAAGTCACACGCCAGTTTGCACCTTACATCGGGGTGACATGGAGTCGGCAATTCGGCGAAACCGCCGACTTCACGCGCATTCGTGGGCGGGGCCAAAGCGAGGTGCAGGCTGTTGCCGGCATCCGGTTCTGGTTCTAGTTCTGGATTGAGTAAATAAAGAAGCGAATTCGTATGAGACACGCTGAAAAGCGTGCGGGATTAATGGAAGAGGCAACCTTTCAATGAACGCTTAAGGAGAAGATCATGATCCAAAATCAGTTCCAATCGTGCATTCAGGCTTGCTACGAATGCGCTCAAGCCTGTGACACATGCGCTGCGGCCTGCCTTCAGGAACCGGATCCAAAGATGATGGCTCGCTGCATCGAACTGGACAACGAGTGCGCTGCGATCTGCCGTCTTGCTGCGCAGCTCATGAGCCGCTCGACCGAGCACGCAATTCAAGTGTGCCAGCTGTGTGCCGACATTTGCGAAGCTTGTGGGGACGAGTGCGCGCAGCACCAGGCGCAGCATTGCCAGGATTGCGCTGCCGCATGCCGCCGTTGCGCACAAGAGTGCCGAAACATGAGTCAGTCGGCCGCTGGAGCCGCATCGATGTCTGGATCGCAAATCGGATCCCACTAAGCGTATGGGCTGCAGTCATCGATGGGATGAAAACCGACTGTAGCCCCTTTTTGGAACAAGTATTGCATTCAAGGAGAGCAGATTATGGCAAATAACATGAACAGGGCAAAGGATGCACAGGATGCGGGCGCCCGGGCATTGGAGCGGGTTGGAGCACAGCACGCAAAACGTGATGGCATCTCTTTTGATTTCGACGCTGGTAGCGCCCCTTATGACTATGCAATCCGTGTCGGCACTGGCGCAGTCAATACATTGTCGGGCAGCGAAACGCGTGATTATCTGTGGGGCCTGGGCGGCGATGATGCGCTCGATGGCGGTGCTGGTGAAGACAATCTCTTCGGGGACGCAGGCGCCGATCTGCTCGTCGGCGGCGATGGTGGCGACCGGATGATGGGAGGGATGGGTAATGACCGGTTGTATGGAGGTGCTGAAGCAGACGGTCTGATGGGAGGAGCGGGTAACGACTTGCTTGACGAGGGCGAGGGCCATGGCGACCTCAACGGCGGCGCCGGCGACGACATCCTGATCGGGGGCTTGGGCGCGGACGCTTTCATGATCTCGCCCGACAGCGGCAATGACGTCATTCGCGACTTCACTGCTGGGCCAGGAATGTTCGATCACCTCGCGATCAACGGCCTGAGCTGGGCGGACCTTTCGTTTGCCGACACTCCCGACGGTGTCAAGATCAGCTGGGACGGCGGTTCGGTGCTCATGAATGGAGTGACAAAGGCGGATTTATCGCAAGACGATTTCATGTTTGCCGAGTCTCCTGAGCTTCCACCCTCCTCACGCCCGGCTGACGCTCCTACGCCTGAGCGGCCGACTATGAGCGAAGAAGGACCTGTGATTAACGGTTCGGACAGAAGCAATCCAGCGTTTGATCGCATCGCTGATGCAATGTTAAGGCGTGATACACCGGTGCAGTTCGGCTTTACCGGTGATGAAACCTACAGGGTGAAAGTAGGTACGGAGGTCGCAGACACCTTCGATGGGGCCGAGACATGGGATCACTTTTTTGGTCGCGATGGCAACGACCAGCTCTTCGGCAATGGTGGTGACGATATCCTCCAAGGCGACGCAGGCGACGATAGCCTGGAAGGTGGCGCAGGGTCTGATAGGCTCGACGGCGGGATGGGTAATGACCAACTTGACGGTGGCGATGCGGAAGACGAGGTCATGGGAGGGGACGGTAACGACGTCATCGATGCGGGCGCTGGTCACGACATGATTGAAGGCGGCATGGGTAACGATACCATACGCGGCGGTACTGGCGCAGACGCATTCATGGTCATGCCTGACAGCGGTAACGATGTCGTACTTGACTTCGAAGCGCGTGGTGCTGCCCAAGGGGCTTTCGATCACATCGCATTCATCGACATCATGCCAGACCAGGTATCTGTCCAGGATGCGACGGCTGGTGCCTTGATCTCGTGGGACACGAATGGGGATGGCGCGGCGGACGGTTCGGTCTTGCTGCAGGGTGTCTATATGGCGGATCTACGCCAGTCCGACTTCATGTTTAATGAAGAGCCTGCCTTTATCGCTGGGGTAAGTACGGTTGGCTCTAATTACGTCTTCCCGCTGTAAGGCGAGACGCCTTGCATGAGCTGTCAGTGACATCTTAGGCATCTTTTAATGCTTTAGATGTCACTGCTTAAAATTGCTATTAGCGTAGTATCGGGGAAGGTAAAAACACAACTTAAGTTTCCGTTCTTTGAGGTGACTGATGGTGGCATTGAAAACATTGCTTCTGGCGGCCGTGATAGTAATTGCCGCTGGATCCGCGTTTATATACTCTGGCTTATATAATATTGCGGCAAATGATATGCATACGGCGCCAGTCCGTTGGGCGCTTGAAACTACGCGCAACCAGTCAATTGATCGTCGTGACGACAGTATAAGGGTCCCTGCCGATCTCGCTGACATGCGACGAATCGAGAACGGCGCGAGGTCGTACGCAGCAATGTGCCAGATATGTCATCTCGGGCCTGGTGTCGAGCCAACGCCAATACACCTTGGGTTAAATCCGCAACCACCTTTATTTACCAAAGAAAATAGCCATCAGTCAGACGAGAGTTTGTTTTGGATTATAAAGAACGGTATCAAGATGACAGGGATGCCTGCGTGGGGAGCGACACACAGCGATAAAGAGCTATGGGATATCGTTGCTTTTCTCAAGAAGCTCCCTGAATATTCAATCGAGCAGTACGAAGATCTTAGTGGTCGCGCGGAGCACAACAGTAACCCGAGTTCGACACATGCGAATGGAGATTCCCCCGCTCATTCGCACTAGCAGTTTATTCCATAAAAAGCACTCGCACTGATGAATCTTCGAGCCTGAAGATTTTTTCACTCAACATGACAGGAGTAGCCATGAATAGTTATTTGCGGTTCGGTACGATGATTGCAGCATCTACGGTGGTAATGTTTGGCTTGATGTATTTGAACGTCTATGAGTCGGCGCATATATTTTTCAGCGAAACTCGGCTGTATATGGCCTTAGTGATGGGCGCGGCAATGGCGGTAGTTATGCTCGGATTTATGCTCGGCATGTACTCAAATAATAGGCTCAATGTAGGTATCTTTGTCGGCAGCATCGTATTGTTTGCGGTGGCGTTATGGCTGGCACGCAGTCAGAGCACAGTCGATGACGTGTCTTGGATGAAGGCAATGATTCCTCACCATTCGATTGCGATCTTGACCAGTGAGCGAGCGAATATTTCCGATCCACGCGTGCAGAAACTCGCTGATCAAATCGTCGAATCGCAGAGGAGGGAAATAGCGGAGATGAAAGCTCTTATTCTAGAGCTTGAGGGAAAATGAAACGCTGCGAGATCTGAATTTTTTGCCAAAAAAATATGTGTAAGACACCGTCGAGACACGGAATGTCTTTGTTCAGGTCCAATTTTTAAAAGCGGAAGTGATTCGAGGCAAACGAGGAGATAGAGCGCGGTAGAGGCTGATTTTCAGGTAAGCGCCATCTTGTTGTGCGTTGCGTACATCGCTGCGCGCGTATCACAACAGGGGACATCTGATGCTGAGTTCACTGTGTTTTGCTGGATTCGCCGTCAGATTTCGCTGTACAAGCGAGGAGCAATGCTCCTCGTTTCGAAGTATCAGGCGCAAGGCTTGCGATTACTTAGCCTTCCTAGAGGACCAATGCACGTGCACGATGGACCAGATATCGCCCTTCTTTTCGAGGACCGCCGTGCCTGTTCCGAATACGTGCACTGGTTTGCCTTTAGAAGTGCCCGTGGTTTCAGTTTCCTCCCACACGACGGCAGTATTGCCATCGATGCGTTCGGTCTGCTTCAGTACCTTCCGCGTCGAGTTCTTTGCGAATTCCATGTCGCCGCCCAGATGATGGCTCGCATATTCATCGCGCGAACGCTCGACGTAGCCCGATTCATAGATCGCAATTTCCGGGGACAGCAGGCTGAGTGCTTTCGCCTTGTCGCCGCTCGTGAGGGCATCATGGAAGGCTGCGAGCGCCTCTTTCGGTGACGCCGCCAGACTCGCTGCGGAGACCGCGAAGAGTGCAGCGCTCAGGACGAGCGCTGGAATGGTTTTCTTTTTCATTATTATTCCTTGGAAGATGAAGTCCTCACGACGCCGTCGGCGGTGAGGTGGAACTCAGGACGGCTGCTGCGACGAGTACGGCCACCAGGATGCATGCCTCGACCTGAAGGATGAGAGCAAACCTCCCATCGGCGCCGCCTTCCGGCTTTGGCTTGCGCAGTTGTGCCAGCAACTGGGGCATCACGACGAACCGGTTCAGGCCACCCAGTGCCGCTGCGGACAGCACCAGTCCGATCTTGATGAGCAGGGTCGTCCCATAGGGATTGCCGAATGCGTTCTCGAAGCTTCCCAGTCCGCGCCAGGCGCTCAGCACACCCGTGATGAAGATGCCGACGAGGGCGACGGTAGCCGATGTCGACAGCGACTTCACGAAGCGTGCGCATTCGCCGCGGTTCTTCGACTCCCATTCAGGCTGGGTGCGCAGCGTGACCAGGCCGGCCACGATGACTTCGCCGATCCAGATGCTGATCAACACGAGGTGGACCCAGTCGACGAGCACAGCCCAGGTGAAGTCGCCAGCGGCGCCGGCGTGGCTCACCATGCTGCGCGAATAGAGCAGTACGCCCAGGGCAACCGCACGCACCAGCGCGGCTGCGGCACCCGGCCGTTCGCCATGGTGTGCCCGGAGGGTGAAGACAACGACGAGCAGCGCCGCTGCGCCGATCATCCAGGCGAGTCCGTAATGCGTCGCGGTGATGACGGACCGCACTGCGGGAAAAGCCTCGCTTATCGGAACCTCCGCCATAGATGCCGCTTCGAGCCACAGGACCGCGACATACGCCACCGCTGCCGCCGAGACCGTAAGAAGCATGAGCTTGCGCAGTCGCGGAACCATGCCGATGCCCCATGCCGACCGTGCGCTGCGCAGCCAGATATGGGCTGCACTGGCGCCGACAAGTATGGCCATCGACAGGTTCAGGACGACCGTGACGAAGCGTTGTGCCAGTGCGAGGTCAGCCTCCATGTCACTTTACCCGGAAGTCGAATTGGCCTTTGACCTTGTGACCGTCCCGTGTAACCGTGGACCATTGAACCCGCCAGGCCCCGGAGTGCAGGGCCGGAACGGTGGCGACCAGCACCTTGGGATTCGCATCGTCGAGGGCTGTCTTGCTTGCCTCGACGACCGCGCCTTTCTCGTCAACCAGTTTGACCTTGCTGAATGGCAGCTCAAGTTGCTCGCTGAACTGCAGGCGCACTTGCGAAGGCGCCGGGCTCACTATCGCATTCGCTTGTGGCGACGACGACTCGAGTTTGGCGTGTGCGGACGCGGCGGAAGTCGCCACCAGTCCGGCTACCGCTACTGCCGCTGCAAAGAAAGATTTGATTTTCATGCTGGTCTCCTGGGAGGCTCGCCAAACGCGGTTCAAGCGTACCGAGCCTCCGGTTGATGGATGGGCTCGGTGGGCTTACTGGGCCGCCTGGAGCTGGACGATCGTGACCGCGCCGTTGACGCGGTCGGCTGCGAACTTGACCTTGTCGCCCGCCTTTACCTGGTCCAGCATGGCCGGGTCTTTAACCCGAAACACCATGGTCATCGCTGACATGTTGAGGTTCTTCAATTCGCCATGGCGCAGCGTGATTTTGCCGGCTTCCTTGTCGATCTTCTTGACTTCGCCATCGGTGAGTTCAGCCGTCGCCGGCGCCGCGTGGCCAGCATGAGCGTCATGAGCACCATGGGCGCTGTGCGCGCCGTTCTGGGCGGTGGCAACGGACGCTGCGGCGGCCAGGGTGATTGCGAGAGTCAGTTTCGAGAGTGCGTTCATGTTCATTCCTTTCGTTCGTGAGGAAATACTGTTCAGTTGTAGTGCTTGAATACTTTGGTACTGCCGTCGGCCTGTACCAGCAGGACGTTGTACGGATCCTTGCGCGGGCCCTCCATGCCCGGAGAGCCGAGCGGCATCGCGGGAACTGCCAGCCCTTTTGCCTTGGGCTTCTCGGCAAGGAGGCGCTTGATGTCGCTGGCAGGGACGTGGCCTTCGATGGCATAACCGCCTACCATCGCGGTATGGCAAGAGCCGAGTTCATTCGGGATCCCGCCACGTTCGCGGTAGTCCGAAGGATTGTCGACGTTGGCCACCCTAGTCTGGAAGCCGTTCGTTTTCAGGTGCTCCACCCAAGCGGTGCAGCACCCGCACGAGGCGCTCTTGAAGACGTCGATAACCGGTGCGGCCGCCATTGCGAGCGCCGGAGCGCACAATGCAGCGGCGAGCGCGATCTTGCTTGCTAGTCGTCGGATCATGGGTTCGTCCTTTCCTGTTGCGATCAGTGATGACCCTTGTGGCTGGTCGGCTTGCGGACGGTGACTTCGACGTCCCCAGGCTTGGCAGCGGGCATCGCCTGGCCGCCCGCGCTCTGGCTGCGCACTGCGGCCGGCGGCTCGCCTTTCCACTCGTAGGCGACGGTGCCGGCGGGGTGCTTGTACCAGCCCGGGTCCTTGTAGTCGCCCGGCTTCTGGTCCTTGCGCACCTTGAGCACGGTGAACATGCCGCCCATCTCGACGCCGCCGAAGGGACCCTGGCCGGTCATCATCGGCAGGGTGTTCTCCGGGAGCGGCATTTCCATGTCGCCCATCGAGCCGCCTTTCTCGCCCATCACCATGTAGTCGGGCACGAGCTTCGTGATTTTCTCGGCGACGCCGCGGTGGTCGACGCCGATCAGGTTCGGCACGTCGTGTCCCATCGCGTTCATGGTGTGGTGCGACTTGTGGCAGTGGAAGGCCCAGTCGCCCGGCTCGTCCGCGATGAACTCGATGGCGCGCATCTGGCCCACGGCGATATCGGTCGTCACTTCCGGCCAGCGCGACTCCGGACGGGTCCAGCCGCCATCGGTGCCGGTGACCTCGAACTCATGGCCATGCAGGTGGATTGGGTGGTTCGTCATCGTCAGGTTACCGGCGCGGATGCGCACGCGGTCGCCCTGGCGCACGTTCATGGTGTCGATGCCTGGGAAGGCGCGGCTGTTGAAGGTCCAGATGTTAAAGTCGAGCATCTCGTTCACGCGCGGCGTGTAGCTGCCCGGCTCGATGTCGTAAGCGTTGAGCAGGAACACGAAATCGCGGTCGACGCGGTGGTGGGCCGGATTCTTCGGGTGCGTGACCCAGAATCCCATCATGCCCATCGCCATCTGGACCATTTCGTCGGCATGCGGGTGGTACATGAAGGTGCCAGGGCGCCGGGCGACAAACTCGTAGACGAAGGTCTTGCCCGGCTGGATGCCCGGCTGATTCAGGCCTGTGACGCCATCCATCCCGTTCGGCAGGCGCTGGCCGTGCCAGTGGATACTGGTGTGCTCCGGTAGCTTGTTGGTGACAAAAATACGCACACGGTCACCTTCGACCACTTCGATGGTCGGCCCCGGGCTCTGCCCGTTGTAGCCCCACAGGTTCGCCTTCATGCCGGGCGCGATCTCGCGCACGACCGGTTCGGCGATCAGGTGGAACTCCTTGACGCCATTGTTCATTCGCCAGGGCAGCGACCAGCCGTTCAGGGTAACGACGGGGTTATACGGCCTGCCGTTGGGCGGCGGCGGTGGCGGCTGCGTGGCGGCGCTGGTCATGACCGGGGCTTCCGGGAGGGTGGCCGCGCCAGCGCGGCTGACCAGTCCGGCGCCGACCAGGGCGGCTGCGCCAGTGAAAAAATCTCGACGAGAACTCATTGCTGATTCAATCCTTGTTTAATGTTCGGCGGCGGCTTCGGTGGACGCGGCGGAGGAAGCCATGGAGAGCGACGAACCGCCGCTGCCGCTGATGGCGGCCTGCAGATCCGTTTCCGCGATCCAGAAATCACGCTGGGCATCGATGGCCGCGTTCACGCCCGCTATCTGTGCGCGTGCGTCGGCCAGCAGTTCGAACACGCTCATGAGCATGCCGTTGTAGCGAAGCAGACTCTCTTCGGAGATCTTCTTGCGCAGTGGTACCAGCTCATCGCGGTGCTGCCTGGCGACGTCATAGGTGGTCCGGTAAGCTGAATACGCTTCGCGGACCTGCGACCGGGCATTGATGGCGGTATCGGCGGTGCGGTGGACCGATTGCATGTACAGCGCCTCGGCCTTTGCGACACGTGCGCCTCCCGAGTCGAAGATCGGCAGGGCGAGCTCGATCTCGTAACCGTTCTCACGTGGCGCGCCGGATGTGCTCTTGTTGACGTAGCCAGCGTCGAGCACGTTGATGACGCCGGTTGCCTTCGTCAGTCCCAGGGCGCGCGCGGTCGACTCGGTCCCAAGCTTTGCCAGGCGCACATCGAGGCGCTGCTGCATGGCGAGCGACTCGATATTGCCTGCCTCACGTGGCGCCGCCGGCAGCTCCGGCAGCTTGTCGGGAAGCTGGAACGTCGTGTTCTCTCCCCACACACCCATCAGCCGCGCAAGCTGCTCGCGCGCAGCGGTCGCATTGTGGCGCGCGCGCGCAAGCTGGGTCGAGGCTTCGCTCGAGAATGCCTGTTCGCGCGCCTGGTCAAGGGCACTCAGGTGTCCGACCTTGGTCATGCGTTGCGCCAGCTCGGCACTCGCGCCGGCCGCCTCGCGGACCTGCTCTGCGTAGCGCGCCGACTGCACAGCGGCAACAGCATTGAAGTAGGCCTTGCGAGTGTCAAGCGCGAGCCGGACCGCTTCGGTTGCCGCGACCAGCTTGGCGCTCTCGAAGCGGCGCGACTCGATATCGCGGCGGATCGGAATGGTCACCAAACCGACGAGATCGAACATGACGCTGCGTTCGATCTCCGTTTCGCCGCCGCCGGACATGCGGCCAAAACTGAAACCTGGATTAGCCATTCGGCCCGCCTGCACCAGGTCCGCCTCGGCGACACCCAGCTCGGCGAGCGAGGCGCGCAGGCCCCGGTTGTTGATCAGGGCAATGCGAACGGCACTGTCGGCGGTGAGCGGCTGTTTCAGCAATTGGTTCAGCTCGTCCTGGATGGCCGCGCCATTGGCATTCGTCTTGGGCAGGCGAACGTCCTGGCCGGTGCGCTCGGCGGTCAAGGATGAGACTGCGTCCAGGCCGCCGTCCTTGGAGAACGTCGCGCAACCGCTCAACGCGAGGGCCATGGCAGCTGCCGCGACGGCACGCATTGTGGGAATTGAAAGCTTTGTTGTCATTATGTGTTCGGCTTAATGATGTTTGCTGTGATCCACAGGCGCAGGACTGGCCGGCTTCGCTGGCGACGTGGGCGCTGGTGCGGACGGAGCCGGCGCTTCTTTATGGCCGTGGTGATTCTGTTCACCGCCGTGGGCACCATGTCCCGCGTGTCCCGGCGCTCCGGCAACGGCATCGTTTGCGGCGCGCCAGGATTTGTCAGGCGTGGCCTGGTCGGCCTGCGGCGCCGGCGAAGATCTGGTGATGACCGATTCGTACACGGTCGGTGGCACTGCGACGGCGGGGTCTGCAGGGTCTGGCAGCGGACGGGATTGCTGGGCGTGCGCGTACATCGGCAGGACCAGCAAGGCGCCTATAGCGGCGGCCAAAAGCTTGGAGGTCATGGACAATCCTCAAAATCGGTAACAGGGCGTGCACGGGCACGCACGAGTGCTCAAGAGCGACGACGGCGCCGCCAAAGGACAGCGGGTCAGCTCTTGTTACGATTAAGCGGATTGGTGCCGGGGAGGGCGTTGAGGGCCGTCCTGGATGAAGCCAACGGCGAAGGCCGCAGGAGCAACGACGACTGCGTTGGAGCCGTCGAAAGCCGGGACAGCGAAATGAGTGGAGGGTGGCGCGACGGCGCCCAGGCAGAACGCGGAGCACGCACTGCAGGTGGAGTGCGGCTTTTTACCTGCCTTGGAGTCTGCCGGATCGGCGTCGACCAGGGAGTCGTCCGACTGGCTTGCATGCTCGCCACCGTGATGAGCGTGCGCATCGGCCATGTGCTCGTGGGACTGCATGCCCGGATCAATCGAAATCTGGCTGGACTGCTGGTGAGCCGGGCCGCACGACATACGGTTGGCCGCAAGCGCGTGCAGCGGAAGCACGGCCAGCAGGAGCCAAACCAGAAATGTCTTGAGTGCGCGGTTCATAGGTGTCGCGAGTATAGCACGACATTTTTTGGCCTGAAGCAGCTCTTAAGGCTGACTAAAGTCAGGGCGACAGGTACGCCGCATTGGCGAGATATGCAAACAGGGTGCGTCAGCGCACAGCATGGGTCGTCGGACTTCTTCCAGAATCGGAAATGGACGCGCAGTGTTTTCCTACGTCGCACGCGGCGCCGCTTCACCCTGGAAGGCATGCCGCTACCTGCGCCTTCGTTCAGCGGAAATTCCGCTTGACCTTTCCATCATTGGAAGGTTTACAGTGGAATAGTCCACTTTCCGGAGGCGTTTTATGTATGAATCCACCCGTCGCGAGGCCCACAGCTCAGACAAGCGCGTGGCCGCAATGCCAAGTACAGGCCTGCGCGACTTCGCGCGTGCGAAGCAGGCAGGGAGTGCCCTTTCCGATTCGGACGAGACGCCAGTGACACCACGCTGTCTGTTCTGCCGGTACCGCAGTCCAGGTGCCGGAAAGGAGTTGGCACATGCCTAGAATTACTGTGTTACCGCATCCTGAGTGCGCGCCTTCCGGCGCATCGATCGTGGCCGCTCCCGGCACCAGCATTTGCGACGCGCTGCTGGAGAATGACGTCGACATCGAGCATGCATGCGGCAAGGTTGGTGCCTGCACGACGTGTCACGTCATCGTAAGGGAGGGATACTCGTCCCTCGTCCAAGCGAGCGAGGATGAGGAAGACATGCTCGACCGGGCATGGGGCGTGGAGCACTTGTCCCGGTTGTCGTGCCAGGCCATTGTCGCGGAGGCGGATCTTACGGTCGAGATCCCACGGTATTCCCTGAATCACGCCAAGGAAAACGGATAGACATCACAGGTCGCGCACCGCTTGCGACAGGCGGGCCGCGCGAGGACAATGGTTTTTACTGGAGCTGCCATGAAACATGAAGTGCATGATCACGTCGGTCACCAGCAGAAGGGCCACGAATGCCACCACGCGCACGGGCATCATGCCGTCGACGCCTCCGGTGCAAGCATGGCCGGTGCATCCCAACATCATCCGACTGCTGCGTCCGATAAGCCCTATACCGATCCCGTATGCGGGATGAACGTTGCCGACCGGCCGGATCGGCGCGTCGAGCACGACGGCGTCCTCTATCACTTCTGCAGCGTGAAGTGCATGGACAGGTTTCGCGCCGATCCCACCAGCTATACGGAGAAAGGCGCCCCCGCGGCTATGCCCGAGGCGCCGCCAGGGACGATCTACACCTGCCCGATGCATCCGGAAATCCAGCAAGCCACCCCGGGTAATTGTCCGATATGCGGAATGTCCCTGGAGCCGATGCTGCCGTCGCTGGAGGATGAAGAGAATCCGGAACTGGAGGACTTCCGCCGTCGTTTCCGGTGGACGCTGCCGCTGACGGTCGTCGTCACCATCCTGGCGATGGCAGGGCACCGGATCTTCAGCGGAGGCCTTGCTTACCAGAGCTGGATCGAGCTCGTCCTCAGCACGCCGGTCGTCCTGTGGGCCGGGTGGCCTTTCTTTGTCCGTGGTGCGCAGTCGTTCAAGAATCGCAGCCCCAATATGTGGACCTTGATCAGTATCGGGGTCGCCGCGGCGTATGGTTACAGCCTGGTTGCGACCGTGTTCCCGGGCCTGTTTCCGTCGAACTTCGCGATGCACGGCCGTATCGGCGTCTACTACGAGGCCGCCGCCGTCATTGTTTCGCTGACCCTGCTCGGTCAGATCCTCGAGCTGCGTGCACGCTCGCAGACATCGGCTGCGATCAAATCCTTGCTCGGCCTTGCGCCGAAAACGGCCAGGCGGATCCGCGCCGATGGCACCGAGGAAGACATCGAGCTTTCGCACGTCCACATCGGCGATTCGCTGCGGGTCAGGCCTGGCGAGAAGGTGCCGGTCGACGGGGTGGTCCTGGAGGGCGAAAGCGCGGTGGACGAAGCCATGCTCACTGGCGAGCCGCTACCGGTGACGAAGCGCCCCGGCGACAAGGTCATCGGCGCAACCATCAACACTAGCGGCAGTCTCGTCATTCGCTCCGAGCGCGTGGGATCGCAGACCATGCTGTCCCAGATCGTGCAGATGGTCGCGCAGGCGCAACGTTCGCGGGCGCCCATGCAGCGCCTGGCCGACGTGGTGGCCGGCTATTTCGTCACCGTCGTCGTGGCCGTCGCGCTGCTTACCTTGATCGGTTGGGGGCTGTTCGGGCCCGAGCCCAGCTGGGTCTACGGCTTCGTAAACTCCGTTGCGGTCCTGATCATCGCCTGCCCGTGTGCATTGGGCTTGGCGACGCCGATGTCGATCATGGCCGCGACAGGCCGCGCCGCCACCCAGGGCGTGCTGTTCCGCGATGCCGCGGCGATCGAAGCGATGCGCAAGGTCGATACGTTCATCGTCGACAAGACCGGCACGCTCACGGAAGGGAAACCTGCGTTCGACCGGGCGATCGCTGCCCCCGGGTTCCAGGAAGTCGATGTTCTACGGATCGCGGCAAGTATCGACCAGGGGAGCGAGCACCCGCTGGCACACGCCATCGTCGCGGAAGCACGCAGGCGGAATCTGCCGCTGCACAAGCCTGAAACCTTCGAATCGTCCAGTGGGATCGGTGTACGGGGCACAGTGCAGGGCGAGCGGGTTGCGTTGGGCAATACGGCGCTCATGGACACCGAAAAGGTCGACTGGACGCCACTACAGAAGGCCGCGGAAGAGCTTCGACAAGTCGGTGCAAGCGTCATGTACCTGGCACTTCAGGGAAAGCTTGTCGGCCTGATCGCGGTGTCTGATCCAGTCAAGGCGACGACGCCGGAAGCGCTGGCGACGCTGCGCGATGCCGGCATGACGGTGGTGATGGCGACCGGAGATGGCGTGACCACGGCGAAGGCGGTCGCGTCGAGGCTCGGGATTTCGGAGGTCTACGGAGAGGTCACGCCACAGGATAAACTGGCCCTGGTCGAAAGGCTGCAGCAACAGGGCAAGGTAGTGGCAATGGCCGGCGATGGCATTAACGATGCCCCGGCGCTGGCGAAAGCGGACGTTGGGATTGCAATGGGTACCGGTACTGACGTCGCCATCAATTCGGCACACGTCACACTCATCAAGGGCGACTTGCGTGCCATTTCGCGATCGCGACTTCTTTCGTTGGAGACTGTGCGCAACATGAGGCAGAATCTCGCCTTCGCCTTTGTTTACAACGCCATGGGAATTCCGCTGGCCGCAGGTCTGCTTTATCCCTTCACCGGGCAGCTACTATCGCCGATGATCGCCGCGCTGGCCATGAGCCTGAGTTCGGTATCGGTGATCGGTAATGCACTGCGCTTGAGGGGAAGTACCACATGAACCTGGTTGTTACGGACGAGATGCGGGATCTGACGGTACTGGTCGGGGTTATCTTTGGCATCATCGCGGCCGGGTTCATCGCTTACGGCGAGGTTCAGCGACGTCGCGGCCGCAAAAGCCGGGCGAAAGAAACCAATACGCGTGGCAGAAGGAAGCCTGGCAGGGCCGGCAAGAGCAGGTAGTGCGCAATTTCGCTGATCGTCTGGCTGCGGCGGACTCACAATGTGCTCAGGCGGGCGAGGACCACTCGTCCGGTCGTAAGGTCGGGTCGCTGGAGCCTAGGGGCTTAGCGCACAGCGAGGACCGACTTCCGGATACTCTCGGCCCCAGACGGCATTGCGCCGCACTCAAGCGCTAACTTGTGGAACTCTTCCGCGGCCTCGTGTGGATTAAGCCGAGCTGATCGCACAGCGGCACGTGCAGCAGGAGCCAGGTCGTTGATGTCCCCATAGGTCAAATGCCCGGAGAACGACATGGCCTCCGTGAATTTCGCGACGATATTCGGCGGAAGGGCAGGGCCATAAATGAAGTATTCGAGAAACTTCAGGAAATTCCCATGAGCATAGATTTCAGTACCTGAGATGCCGTTATTCTCGAAAACCTGCTGACGGGATTTCCCGCGCCCTCCTGGATTGCGCTCGGGATCGGTGAAGTATAAAAGCCGCACCTCGGGGATCGCACCGCGTTCCAATAACGACTCGGTCAGGCCTGCCATCGGCATAAGAGACGCACGGAGCTCATCATGCGATGTGTAGCGGAACCTGATTTGGTTCAGGAGATCGGTCTCTCGCTCGGTCAGTTCGATGTCGGGTACTCGCAAACCAGAACCCCCTTACAAGATGAAAAAGCGACCAGCTCGACCTATAGCCTGCTATTGCTGCCTGCCAGTGTAGCAAAGACTAATTTCTTACGGTAGCTGAGCAAAAGGCCTTTGCTTCGTCGATATCTCCATGTTGTGGCTGCAGTTTTAGATCCCGCGGCTGTTAGACGGAGAGTGGCAGCCCGCGACGCTTCTCCAGCCAGCGCTTGAGCATATTCGACATTATAGGAGTAATGTCATATTTTCAGAGGAGGGCGCCGGTTTCGTTACGTTTTACGTAGTATTACGGGACTACGAAAAGGGGGGTATATGCTCGAGAATAGGCAAAGCACAGCCTCTATGCAGGCTGACATTGATTGCCTGCGTGATCGGTTTCCACGCACTGCGGATCTCTATAGGGAAGCTTGTGCCGTTATGTTCTTCAGGTACGGCGTGACTCCAACAACGAACGCTCTCTATCAGCTTGTTCGGAAAGGGAGTATGTCTGTTCCAAGCGAAGCATTGAAAAGGTTTTGGAGTGACTTGCGTGAACGGGCAAGGGTCGACCTTCAGCATGCGGACTTGCCCGATCAGGTAAAGCAGTCGGGCGGCCAGCTGATCGGTGAGATCTGGGCGCTAGCCCAAAAGGCTGCTGACGAGTCGATCATTGTATTGCGGCAGAGCGCAATGGTCGAACGCGACGCTGCCCTGGCCGAAAAGGACCGTCTGGAAGATGACATCGCTCAACTGTCTGCCCAGCTCAAGGACGGCCGCGATCAAATAGCAGCAGCTGAGGGGACGATCGTAAAACAGCGGGATGAACTTGGCGCGGCAGCAGCAGCCCAGCAAGAAACGGACTTGAGACTGAATGAGGCTAGAGCTGACATTGAAACGTTGCGCGACCAGATAAGTTCGATGTTAAGAGAGCGCGCGGCGGAGATCGAGAAATTAACTGACCGCATCCTTCAAGCTGAGCAGCGTTACACCGATCTGGCGAAAAGAACCCTGGTTGACCTGGACAAAGAGCGAACTGCGGCGACGAAACTGCAGAAGCAACTCGACGCCGAGCGCCGGACGTTCGCGTCCCGCATTGAAGAAATCCAGTCCGAGGCACAGCGGGCTCAGTTTCAGCTTGCCCGACAAGGCCAAGAGCTCAGCGCCTATATGACTAAGGCGGAACTACTTGCCGACGAGCGAGACCGAGCGGCTAGCCAGACCATGAGAACCGCATTTCAGTGCGGGGAACTGGAGAGCCAGCTCGCTGCAGAGCGAGCAAAGGTTGCTGAGTTGCGTGAACAACTCGAGCGATTCGCCAGCACATCGAAACCAAGCAGGCGGGAGCCGCGCTCGACGCCTGTAATCCCTCGCCAGCGGCGTCGACCCGGCAGCAAACAAGACAAATAGATTGCTAGCGTTGAACGAAGTTCGATACCGATCGAAACAGCAGACTGACTGCGAGCTTGGAGTAGGCGGTGTAGCGTTTGCTCTCGGAATTCGCGCGCTCGAGGTGTACTTCTGACCGCTTTAGACGAGCTCAGGCTGCTTCTCGTTTTGGCCGAGCCCTGTAAAGCGATTTCATCTTCTGCTTCGCTTCTTCTCGAGTCAGACCAACGGCTTCACCGGCATCAGTAAAGTAGACGGGTATCTCGACATCATCTTCGACGTATAGCCGAATATTCAAAACCGATGTCCAGCGCCAAGTGTTGACTTTCTCCTTGCGGTAAGGCTCAAGTAGGGAAATCTCAACAATTTTAAGTAACTTGTTGCCGTTGCAAGTGCGGCAGAACTGTAGTACGTCGCGAGGATCCCAGAGGATCGTCGTCTGTTGGACCCAGCGACGCTCTTCTTTAAATGCGTAGGTGATGAACACGTAGAGCATACCTAGGATTAGCGTAGCTGCACGCCAGGTCGCGATCCCTGGCCCCATCGAAAACATGGGCGCCTCATGTGCTTTGTCTGTAGTAATCACTTGAATGCCTCTGCAGTACGAAATGAACACTATAGATTGTAGTCCTAAAGTGTTCGCCATGAGTACATCGTGCATTTTATGCGGAGGTGCTCGTGGGGTTGCTCAAACAATTTGGAACAGGACTGCAGAAGGCGAGGAAGAGTCGAGGTCTGACACAAGAGGATTTTTCGGTAGTTTCGAGTCGAACCTATCTCAGCAGCCTGGAACGCGGGATCAAAGCCCCTACGATTACAAAGATCGACGACATCGCAGCGGTGCTGGGTGTACATCCGTTGTCTCTCGTTGCGTTCGCGTATCTGCCGAAGGACATTGCGGAGCGAAAGAAACTTTTTTCTCAGGTAATAGCTGACCTGAAATCGTTCGAAGATTAGGACGACAGTTGCGATTCGCGGTAAGCAAACGTATGGGATTCTGGATGGCTCGAAAGGCAGCAGTCCCGCCGTACTGCAAGAGAATCGAACGCAAGTGAGGATCCTTGCAGGGTGGCATGGCAGTCGGCTGGTATCCCGGCCATACTTCCGACGCATGCGCGTATTACCTAACGGTTAGCGCAAAAATCGGGACTGCACGACGAGTTACGTAAAGCTCGCCGGTAAAACCAAGAAAGCCACAGGTTAGACCGCTATGAGCCTAGGATGAAGCACAGGCGGCAAGATACGAAGTAAAACTTGGACACCTATGCGACGCGGCAGACTTCAAACAATTAGTTCCGAAAACTTCCACGATTTACTTCGGAGCGCTGCTATATAGCAAAGACCGAACTACTGGCCGACGAACGCGACCGAGCCGCCCGCCAGGCTGCGGAAAGCGCGCACCAGAGTGCGGAGCTGGGTAGCCAGCTTGCCGCCGAGCGCGCCAGGGTGACTGAGCTTCGCGGACGGCTTGAGCGAACAGCGCCGAAATCGGAATCGGCCAGCGAGGAGTTGGGTTTGGCACGGGCAGCGCGTCGTCAGCGGCGACCCTCACGAAGCAAGCCAGACAAAGAGGCCAGGCCTGACGCCAGCGGCCCGAGTCCCACACGCCGATCCGCGAACTGCAGCCAGTTGTCTCGTCTGTCATCACTGAACATCCGACGCGATTCCGTATCCATAAATACTTCCGTTGTACCTAAAGCTATTGACGTGATGAGTAGGCCATGAAGATTTACCTAAACATATAGACTCGACGGGGAAAACGGGGCTTTGACGCCGAGTCGGTAGATTAAGGTGCCCCGAGTACGGAGTTTTAGGTACGAGCGCTCGCTGCAAGTACTCGTACCTAAATCAGGTGACGTAATTTTCGACTAAGTGATTGAATTGTTTGGGATTCATGCAAAAGTCATCTATTTTGAGTACTTCGGCATTTCTCGCGTCGGCAACATTGTACCTAAATATGGTGACTTAGTAGACGGGATCAAATTCAAACCTAAACATATAGACTTAGCGCAGGTCCCCGCATTTTCCGTGACCTGCTAGTTAGCAAGACGTTGGCAGCACTGGGCGAACTGAAACTAGATCAGCTTTCAAATACCCTCGCAATAGTCATCCTCCGCACGAAGTTCAAGCTTCATTGATTTAGCAAAACAACGAGCATCAGTCGCATTCAATTTTCCTTGTCGCAATATCAATTACCATAAGTAATCATAATGCTCCTTGGTAGAGCTGCCGACGCGACTACACCGATTTAATCCATAGTTAGTTATTGATGTCGGAAAAAGTTACTTTGCAGGTGCTTGGCGCACAGGATCGCTGCGGGGCGGACCCCCTGTCCTCATAGGCATGGCGAAACCGAACCCTGGGCCCAGCAGCGTCGCCTTAAAAGTTAGTTTTGAGCGATTCGTCTAGATATTATCTAGATAATCCGTAGTCGGTTTTTGACGTCGGGAAAAGTTACTTTGCAGGTCTGCGCGCGAAGGCCCTCTGCCAGACAGATGCTCTGGCCTCGTAGAGATGGAGAAACGGAACCCTCGGACCAAGCAACGACGCCCCAGAAGTTAGTTTTTGGCGAATCGACCAGACGTTATCTAGGTGTCTAGACTCGTTGGATCATGTACCCATCCGTAGCTGGCCGCTCTTCAAGGCCAGACACGTTTTGCGTACACTGCACCTACCTGACTTTTCACCGATATTCCGATGACACAAGCTCTACACAGCCAAGCCCGTACTACACACCTGATCCGGGAAGAGATCAAGAATTCGACGTTGCCCCAGGCAGAGTTGGCCAGGATCTACAACGTCACTCGTCAGACCATCCGGAAATGGCAGGATCGTGACAGCCCGGCCGACGGCTCACTGCCCTAAGACGCTCAACACGACGCTCACGCCCGAGCAAGAGTTGATCGTAGTGGAGCTGCGCACAACCTTGCTGTTGCCTACTGACGACCTGCTGTCAGTCACACGTGAGTTCATCAATCAAGCCGTCTCTCGCGCGGGCCTAGGACGCTGCCTTCGCCGCCATGGTGTGTCTGACTTGCGCGACTTGGTTAAGCAGGACGATGGCGCGCCGGCGACGAAGAAAACCTTCAAGGACTACGAGCCCGGCTTCACCCACATCGATATCAAGTACCTGCCGCAGATGCCCGACGAATCGTCCCGGCGTTACCTGTTCGTGGCCATCGACCGCGCCACGCGCTGGGTTTTCATCAACATCTAAGCCGACCAGAGCGAGAACAGCAGTGTCGATTTTCTGGCCAAGGCGCGTGCTGCCTGCCCCGTCAAGATCGTTAAACTACTCACCGATAACGGCAGCCAGTTCACCGATCGATTTACTGCCAAAGGCAAGAACAGGGAGCCAAGTGGGCGCCACTTATTCGATCGTCTGTGCAAACAATTCGATATCGAGCATCGCCTGATCCCTCCGCGCCATCCACAAACCAATGGCATGGTCGAGCGCTTCAATGGGCGTATCAGCGACATCGTTAATCAGACACGGTTCGGATCGGCAGCGGAGCTCGAATCGACGCTGCGCAACTACGTCAAGATCTACAATAACAACATTCCGCAGCGCGCCTTGAAGCATCAGACGCCCATTCAAGCCCTAAAACAATGGCATGCAGAGCGCCCTGAATTATTCACTAAGCGCGTATATAACCAAGCGGGTCTTGACATCTAATGTAGTCGAGGTGCGCATTTGAGTTGCGTGGAATTTCCAATATTTCAAGAGATTGCTCCCAGAAGTAATTTAAATAGTCTCTTCTTATGTTCGCGGTATGTAAATGCTGTCCAAGCTCATATAGATCTCGAAATGCTTTTGGAGGTAACTTCCTGGAAACGGTTAGATCGTAAACGATTGATTGTTCCAAATATTGACTAGCTAGGCGTGATACTTCGATGAGCCTTTGCCTCGTTCGCTCAGTTAGGATCGGGAGATAAGGACGCGCTGCCAGCAGAGGTGTCAAGGCCGGGATGGATTTTCTAGGGCCGTTGGGTATTATTGCTTCAATGAGTTCCGTAGCATGTTCTTCACAGAAATGTACGCAGCTGATCTGATGCTTCCTGTGCCAGTACCCCTCACCAAAATGCGCAATATCCTCGTCTAAACAGGCCGGGCATAGCTTCATCCTGGTCACCGATGGCTCTGTTCCTCCAATACGATGGTTTCCAAGCTGACCTGCGCGCTTTTGGAGCATCTTGCTTAGTATGCGAGTGCTTACTTCCCTATTGGTTGTCTTCCTATGATGATTATGCCAGCGGCAAGGCCCTGCGCTAGCTGGTTTGAAGGAATTGGCTGCGATACCATCGGTGACTTGCGACGGCTGCCGCGCCCTGGTCTTCAACGGAGATATGGCCGCGCGTTAATCGATTTCCTTGATTCCGCATTCGGCAGCCTTCCAGAGGTCTTCGAATGGGTCGAGGCGCCTACGAAATTCGACGCACGAATGGAACTTTTCGATCGCATCGAAAATGTTGATCTATTGCTAGCCGGCGCACAGCGCCTGGTTTTGCAGCTCATCGGTTGGTTATGTGCGATGCAGCTTGCAGTAAAGGGCATTATGCTCCGGCTTGAACACGAACGCGGCCGTGTTGCGCGGGCGCCGACCGAAGTTGAAATCCTCCTGGGCGAACCGGTTTGGCATAGCGACCACATTGTGCGGTTACTGAAGGAGCGACTAGGGAAACTGGTACTAGACGCTCCAGTAATCGGATTGGTACTCCACACAACCCAGCTGCAGCCAATGGAGCCTCCAACCGAGTCTCTTTTTCCTGAACCCGGTGGCACTGAAGAAGACCAAGTGCGCATGATTGAGCTGCTTGTAGCGCGCCTCGGTGAGGATAAGGTTCGCCAAGTAAAACCTGTGGCGGATCACCGGCCAGAGGTCGCCAACAGGTGGGTGTCCATCCAGGAGAAGGTCCGACAGGCGGTGATTACCGACCAACTGCCGCCAAACCTAAGCGGCATTCTCCGGCCGACTTGGCTGTTGGTGAATCCGATCCCGCTACTCATGCGAAACCATCGGCCATTTTATGGCTCGCCGCTGCGAATGGTATCGGGCCCGGAGCGTGTCGAAGCTGGATGGTGGGGGATATGGCGGCCAGAGATTACTGGATTGCGGAAGGTCAGGAACATGCCGTGTACTGGGTCTATCGGGAGCGGGTTGCCAAGACCGGCGAAGACCCGGAACCGCGCTGGTTTCTCCATGGGCTGTTTGGATAGTGCGTGTTCTCGAACTTGTAGTCTGTCGCCAGAAATGGTGCCGGTGGACAAATCGTTACTTCAGCTTCAGAATGCGACGGCACCTGTAAGAACAATCACACCGATGACTATGCCGACAATCAAAGCGGGATACGGCATCCTGTAGTGCCGGCGCCGCGAACCGGCAATTGTCTCGGGCTGAGACAATTGCTTCGCATCGGCAAATATGAACGAAGTCGTCGTGCGAAGAGTGGCTTGCTCAATCGGGATCCGCGCCGCAGATCCCGAAACATGTTATCAGCGGGAATGAGCGCCTGCAGACGTTCCTTGACCACTGATCAATTGCGTCATCCTGCGGCACTCGTTGGCACAGCGGCGGCAGGCAGCAGCGCAGTCCTGGCAATGCTGGTATTGGTGGCTACCGCATTCCTGTGCGCACGCGTCGCAAATATCGGTGCATAGCTGGCACAGCAGATTAGCATGCTCTGATGAACGGCTCATCAGCTGCGCGGCAAGACGGCAGACCGCAGCGCACTCGTCGTCGAGCATGATGCAGCGCGCCATTATTTTAGGGTCTGACTCTTGCAGGCACGCCGCGGCGCAGGTATCGCATGCTTCGGCGCATTCATAACATGCCTTGATACACGACTGGAATTGGTTTTGCAACATGATATTCTCCTTGAAAGTACGTAGGATTACGGGCGACTATTTCAGGAACCCCTGCACGCTCTCCTGGCGAGTCAGTAATATTCAGATGACTAATTTGTGCCACTCCTTCAGTTCCATTCACTCCAATTGCTAGGTGCGTTCCAGAAAACCTAAAACTGAGGCGCGGCACGCCTTTCTGAACTGGTTGCAGCCAAAACTTCGGCCAATCAGCGTCAACGCAACGACATGGCGGGGCTACGACCGCTCCTGCCCCAGCGGTCGCTGCGCTGGACGACTTGGCTACGCGCACGCGTGCGCGTAGCCGCGTTATTTGACAGATGAGATGACGTAGTTCGACCCTTGCTTAGTGAACTCCACATCGACTTTCTTGCCGACGGCCAGCTTGTCGAGCAATGACTTGTCCTTCACTCCAAAGCTCATCGTCATTGCCGGCCAGTTGAGGGTTTTGACCAGATCATGGTCAAGCGTCACCTTGCCGTTGGTCTGATCCAGCGCCTTCACTACGGCTGATGTTTTATGCACTACCCCTGTCTTGGACGTGGCCTGGGCTTTGCTATCGGACGCTTTCCCCTTCATCATGTCCTTGCACGCCGGCATATCCATGCCCTTCATATCCTTCATACCCTTCATATCCTTCATGTCCATGCAGCCTTGTTTCATATCCATTCCCTTCATATCAGCTGCCTGGCCGAAAGCCGCGCCGGAAATGGTCAATGCAGAAAGAAGGAACAGTGGGGCAAAACGTTTCATGAGATTTCTCCTCAAGGTGGGTAAAGTAGCGTTTTTCGTCCGTGACCGGACCACATCTTGGCGCGGTAACTAATCGCCGTTTCAAATCGATTAATGACCAGGCTGCTGCTTTGACCTGGTCATCATTTCCATGCACGCCTTCATCATTCGGTCCTTTTCGGGCTCGATCGAGAAGCGGACGGCTACTGCTATCCCGCAGAGGTAGCTCATGAATTTTCATAAATGACCTCCCTGCGTTCAGGTTTTCGGACATCCTCGTGTCGAAGCTCCCGACAACGCATCAACATGTAGACGACCGGGACCACAAACATCGACAGCAATGGCGCGGACAGCATGCCGCCAACCATTGGCGCCGCAATACGTTGCATGATTTCGGAGCCGGTACCATGGGCGATCATGATCGGTACCAGACCCGCGATGATGACCGCGACGGTCATGGCCTTCGGCCTCACGCGTTGAACCGCGCCTTCCCGAATGGCATCCAGCAAATCAGCTTCAGATGACTTCCCGGCAGCCAGGCGGGCTTCCCAGGCATGCTTGAGGTAGAGCAGCATGATCACCCCGAACTCGGCCGCCACGCCGGCAAGCGCAATGAAGCCGACCGCGCTGGCGACCGAAAGGTGATGCCCGAGGATCCAGAGCAGCCAGATCCCGCCGGCCAGTGCGAACGGCAAGGTGGCCATGATCAGGATCGCCTCGTCAAAGCGCTTGAATGTCAGATACAGGAGGAAGAAGATCACCAGTAGCGTCGCTGGTACGACAACCTTGAGCTTCGCGCTGGCGCGTTCCAGGTATTCGAACTGACCCGACCAGGAAATTGAGTAGCCAGGCTGCAGCTTGACCTCCTTCGCGACAGCCTGCTGCATGTCCCGTACCACCGAGTTCATGTCCCGCCCCCGGATGTCGACGTACACCCAGCCGGATAGCCGTGCATTTTCGCTTCTGAGCATGGGCGGGCCGTCATTGATGCGGATCGCCGCTACATCTCCCAGGCGAATCTGTGCGCCGCGGGGTGTCAGGACCGGCAACTGGCGGAGGTTTTCGACTGAATCCCGGAATTCGCGCGGATAGCGGACGTTGATCGGGAAGCGCTGCAGGCCTTCGACAGTCTCGCCGATGTTGTCGCCCCCAATCGCCGCCGATACGACACTCTGCACATCGGCGATATTCAAGCCGTAGCGCGCTGCCTGGTCGCGGTTGATGTTGACGTCGACATAACGTCCGCCGTTGAGGCGTTCGGCGAGTGCCGAAGACACGCCTGGCACCGTCTTGACGATCCGCTCAATTTCTCCGGCAACGCGGTCGATCTCCTGCAGGCTGGTACCGGCCAACTTGACACCGACCGGACTCTTGATGCCGGTGGCCAGCATGTCGATGCGGTTCCGGATCGGTGGCACCCAGATGTTGGAAAGCCCAGGCACCTTGACCACGCGGTCGAGCTCCTCGACCAGCTTATCCGTGGTCATTCCCGGCCGCCATTGATCCCTGGGCTTGAACTGGATCGTGGTCTCGAACATCTCAAGTGGTGCAGGATCGGTGGCCGTCTCGGCCCGTCCAGCCTTGCCGAACACGCTTTGCACTTCCGGTACTGTCTTGATCAGGCGGTCCGTCTGCTGCAACAGCTGTGACACCTTGCCCACCGATAGCCCTGGCAGCGCCGAGGGCATGTACAGAAGGTCGCCTTCGTCGAGAGGCGGCATGAATTCGCCGCCGAGCCGCGTCATCGGCCAAACGGTAATGACGGCAATTACCGCAGCAGCGACCAGAGTCGCCTTCGGAAAGCGCAGTACGCCATCGAGCAAGGGCCGGTAGACAGCGATCAAGAGACGATTCAGCGGGTTCTTCCGTTCATCGGGAATCCGTCCACGGATGAGGTAACCCATCAGGACCGGTATCAAGGTCACGGCCAGGCCCGCGGCCGCTGCCATGGAATAGGTCTTCGTGAAGGCAAGTGGGGAGAACAGCCGTCCTTCCTGCGCCTCCAGCGTGAACACCGGAATGAACGACAGCACGATGATCAGCAGCGAAAAGAACAGTGCCGGGCCAACTTCGGCGGCGGCGTCTCCGATGACGCGCCAGCGGGCTTCTCCCTCAAGTTTTGCGCCGGGATGACTGTGATTCCACGCCTCGATATGCTTGTGTGCGTTCTCGATCATGACCACGGCGGCGTCGACCATCGCGCCCACCGCGATCGCGATACCGCCGAGCGACATGATGTTGGCGTTCACGCCCTGGTAATGCATGACGATGAAGGCGATCAGAATACCAATCGGTAGCGTCACAATCGCGACCAGCGCGGAGCGCAGATGGAACAGGAAGACTGCGCAGACAAGCCCGACCACGATGAATTCTTCGACCAGCTTGTCGCGCAGGTTGTCGACAGCCCGCTGGATCAGGTGCGAGCGGTCATAGGTCGGGACGATCTCCACGCCGGGAGGCAAGCTCGGCTTGAGGTCCGCCAGTTTGGCTTTCACCGCATCGATTGTTTCCAGCGCATTTTTTCCGGAGCGCATGACGATGACGCCGCCGGCCACCTCGCCTTCGCCGTTCAGTTCGGAGATGCCGCGCCGCATTTCCGGACCGAGCTGGATGCGCGCGACGTCACCGAGCTGGACGGAAACGCCCGCCGCCGAGGTCGTCAGTGGAATCTTGCGGAAGTCGTCCAGCGATTGCAGGTAACCGCTCGCGCGCACCATGTATTCGGCTTCGCCCAGCTCGAGCACCGAGCCGCCAGCCTCCTGGTTTGCCTTTTGTACAGCGTCGATGATAACGTTATGCGCAATGTTGTAGGCCCGCAGCTTGTCGGGATCAAGAACGATTTGGTACTGGCGAACCATGCCGCCCAGGCTTGCGACTTCCGACACATTCGGCACCGTCTTGAGTTCGTACTTGAGGAACCAGTCCTGGAACGCGCGCAGCTGCGACAGGTCCATCTTGCCGCTGCGGTCGACCAGGGCGTACTCGTACACCCAGCCAACCCCGCTGGCGTCCGGCCCGAGCGCAGTTTTTGCCTGTGGCGGCAGGCGCGACTGAACCTGGTTCAAATATTCCAGGACGCGCGAGCGCGCCCAGTAGGGGTCGGTGCCGTCCTCGAACAGGATATAGACGAAGGAATCGCCAAAGAAGGAATAGCCGCGCACCGTTTTCGCGCCAGGTACCGAGAGCATCGTCGTAGTCAGCGGATAGGTGACCTGGTTCTCGACAATTTGCGGCGCCTGGCCCGGATAGGAGGTGCGGATGATCACCTGCACGTCGGACAAGTCGGGGAGTGCGTCGAGCGGCGTACGCTGCAGCGCGTAGATGCCCCAGGCCGTGATCCCGACTGTGGCAAGCAGGACCAGGAAGCGGTTGAGGATCGACCAGCGAATCAGTTTGGCGATCATTTCCTGGTAGCTCCCACAGCGGCAGGGGCGATACTGGTGACCTGGAACGATCCGTCCTTCGTTTGCTGGAATTCGAAGTCCACCGTGTCGCCGACTGCCAGATTTTTCGGAACGCCCCCGGCGGGGATCTTGAACCCCATTGTCATCGCCGGCCACTGCATGCTCGGAACCGGATCGTGCGAGAACGTGATTTCATCCTTGTCGATATGTTCCACCTTGCCATGCGCATGATGGGTTGGCGCCGCGGCGGTTTGCTTGCTGCCGCCCGCTGGCGCAGGCCCGCTCAGCCGATTCGCGGTGCCCCTCAGGCTGGCTTCGGAATCAATCAGGAACTGGCCTGAAACGACAACTTTTTGTCCGGCCTCGAGACCTTTGAGGATTTCGGTTTGTCCATTGCTCTCGCGGCCGATCTGTACATCGACGGGCATGAATTTGCCCTGGCCTTGTTTAAGCATTACGACACTGCGCGTACCGGTCTGGATCACTGCTTCCGTCGGCACCGTCAAGGTCTCCGCGCTGGCCGCTGGTGTGAAACTCACGGTCGCGAACATGCCTGGCACCAGTCGCTGTCCAGGATTGGCCAGTTCGACACGTGCCTTCAGGGTGCGCGTTGTAGCTTCGACTTCAGGCAGGATCGCGCTGACTTTGCCTTGCAATAGCGTGCCGGGCAGGGCAGGCGTGCGGGCTTCGACCCGGGCGCCTGGACGTACCGCCGCCGACGCAGCTTCGGGCAGCTCGGCGTTGACCCAAACTGTGCCGAGCCCATTGATCCGGAACATGGGCGCACCCGATGCGATCGTCATCCCTTCACGGACAGTCAGTTCTCCGACGACGCCATTGATCGGCGCGCTGACGGTCAAGCGCGCCTGCACCTTGCCGCTGGACTCGACACTACGGATCTGCGCATCCGTCATGCCCGCCAAACGCATACGCTGCCGCGCCCCTTCTACCAGTCCATCCGTGCCGGGGCCTCTCATCTGGCGCACCGTCAGGAATTCTTCCTGCGCCGCGACCCAGTCGGGCACATACAGTGCCGCGAGGGGCTGTCCCTTTTTTACCGGGTCGAGCGCTGCACGCACGAAGAGCCGTTCGACATAACCGTTGCTACGCGCCTGTACCACGGCGACGTCCCGCTCGTTGTAGGCCACGTTGCCGACGGCTTCCACGCTGGAGGCGAGCCTGTTCTTCGTGACTTCGGCGGTGCGTACGCCAAGGTTCTGTTCGACTCGAGGGCTAATGCTGACCTTGCCCTCGTCGCCGGCCTCATCCGCGTAGACAGGCACCAGGTCCATATCCATGAAGGGCGACTTGCCGGGCTTGTCGAATTTCTGGCCTGGGACCATCGGGTCGTGCCAGTACAACACCTTGCGTCCCTGTGCCTGGTTCACACTTGTTCCCTGGGTAGAGGAGGCCGCTTGTGGGGCGTTTGCCATACCCATCCCTCGATGCATGCCGAACTTGTACAGGCCGTAGCCGCCAGCACCCACGGCAATTGCCACGAGCAGGGCAATCGTCAGCTTTTTAGTATCCATTTAAAATCCTTGTCCGCCCGGCGTTTTAATGCGCGGAGCCGCCATTTCGGGGAAAGAGAAAATTCAGTTGCGCCCACAGGCGGTCGGTTTCCTGCGCGAGCTGTAAAGCCTGCAGGCGTACGTCGATTTCGCTGCGCCGGGCAGCGAGGACGTCCGCCAGCGCGGCCTTTCCGCCCCGGTAGGCGGCAGCGGTCGCTGTTGTTCGTGAGTTGGCCAGAGGAGTCAGTTCTTTCTCATAGCGGGTCTGTCGCTGCCTGTTCGTATGCCACTCGTTCAACATGGCACGCACTTCCGCAACATGGGCACGCAAGGTATCTTCGCGCTCGGCCTTCGCCTGTTCGACCTGGGCCAGCTTCGAAGACAGTTCGCGGTCCTGGCGGTTTTTCTGGTCCAACTGCAGGGGCACCGAAAGGCCGACCGACAGCATGTCCGAATAGCCCGGGCCGCGTTTTTGCACTGCGACCTCGACGCTCCAGTCCGCTTTCTTGTTGGCCCTTGCAAGATTCGCTTCACTGACTGCGATGTCTTCCTGCCTGGCCAGCACTGCAAGTTCCGGGTGGTGGTTAAGCTGGGTGTCAAGTGTGGCCTCGTCGAGGCGGATGGTATCGACCGCCGGCTTGTCGCCCAACGGCTGTTGCGCCGCATCGCCGATCCATCGTGCCAGTGCGATTTTGGCGTTGCCGGTGCGGCGCTTGATATCGCTTGCCTTGTCTTCCAGGGCCGCCAGTGCGCTGCGCGAACTGAAGATGTCGGCCTGGCTCCCGCGGCCGGCCCGATAAGCTGAGTCCGCCGCCTGAATTTCCAGCTTCGCCTGATCGATCTGTTCTGCAAGTGCGGTCGACATGGCTTCGGCGTAGAAACGGTCCAGCCAGGCCAGGGCAGTCTCGCGTTCGATTGCCGCGGTCGCAGCCGCCTTTTCCGCAATCGCTTTTTCTGCTTCGCGCTCAAATCGTTCGGAACGCAGGCGACGTTTGTCGGAGCGCGTCAGCTCTTGCATCACACCGACGCGTTGCATGGTCATGAAGTCTCGCGTCAAGCTGAAGCGATCTTGCCGATTGATCGGAACGTTATCGATACCGAGCTTCAGCACCGGATCGGGGAGCTGACCGGCAGCAACCGACATCTCCCGCGAGGACTGTGCAGCGTAGTCTTTTGCTGCCAGCATTCGCGATCGCTCGACCGCTCGCTGCTGGGCTTCGGCCATGGTCAATGGCGTTTCGGCGGCAAATGCACCATTGCCGATGACAATCGATACAACAAGTAAGACTCCGCGAAAGGACCGGGTAGCCGAACGATGCGCCACGTGTGGCGCAATAAAACGTGGGGACGACATGAAGCCTCCAGAATGCATTGAGTAACACCGCCGGCAGCAAGAGCGCAGCGATGGGGAGTCAAGCAAGCCGGAGAATCAAATGCGGAAACAGCAGTTGCGAATGGCTATAGGCGGAGCCGTCGCGTAGGTGAGAAAGGAGGGGAGAAGCAAGCCAGGAGCCGGCTGGAAGTTCAATGTGCCCAGGCTTACCGGAAGCCCATACCCGACGGCCACGAAGGGCATTGGGGGCGGCGTCGCCGGCTTGTCGAGCGATTGCTTGTCGGACTGGTGGGACGCATGGCACAGGCTGGGCTGTTCCATATCCATGTCCTGGCATGGGGCCGTTTCGGCTGACGTCGTGTGCCCAAAAGAGCTCATCTGGCCGTCATTCCTGAGGCTTAATGCTGGGCACGCATATGCCGACACAGCGAGCTGCATAAACAATATGCTGAACAGCACTATTGTTGCGGCAATCAGTCGGGATGTGCGTTGAAGTCTCATGGTCACTGCCAAGTCTAGGGCTGCCATATGTCTTTGTCAATTAAGCAGACCTTAATGAAAACTGTTCTACCCCAGCTTTCGAGGAGGCCGCTCAAGGCGTCGGCAACAGCTAAGTTATGAAATGTCCGTAGGCACCGGGGCATACGACCTGGAAACCAGGGCAGGGGCTACTGTGGTCGGTTTTCCTTTGCCTTCGAAAGGATCTCATATCCTCCTTTTGCGGCAATGAACGAAACCACTGTTCCAAGCAGCAGATCCGGAAGGTTAGATTTTGTCCACATCACCAGCGCTCCCGACACCACGATCGCGCCGTTTACGATTGAATCGTTATTCGTGAAGATAGCGGAAGCCTTGAAGTTGATGTCCTGGCCGCGATGCTGCTTCAAGAGGGCGGATGCAATAAATGTTAAGAAATGCATTTGCAGCAGCCATCCCCATCATGGCAGGTCCCAACGGGGCTTCACCGCCGAGGAAGCGACGGACAACCTCGATCAACAACAGACAGGCAAATCCAATGAGGAGCCATCCGGACAACTGGGCTGCACGTGTCTTGATCGCGTCGGACCTGCCGACAGCGTATAGGCTCACACCGTAAACGACGGCGTCCCCCAAGTTGTCGAGGCCAGCGCCGATCACTGCGGTTGAGGATGCCCAGGTGCCGCCACAACGCCAGCCAGGCACTGCCCCAGATTGATCAATAAGACTTTCCATAGGATGCTGCGATCGCGTTCGTTGGCAGCGTCTAGGCTTGGTTCGTCAGGGCTATCGTTATTACTGTCCTTCATTAAACCTCCCTAAAAAGTTCAAAGGAAGTAGTCCTGGCCCAATCGGCAGGATGCTCACCATTCTTGCCGGATCGGGTTATTGTTTTTTTGCGGGAATGCTTCAGCACCTGCACCACTTGCGGTAGCGCCTGATCCTTGCACGAGGGCGGGAATATCTCGACCTTGTCGTGAAGCTCAACCTCGATTGAGTCAGGTACTAAGGCGTTTACATATCTGTATGACCGTAGATGAGGGACTGAAATTAGCGCGTACCGATGGCTCGCGATGTCCGTGTCGCTGAGATTTGCCAGGCAGGAAGGGCGATTCGTCATGAGCTTCTCTGCCGTGTAAAGTTCGGTAACCCAGCCGGTCTTGCTGTTCGGGCCTATCCTTGGATCGGCACAGCCGCCCAGGAGAACGAGCGCAGCAAACGGGACGATAAAGATTGTCTTGTTGATCATAATTGCTCCTTGTCGAGCTAACTATCTGTAGGCTTTTACCAAGTTGAATCCAAAACCAACGCCAGCTGCGAGAAGCAGGGCCAGCTGCGATCCATAAGTCTGTATGGTCGGGTAGATCCCGAGCACTGGCAAGCGCAGCCCGGTGACTGGCGTAACCAACATCCACCCGGCTTCCTGCAGCCCGGCGATCCCTTTACCGACCAGGACAACCGCCAGGACAGCCACCAGCACGGAGCTAAACGAAAAGAATTTACCGATCGGCATCCGGGCACTGGTGCGCAGGAAGACGGCAGCGATTATCGCCAGCAGGACAAGGCCTGTAACGAATCCACCTAACAGTGCGGGGCCGTTACCTTCGGCTGCAAGTGCGGAATAGAACAGGACGGTTTCGAAGACCTCCCTGTAGACCGCAATGAATGCCAGGGCGAACAAGGCCCACGCCGAGCGTTTTTCCATAGCTGCCGTGAGGTGCTGCTTCAGGTAAGCCTGCCACTGCCCAGCCTGGCCCTTCTGGTGCATCCACAGGCCGACCGACAGCAGCACCGCCGCTGCGAAAAGGGACGACAAGCCTTCGGTGACCTCGCGGCTCGCGCCGCTGATGCTGACCAAGAAGGTCGCGACAAGCCATGTCAGTGCGCCGGCAGCCAGTGCGGAAGTCCAGCCGGCATGCACGTAACGCAGCGCCTGGGGCCGCTCGGCCTTGCGCAGGAAGGCAACCATCGCGATCGCGATCAACAGGGCTTCGACGCCTTCGCGCAGGAGGATGGTCAAGGCGCCCACGAACGCCGTGGTGGCGTCGGTCCGGTCCGGGCCAGTGACAGTCTCGACACGTACGAAATACGCGTCCAATTGCTGGGCGTACCCGGTCGCCCGCTCCACATCGCCTTGTGCGACCGCACCCCGGTACAGTTGCATGGTCCGTTCCACGTCGACAAGCAGCTGGCGGTCGGTAGCGTCGAGGGTTGCTTCGAGCGGCTCGAAGCCGTCCAAGTATGCCGACAAGGCGAGCTTCGTGGCATTGGCGCCCTGGCCGTTCTTCAACGCATTCAAGCTGTCCTGCAGCAGCTTGCGCGCCAGGGCGATGCCCGTGCGTTCCTGCTGCTCCCTGATGGCTTCCGGGTGCGTACGCGCATACGCCATGACCGAGCGCGCGGTCGCGGGCTGCAATCGTTTCGCCAGCTCTTCTTCAGTTGTCGTCACAAGCGCGTTAATGTCCGGCAGCGCCGAGTACACAGCTTTATCCCGTTCAAAAGCAGCCTTGCCGGCTTCGATATCCGGTTCCGCGAAGGACAATCGTCCGACATGAAACGCCAGCGACCAGCGATCGTGCTCGGACAGGCTGGTAAAGGCCGGCATCGACGTGCCGTGAACACCCTGGCTGATCACTTGGTACAGGGCCATGAGTGAACGGGAACGCGCCCGTTCCTGATCGGTGAACGCGACGGGCTTGGGTTCAAGCCGGTTTGCAATCGGGCCATTACCGGCACCGCCAACCCCGTGTCATGCAGCGCATTGCGCCTCGTAGAGGGTGGCACCATGGGACAGGTCTGGCATGCTGCGCGGCGCAACAGGGAAGGGGTAAGCCAGCAGAAGCAAGCGTTTCGCCTCCCGCGCGAATTCGCCCATATGTTGCGGTGTGTCCTTTTGGTCAACCGCCCGCTACAGGCGTACGGCGGCCGTGCTCAGCTCTGCTTGCAAGGGATGCTTCGGCAGTGCCAACACCTGGCTTTCCGCGCGCGCCGTAAATTCCTGCATTTCTCCGTACTCGACTGCGCTGACGACCGACACGTGCTGGACCGCGCCGGGGTAGTCAACCGCGACATAATCGAGCAACTGCCAGAGCTGCCGGGCTTCCGTTTCCGAGGACATGGTACCTGCATGTGCAGCGCTGATCGCGCAGCCAAAGAAAAATGCGAAGGAAATAAGCCAACGCCAGACGGAGGAATTCATAGTGAGGTACTGTATTCATATTGGGTGAGGCTGGCATTTAACACCATGTAGCTGCTTCAGGGTCAAGACTTTTCGCGACATTTTCGGATGACGCTCATCGCTCAGGTCGAAGTCAGTCCTTGGGCGCGGCAGGTGAAAGAGATGCGCACGGGTCAGCGCCGAGCGCCTGCAGGATTTTGCAGGTGCTAGTACTGTCGGTGGCAGGGCATTGGCTCCTGAGTTCCCTGAGCTGTGCTTCCAATGCCGACAATGCGGCAATGCGCTCCACCACGTGTCCGATGTGTTTATCCAACAAGGCATTCACGCCGATGCAGTCCTGCTCCGGATGGTCGCGAAAATCCAGCAGCAACCGGATCTCGTCGAGCGTCATGTCCAGGGCACGGCAGTGCCGGATGAATAGCAGGCGTTCGGCGTGGCGCTCGGTGTAGGCCCGATAATTGTTCGGCAAGCGTTCCGGGGGAGGTAGCAAGCTGACGCGTTCGTAATAACGGATCGTTTCGACCGGGCAGTCGGAACGGTTGGCGAGCTCGCCAATTTTCATGAAAAAAATCCCAATATGTTAATTTGGCGCTTGACCCTGTAGATACTACAGGGTATTCAATAGGGAACTATACACAGTTTCGCAAGGAGTCGTCATGTCGGAATGCCAGACCAAATCCTGTTGCGCACAGCCCGCGCCAGCCGCTTCGGTAACGGACTTGCCCTCAGCTCACGCCCGCTCGCTGGTCATTCGCATCGACCAGATGGATTGCCCCACCGAAGAAGGGCTGCTGCGTCAGGCACTGGGGCGCCTGCCGGGGGTCGGAGAACTTTCATTCAACCTTGTCCAGCGCAGGCTGCAAGTGGCACACAGCCTGGCCGACCCAGAGGCAATCCTGGCAGCAGTACGGGCGGTTGGCATGGATCCTGTGGTCGAAAGCGCTGCCGGCGACAGCGCAGCGCTTCCCGGCACCGTGTTCCGGATTGAGAACATGGATTGTCCTAGTGAAGAATCGCTCATCCGTGGCAAGCTCTCAGGCATGTCCCAGGTCGAACAGCTCGAATTCAATCTTGTCCAGCGCCGCCTGAGCGTCAGGCACTCCGGGCCGGTGGCGGCCATTCAGGATGCGCTCAGCTCGATCGGCATGCAAGCCGTTGTAATCAATGCCGGGCAGGAAGGGACCAGCAAGGCGGCCCCTGCTTCTCGGAAGCGGCAGCAGGCGATGCTTGCGTTTGGACTGGCAGCTGCAGTAGGCGCCGAGATCATCGCGTGGACGACGGGCGATGAGAACTGGTGGCCGGTCATCCTGCTGTCGGTGCTTGCGATCGCGATGACGGGCCTGGGTGTCTACAAGAAAGGCTGGATCGCACTCAAGAACCGCAATCTCAACATCAATGCGCTGATGTCGATCGCGGTCACCGGCGCCGTGCTGATCGGCCAGTGGCCCGAGGCAGCGATGGTCATGGTCCTGTTCGCGGTGGCCGAGGTGATTGAGGCACGTTCGCTCGACCGGGCAAGGAACGCCATCCAGGGCCTGATGGGGTTGACGCCGGACCGGCTCAGTATTCGCCAGGAGGATGGCAGCTGGGCCGAGCTAGAAGCTGCGGACGTCGCGGTCGGTGCGCTGGCGCGCGTTGCACCGGGCGAGCGGATCGCCCTCGACGGAGAGGTCACGTCGGGGCAATCGTCGGTCAACCAGGCGCCGATCACGGGCGAGAGCATGCCAGTATCCAAAACCGTCGGTGACAAGGTATTCGCCGGCACGATCAACGAAACCGGTTCCTTCGAATACCGCGTCACCGCCGGACACAGCAACTCGACGCTGTCGCGCATCATCCGGGCGGTCGAGGAGGCGCAGGGCAGCCGGGCGCCTACCCAGCGCTTCGTCGACCGCTTTTCCAGCATCTATACGCCGGCCGTGTTTGCCATCGCACTGGCCGTCGCTCTTGTTCCGCCACTGTTACTGGGCGCCGAATGGATGCCGTGGATTTACAAGGCGCTTGTACTGCTCGTGATCGCCTGCCCCTGTGCGCTAGTGATCTCGACTCCGGTCACGGTTGTCAGCGGCCTGGCCGCCGCGGCGCGCGCCGGCATCCTCATCAAGGGTGGGGTCTACCTGGAGCAGGGCGGCAAACTTCGCTCCCTTGCGCTGGACAAGACAGGCACAATCACGCAGGGCAAGCCCGAGGTGACGGACATCCTGCCACTGCAAGGCGATGCCCATGCCCACCTGCAGCTCGCGGCAGCACTCGCCGACCGTTCCGACCATGCGGTATCGACTGCCGTCAGCCGCCACTGGCAAGCGGCAGAGCTCAAGGTCGCGCTGGCCCCGGTGAGCGAATTCGAGGCGCTGCCCGGACGCGGCACCAAAGGGCAAGTTGACGGCAAGTGGTACTACCTCGGAAATCACCGCCTGGTCGAAGAACTTGGCATCTGCAATGAAAAGACGAAAGAAGTCTTGTCGAGGCTCGAGGGCGAGGGCAAGACGGCAGTTGTCCTGTGTGACGACAAGGCACCTCTACTGGTCATTGGTGTCGCCGATACGATTCGTGAAAGCAGTCGCGAAGCGATCGCCCAGCTGCATCAGCTGGGCATCCGGACCATTATGTTGACCGGCGACAATGCCGTGACCGCGGCTGCGATCGCACGGCAGGTCGGCATCGACGATGCGCGGGGCAATCTCCTGCCCGAAGATAAGCTTGCGGCCATCAACGACGAAATCGCACGGTTCGGCGCCGTCGGCATGGTCGGCGACGGCATCAACGATGCGCCCGCGCTGGCGAGGGCCGATATCGGATTTGCAATGGGCGCGGCGGGCACGGATACCGCCATTGAAACAGCCGATGTCGCACTGATGGACGACGATCTGCGCAAGGTTGCGCAGTTCATTCGCTTGAGCAGGCAGGCGGCGGTGATTCTCAAACAAAATATTGTTGCCGCCCTTTTGATCAAGGCAGTGTTCTTGGTCTTGGCCATCGCCGGCTCGGCTACCTTGTGGATGGCCGTCTTTGCAGACATGGGAGCGAGCTTGCTGGTGGTGTTCAACGGGTTCCGCCTGCTAAAAGTGCGGGAAGCGCGCAGCCAGGTCAGCGGTCAGGCAGGCGCCGGCTCTAACAGACGGACGTTGCGAGCCGGCTGAGCTACATGCGGCCATTGCCTCGACCTTAGATGGGCTTTGTGGGCCAAGAGATAACAACGATGGGGAGGGCGACAACACGCGCTCCTCACCCATCAATATAGTCCCAGGTTACACCTCGGTCAGTGCTGCGGATGAGGCGACCGTTCATTGCCCCGTACAGCTTTCCGGAAGGGGTGCTCACCAACGCGGTAATCAATCTACGGGCGACCTCATCCGGATCCAGTCATCGCCGCCGTCAGGACTGATAAACAATCCTTCGCACCCGGCAGTGTAGACGCGTTCCCGCCAGGCGGCATCGGTGGCCACGACGCGTAGATCGGTCGCAAGCCGGCCTGCGTTATGCCATCCGCAGAAACAGTCCATCGTGCGACGCACGCCCTGACGTGTAGCTGCAAATAGCCAGCCAGTTCCGACTCTACTCGGCATGCCCGAATGAACGAGTTGTACGACCGTTTCGCGGGGGCCGCGATCTACAAGATGCCAGCTTGTGCCGGCGTCTTGGCTGCGGAAAATACCTTTGCCACCGATGTACGCAAAGACGGTACGCGCCAGACTGGAATGTGCGTCAAGTGTGACAACGGTGATGGCAGGTAGGCCCCTATTGCGCGGCGCCCAGGTTCGCCCGCCATCCTGGCTACGCAACACGCCTGAGCCGGCAACGGCGACGTAGATCATTTTGGCGCCACCTGCGGAGATCGACACCGCCGCAATGTCACCTGTTGCGGTGGCCGGCAATGCTACCGGAATCCAGGTGCGCCCCTCGTCCCGGCTGCGAGCAAGCGATGTTGCCGTCGCTTTCCAGAGCGTGTGACTGGCATCGTCGAACTCAAGTGACACGATCGTTGCTAGCCTCGTGCGTAGCCCAGTCGGTTCAGCCGCTTTCAAAAAGCTTGTTAGCTGAACAGAGATGAACACGACGCCCAACAGCCACGAAAAACGTGCGTTTTTCTGCCTCGTAGTCATGGTGTCTTGTTCCCGGCCGAGTCACTGCAGGTTGTACGGCTCAAGCTTTGCTGGATACCTCGGCGATAGTCCCGGTCAGCCAGTGTGGTGGGTTAGCCCAGGGCTAAGCGCACGTCGCGTCGCCGCTTCCGTAGGGAACAGGATAGCAGTTCCGCGGGTCGCACGTGCCTTTCAGGGATGGTTCTCTAGAGAAAGAGCCGACTCAGCCTGTGAGCCCTGTCTCCGGCGAGTGATGTCCGAACTGCCGGGCGAAGATTCCCTATTCGTGCTGACAATCGGCCGCGACGACGCTCCAGCCAAGCTGTCGAGCGAGAATCGTCAAGGGGAGGTTGATGATTCGTCGGTCTGGCGTCGGCACCTGCCTGCTATAACGGCCGGCTCGGTTGTCGCGACTTGGTTCCGCTTCGGTGCGTTGGCATACGGACGATATCCGGTGCCGACATTACTCTGGCGTTTCCCAGCAATGAGAGCTTATATGGAACAATCGGAACGAGTGCGGCTTGAATTGCCATTGATCCTGCCCGAAGTAGACGATGCGCGCGATCCTTGCATCGGGCGGCTCGTCAGCCTGCTGACAGGCCGCCCGGGAGTGGAACGTGTTCATATAAAGACACAAGAGGGATCGCCGCCCCTGCTGTGCATGCACTATGACCCGTCCGTCATCGCTGTGTCGCGGCTGCGGGAACTAGTCAGTGCTGTCGGTGCGCAACTGAGCGAAAAGTTCGCCCACTACGTCGGCTGCACGCCCTCGCCGCTCCACTCGCGCAGCGCACGGCTCTTTTCGCAGCGTTTGCGCCAGATTCCAGGCGTACTGGAGGCCGAGGTATCTGCCTCGGGCAGGATTCGTGTCGAATAAGAGCGCGCCACCGTGGCGCGAACACGGCTGGAAGAGCTGGTCAGCTCCCTTGGTACGGAATTGACTGGCGCGGGCGCGGCAATGGATCACGATCACGACGACCACGCCGGTCACGACCACGCGCATGCGCATAAGGGTGCCCATGCGGAGCACAAACATGCGCACGATGACAAGGGCGGCCATGCGGGACATACGCATGTGCATGGCGGCGTGTTCGGCGAACATACGGAACTCATTTTTGCCGTCATCGCCGGCGTCTGCGTACTGGCCGGCTGGCTGTTCGATCGCGCCGATGCCGGCCCGGACTGGCTGCCTCGGGCTTTGTATGTTGGCGCCTATTTCTTCGGAGGCTACTTCACAGTCAAGGAAGCGTTCGAGAACCTGCTCGCACGTCGCTTCGAAATCGATACGCTGATGCTGGTCGCAGCCGCGGGCGCGGCCGCATTGGGAAACTGGGCGGAAGGTGGGTTATTGCTGTTCCTCTTCAGCCTCGGCCACTCGCTGGAACATTTTGCAATGGGGCGCGCGCGGCAAGCAATCGAAGCGTTGGCCAAGCTGGCTCCAGAAACGGCAGTGCGCAAGCGCGGCGAAGCGTTGGAAGAGGTTCCGGTGGCTTCCCTCGTGCCAGGCGACATTGTGCTGGTCAAGCCGAATGAACGCTTGCCCGCCGACGGCGTGGTCGTCAAAGGCACATCTAGCGTCAACCAGGCGCCGGTGACAGGCGAGAGCATCCCGGTCGACAAGTCGCCGGTCCAGGATGGCGCTGGCGCGATTACCGCGTTCGACCGGGTCGATGCAGCCAACCGCGTATTTGCCGGCACCATCAACGGCGCCGGCGCGATGGAAGTGATGGTGGCACGCCTTGCTTCGCAGTCGACGATGGCCCGCGTTGTGCAGATGGTGGCGGAAGCCGAGGCGCAGCGTTCGCCTACCCAGCAGTTCACCGACAAGTTCGAACGTGTGTTCGTCCCGGTCATCCTTGTGCTTGTGGCACTGCTCATGCTCGCCTTCCTGGTGATCGACGAGCCGTTCTCGGCCAGCTTCTACCGCGCGATGGCGGTGCTCGTAGCCGCGAGCCCATGTGCACTGGCGATCTCGGTACCCAGTGCCGTGCTGTCGGGCGTGGCACGGGCCGGGCGCAGCGGCGTGCTGGTAAAAGGGGGCGGCCCGCTGGAAAACCTCGGCACCCTCAATTCGATTGCCTTCGACAAGACCGGAACCTTGACCGAAGGGCGGCCGAAGCTGACGGACGTAATCGTAGCAAGCGGTGTAACCGAGGACGAATTGCTGGCCTTGGTCGTGGCGGTCGAGTCGCACAGCGACCACCCGTTGGCATCGGCGCTCGTCAAAGGCGGGCGTGACCGGCTCAAACCCGACACTGTTGCGGCCCGTGCCGACGATGTGCGTGGCCTCGCCGGCCGCGGTGTCCAGGCAACGGTCGATGGCGAGACTGTCTATATTGCGAAGCCGGTACTGTTCAGCGAGTTGGACGGCATGCTACTGCCACCCGAATTAGCCGCTGCCAACGAGAAACTGGTGCAGTCGGGGCGCACCACGATGATCGTCAGGAAGGGCTCGCGCTTCCTGGGGGTCATCGGCGTCATGGACACGCCGCGTGTGGCGGCGCCTGGCGTGATGGCGCAGTTGCGGGAGCTTGGCATCGAACGCCTGGTGATGATCTCGGGCGACAATCAGCAGGTGGCGGATGCCGTCGCCCGCACGGTGGGACTGACCGAAGCCCGGGGCGACCTGATGCCGGAACAGAAAGTCGAGGCAATCAAGGCTTTGCGCGAGCGCCACGGCAAGGTCGCAATGGTCGGCGACGGCGTCAACGATGCGCCGGCGATGGCGAACGCGACCGTCGGCATTGCCATGGGCGCGGCCGGCTCCGACGTCGCACTCGAGGCCGCCGATGTTGCTTTGATGAGCGACGATCTCAGTCAGCTTCCGTTCGCGGTCGGCCTGTCGCGCCGCACCAGGCGCGTAATCAAGCAAAATTTATGGGTAAGCCTGGGCGTGGTCGCCGTCTTGATTCCGGCGACGATCTTCGGCCTGAATATCGGCACTGCCGTCCTGTTCCATGAAGGCTCAACCTTGCTGGTGGTGATCAACGCCTTACGCCTGCTCGCCTACCCAGACGTCGCGAGGGGAGCCGTCGACACAACCATAGCAGCAGGTTTAGAGGAGAGCACGTCTCGATCTTCGGATCTCCATCACACCGGCTCGAAGGAGGCATCATCTTGACAGCGACCTTGTCGAAAGTGATGCTGTATGCGACGCTCCCTGCCGTCGCCATCCTGGCCGGCGCGCTGCTTTCACTCCTCAAGCAACCGAGCGCTGGCTTGCGCAGCGCGGTTCAACATTTTGCCGCTGGTACGGTCTTCAGCGTCCTGGCTGTCGAGTTGTTGCCGGACCTGATGCATCGGCGCCTGCCTTGGCCCACTTTAATCGGATTCTCGTTTGGCGTCGCCTTCATGCTAGGGTTGAAATGGTGGAGCGAGAAAGGCGGGAGCAACGAGGAGGGGCGCGATCCGCGCGCGCTGCTAACCGCGCTGGGCGTTGACGTCGTCCTCGACGGCGCATTGATCGGGCTGTCATTCGCGGCGGGCGAGAAGCAAGGCCTGCTGTTGACAATCGGCCTGGTGCTCGAGACATTCTTTCTTGGCGCCTCATGCGCAACTTCATTGCGTGCTGCAGGCCAGACATCGATCAGGATAGGCGTTACTGCCGGGATCCTCGGTACTGGGGTGCTGGCAGGGGCGGGCGCCGGCGCTGTCATCCTCAACAGCGTGGCCCCGGTGTTTATCGATGCCTTGCTGGCGTTCGGTGTGGCCGCATTGCTTTATCTGGTTACCGAGGAGTTATTGGTAGAAGCACACGAAGGTAAGGAAACGCCTGGCCAGACGGCGATGTTCTTCCTCGGATTCATCCTGCTGTTCATGATCGATATGTTGATATGAGGCAGGCTGCGGCCAAAAAAACCCATAATCCGGCCGCGCGGTGCCTTTGAATCGCCTGCGCATTTGCGAAGTGTTGTCGCATAAAGGAAAAATGCTGATGATCAAAATTGCTGAGAGTGTAAAGATAGGAAACGACGCTCCGTTAGTGGTGTTTGGCGGAATTAATGTACTAGAATCGCTGGAGCTAGCGCTTCGTACCTGCGAAGAATTCGTTCGGGTGACCGACAAATTGGGTATTCCCTATGTGTTCAAGGCCAGCTTCGACAAAGCGAACCGATCGTCGATACATTCGTTCCGTGGCCCTGGACTTGAGTCCGGCATGCGTATGTTAGAGAAAGTCAAAACGACCTTTGGGGTCCCGCTCCTCACGGATATTCACGAACCGGCGCAGGCTCCCGTCGTCGCCGAAACCGTAGACGTGCTGCAGTTGCCTGCGTTCCTGGCCAGGCAGACCGACATCGTTATTGCGCTGGCAAAAACGGGGCGGGTTATCAATATCAAGAAGCCTCAGTTCCTCAGTCCAGCGCAGACGGCCTTAATCGTCGAAAAATTCAAGGAGGCCGGCAACGATCAGGTCATGCTGTGCGACCGCGGCACCTGCTTCGGATACGACAACCTCGTCGTCGATATGCTGGGTTTCGGCGTGATGAAGAAGGCCTGTCCCGGCATACCACTTGTTTTCGACGTAACCCATGCACTGCAGCAGCGTGACCCGATGAGTTCGACTTCTGGAGGAAGGCGTGGGCAAATCGTGGAGTTAGCCCGTGCTGGAGTTGCCGTGGGCCTGGGCGGAATCTTCCTGGAAGCCCACCCCGATCCTGATTCCGCAAAATGCGATGGGCCCAGCGCCTTGCCCCTCGACGTCCTCGAAGCATTTCTTTCGCAATTGAAGGCAATGGACGACCTAATAAAGTCCTTGCAACCGATTGAAATTGGGTAGATCAATAGTGAAACTTTCATCCGAGTCGGATTTTGGAGAATTTGATGGCAACAAAAAAACGTGCGCAAGTCCCTGCTCCGTCGCCAGACGATCCTAAGCGTCCTGAGAGCGAAACGGAAAACGTTGATGCCGATGTCGAGCGCGTCGATAGCGATGCATCTCCCGTGATCGACAGCGTCGAAGATTCCGAGGGCTCGGCAAACCGCGCCGATATCGAAAGCGGGGGCGAAACGGATGCAGGTGATGTCGAGCGGGGACCGGCGTGATCGGAAGGCTCTGCAGGTCTATGTCGAATCAACTGGGCCATCAGGCTCAGGGACAAAGGGCGGTTTAGTCAGTGCATCCTGCGACCGCGCCAATTCCAGGCGGCGCGGCTCCGCGCGGCAGCCAGCCCTTCGTCCAGTTGACGGTGATCCGTGCATGAGGTTAAGTGCTATCACCTTCAGCCCGTCGCGAAGAGATCCGCGGCCGTTTGGCTGCAGGGCAGTGCAAGCGCAGCCCGTTGCTTCAGGATAGAATCGAGCAAATTGATCTTTGGCGTGCAAGATGATTCGCCTATATTTGCTCTATTTCTTGACGTTCCTCGCAGAGATGATTGGAGGAATCATACCCATTTACTGGCTGCATCACCGCGCTACGACAATCTTCCTTCTCCCTGCGGCCATTGCCGGATCGATATTCTTCTATCTGCTCCACCGGCATGCTGCACCCCGCCAAAAGGTATATACCGTTTACGCGGCTCTCTATCTGGCAGCAGTCATGTTGTACTTTCTCCTGGGCGAACAAGTCTCACATCCCCGGATATTCACCAGTCGCGATATCTAGAATACGCGGGTCACCGAGCTGGTTCCCATCCTGCCATATACGTTTGCATCGAGCCGCATCTAGGCCGTGTTTAGGTGGCGGACCGCTCCGGCCAAATGCAACGATGACGGCTTTGCTTTCGTAAACACAGTCGAGCACAAAACGACGATGACAATTCGAACCGTAAGAAACGAAAACACTATATACGCCTTCTGTTGGCGCTGAGGCAACTTGCAATTCCGCGCATAATTATTACGTGTAGGTCTATCCTTGTGAACGCCTGAGAACCATCCGTTTTAACTTTCCAAGGAGGACCATATGCAAACTACCACTACGCACGAGAAAAATCTGCAAGCCTGTATCGAGGCATGTGAAGAAGCCATCCATGCTGCCCAGGCGTGTGCTGCGGCTGACATTCGCGAAGGCGGCGAAGCCAATTGTGCATTGATCAATCTCGATTGCGCCGACATTTGCAGCGCAACGATGAATGCGCTGGCGCGCGGGTCGGAGCATCACGGCGACTTCTGCACGCTCTGTGCGCATATTTGCAGGGCCTGTGCAGCGGCATGTGCAGCGCATGCTGACAAGCATGCACATTGCGCCGCATGTAAAGCAGCATGCGAAGCCTGTGCAGCTGCATGCGACAAACATGCCCGTGAGCGTGATATGTAAGAAGCCAGGCGCTATCCACCGTTGCATCTGTGCATACCGGAAGTCCAAGTCAACCTGGTCGATGCCTATGGGATGAAATCGATAGTAGTCGCCCGGGTATCCAGACAGGGAACAATGTTCTGGTAGTGCGTCCACAACACTTAGCTGACGCTGCGACATCGGTTCCGGCTTACTCCTTTGGCGGATAGTTCGCCGGTTGCAGACTACGTTCTACGAGCTCGATCAGGATATGGATGACCTTGATGTGGAGCTCCTGAACCCGGTCAGCATATCGTCCCGCGCTCGTGCAGACGATTACGTCGACAAATTGCTCGAGCTGTGATTTTGGCCGCCCAGTCAATCCGATGACCTTCATTCCTTTTGCGCGGGCGGCCCGCGCGGCAAGGACAACCGATGGGCTGCTACCGCTTGTGCTGATCGCGAAAAGAATGTCGCCTGCAGCGCCGTTTCCCTCAACGAACCGGGCAAACACTTGTTCGTACCCATAATCGTTGGCGACACAACTGATATAGCTCGGGTCGCTGATCGCCACCGCCGCCATTGCGGGGCGGTTCTCGCGGAATTGTCCTGACAGTTCTTCGGCCAGGTGCATTGCGTCGCACATCGAGCCACCGTTTCCGCAAGAGATAACCCGTCGGCCGCTGCCGAGCGCGTTGATCAGGAGGGCCGCGCCCGCCTCGATATTGCCAAGCTGGACGCTGTCGTTAATGAGGCTGTCAAGCGCATTGCGTGCCTCAATCAGATTACTCCGAATATGGTCGATCATCGCTTTTCTCCTTCGTGTTCTTCTTGTTCAGGATGCTCCGCATGATCGATGTGGTCGGCGTGCTCGTTACCACCAGCGGGGCCAAATCGATGCTCCTCCAGTGCTTCCTCACAGGGGCTCGTTTCGATCTGGACGGTGCAGTGGTGGATGTTGTACTTGTCCGCGACGAGCTGGCGAATGGTCGTTAACAGGGCTTGTGGATCGGTGACATCCTCACGCTGCACGACGTGTACTGTCAGACTCGATTTTCCACTTGTAATCGACCAGACATGCAGGTCGTGCACACTAGCGACACCTGGCACAGCCGCGATCGTCTCCTTAACCTCGCCGATGCCAAGTCCTTCGGGCACGCCTTCGAGCAGCACATTCATGCTTGCCTTGAGTAGGGTCCAAGTGCGCGGCAAGACCCAGAGGCCAATAGCCACGGCAATAGACGAATCCACCCAACCCCAGCCGGTATAACGAATGACGAGAGCGCCGATAATGACACCGATCGAGCCGAGCATATCGCTCCACACTTCGAGGTAAGCACCTTTGATGTGTAGTGGTCAAGTAATTTCGGACACAGCGATAAGTTCTTTCTCTGCCATTGCGCGTTCATAGACGCTGGGCGGCAGATTGCCCAATACAGAATGCAAGCGCTCGCAGTTGTAGAAGCGGGCGATGTAGTTGGCCACATCAAGCTTGGCTTCGGCTTGGTTCGCATAATTGCGCTGCCAGACACGCTCCATCTTTAAATTTAAGAAGAAGCGTTCAGCGACGGCGTTATCCCAGCAGTTGCCTTTGCGGCTCATGCAGCAAACGAAGCCATGCTCGGTCAACAACGCCTGGTACTGGTCGCTTGCATATTGGCTGCCGCGGTCGGAGTGGACGACCAGTCCGGCCGCTGGTCGCCGAGCTTGGATCGCCATGCGCAAGGCATCGCAAACCAAGGCAGCTGGCATGCTCGGCGCCATTGCCCAGCCCACGACTCTGCGCGAGAACAGGTCGAGCACGACAGCCAAGTAGAGCCAGCCTGCGCCAGTACGGATGTACGTGATATCCGAGACATAAGCCTGATTGGGCGCTGCCGGGTTGAACTGTCGGGCAAGGACGTTCGGCGCAACCGGGAGGGCATGCTTACTGTCGGTCGTGTGTACGAATTTGCGCTTCCAGACTGGCTTCAGGCAGGCCTGTTGCATCAGGCGGCGCACCTTGTAACGCCCGACCTGCAGGCCTCTGTTGGCCAGTGCCGTGACAAGCCGACGGCTGCCGTAACTTTGGCCGCTGCTTATGAACGCGGCACGCAAATGCACGCTCGCTTTGCAAAACATCGGCGCATTTGCACGACGCTTGGCTTCGTAAAATCCAGCCCGGCTAACACCAAGGAGATGACAGGTTTGTGCGACAGGTACGGCCTTCGTTTGCAGCTCATCGATGAGCCGATAGCTCATTTGAGCTCGCGGGCAAAGAAGGCCGATGCCTTCCTAAGAAACTCACCCGCTAGCCATTGATTCCTGAGGCTGCAGAGCAAATCCGAACTGCGCTGCGCGCCGATGCAGCTGCTTGACCACGCGATCGCGATACTGCTGTTCATAGTGGTCGGCACCGGGGTCCCGGTAATCCATACCATACCGCATAGCGTTGTAAAACAGGACCGCAATCTTGCGGGCTGTGGCGGTCACTGCTTTGGCCGTGCCGATGCGTCCTGCAAGACGTCGGTAGAACGCGCCGAGCGCGGTGTCGCTCCGTCCAACGGTGACGGCTGCCAGTCGAATCGCGACGGTCAGCCGGCTGCTGGTCTTGCGCGTATGCGCCGACAGCACCTTGCCGCCGCTGATTTTGCAGCCGGGTGACAACGTCAACCATGACGTGAAGTGTTTCGCGCTACGCCATCGACCCATGTCCGTACCACATTCGCCGATAAACCGTAATGCCAGGAATGGGCCGACGCCGTGGATTTGCGTGAGATCGGTGCCGGTTAGCTGATACAGGGCAGCGCGCACGTCAAACTTAGGATCGCTCGGCATTTTGCTGCGATGTTTGGCCTTCGGGAGCGGCGCGTCCGGCATCGTCTTGCCAATGTTCAGCCCCGCCACCGTACGTTCGATTTCCACGTCGCATTCGTCGATGCAGCGCTGATAAAAATCGTAAAGGGCAAGCGCCTGCTTGAGCGCAAACACGTGTTCGGGCTGGTAATTACCAACCAGCGCACTGCGGATGGTTTCCAGGCTTTCCTTGCAGCGCACATCGCGCATCGCCGCCAACGTATCGGGATTGCGCTCGCCGGCAACGATGGCACGGATGATCCTCATGCCCGTGACGCCGGTGATCGTGGCGATAACGTGATGGAGCTGAATGTTCATGAACGTCAGCGCCTTCTGCATGTGCTGGATATGTGCGGCAGCGTAGTCGGTGTGCTTCTCGCGGGCGCGAAGATAGGCCCGCAACTCTGCGATATCGCGGCCAGGACGGAAGCTAGCACGCAGCAGGCCGCAGGCATGCAAACGCTGCAGCCACTGGGCATCGTTGACGTCGCTTTTTCTACCTGGGACGGCCCGCGCTTCGCGGGCGTTGGCCAGGATGACTTCGAGCCCGTGCGACTCGAGCACTTCAAAGGCGGCGACCCAGTAGACGCCTGTCGATTCCATCACGACCGTTTTCGTTCCGGTTGCAACCAGCCAATTGGCCATGCGTTCCAGATCACTGGTAAAAGCCTGAAACGTCTGGACTGGTTCGTCGCACAGATCCGGGCTGACGGCGGCGACGTGGAATCGTGCACCGATATCGATGCCGGCCGCGAATGGATGAATGATCGGCAGCCCGCTGGGCTTGGATCGTGAACGCTCTCTGGACATGGGCCACCTCCTGGATAGTCAGGTGCAGGACGGGGACTCGGAATTGATCAACTTCCTAAACGGGGTCGCCAGATGGCGCCGCCACATATGAGTCCGCAGCTTCCCCTGGACCAGGTTTTTTGACGGGGTCTATGCCTCCAAAAAGCGTTCGGTCACAGTCCTGCGTGCAACCAGTGTACTCTTCTGGAGTTTCTATTCATGAGGGCCACGGGCGACCGTGCGGGGCGGTTTTTTAAGACGTCCACATCACTACGAAGTTGACGGTTTTCCTGCTCCAACTGACGGATTCGCTGCTGCTAGCCGTCAACGGTTTGCCAATGCCTGGCTGGCCTTGTTGCTCGGCCTCGTACTGTTCCATCCAGCGACGGATCGCGGTAACGCCAATGTCCATCGTCTGGCTGACGTGCGAAATGCTGAGGCCTTGTTCTGTGATCATTCGAACGACCTCAAGCTTGAAGCTAGGGTCAAAATTGCGGCGCTGCCTAATCATGTAAACTCCTTCGAAGGTGAATTATCCACCTATCGAGGCGCCCGGGGACATTAGACCACTACAGTGGACTTACCCTGGACGGTCGAGCTGGTCTGCTCGAACTACTCACTGATATTCAGGCTGGCCGTGCAGGCTTCAGTGTGGTGTTGGTCTACGATGTAAGTAGGTGAGGTCGCTTCCAGGACGTCGACGAGAGCGCCTACTATGAGCACGCCTGCCGCCGCGCGGGCATCGCAGTCGCGTACTGCGCAGAGCCTTTTACCGACGACGGATCACCGCTTGCTGCCGTGCTCAAGGGACTCAAGCGTGCCATGGCCGCCGAGTATAGCCGAGAGTTGTCTGCGAAAGTATTTCGTGCTCAGTGCCGCCTGACTGAAGCAGGTTTTAAACAAGGCGGACTGGCTGGCTATGGCTTACGCCGTATAGCGATCTCGGCCGCTGGCCAGCCCAAGGCTTTGCTGCGCGTCGGGGAGCGTAAAAGCATGCCTACCGACAGAGTGACCTATGCTAAAGGTCCTGACAATGAGGTAGCCATAATCCACCGCATCTACGTAATGTACTTAACCGAAAGCATGTCCGATACGAGTATCGCACGCCGCTTAAATTTCGAAGGAGTCGAGAACAAGTTCGGCCGCACCTGGTCGGCATACCATGTTAAACAAGTCCTTACAAACGACAAATATGCCGGGACACTGGTATTCAATCGGAGCACGCAGCGGTTGAAAAGCTCGCGCCGCGCGAATGCGCAAGCCGCCCGGGTGAAGGTGGAGAATGCCTTTGACGCAATCGTGTCTCGCGAACTGCTGGAGGAGGCACGCGCAGAGCGAAACCGGCGGCGGCGCCAATGGTCAGACGATGAGATGCTCGACGCTCTCCGCCAGATATTCGTCGAACACGGAACGGTCACTCCAGACCTTATCAACGCCAGTGGCGGCCCAGCTGTGAAGTCGTATGCCTTCCGCTTCAACGGCATCACATCAGCCATGGGGCTTGCCGGCGTGACTTGGTCATCCCTTACCGACAGTACGATCACTAGGTACCGTATGCGGTGCATCACTCGCGACATGACGATCGAACTCGAACGTTCGGCCGCTGCTGTGAATGCGTTGGTCGAGAAACTCAGTCCTCGCACGTTTAGACTAAACGGAGTTACCGCTCGTCTTCTCTGCACGCGATGCCGCTACGAACGAAGTCATCCCTGCTGGAAGGTCGCGCTTGTGCACCAGCCTGCCGTTGACTTCATCATCTGGGTTCGCGCAGACACGTCTAATGAGCGGGTTGATGGGATTTACCTCATACCGACCGCAGATTTTCCAAACCATCTTTACATCTGGCCGTCCGCTCGGTCGCTAGCGAGGTATCAGCAATATGCGCATGCCTCAATCGCCACCATGTTCGGTTGCAAGTAACCCTACGCGGACTTTCGGTGCCCGTTAGCCAATCCCGTTTGTACAGACTAGCACCGCGGTGGTTTGCCCATTGTTACAGTCTGCAGCTTTTTAGCGTGGGTAAAACAGCTGAACTGAACCAAGCGCAGGGTTCAATCGAATTTTGCCTCAGTGACCGGTATCCCGAGCGCCAGGTAGCGCCGCCTGACTCTCGCTCACAGGCCTCATCGGACCGTGCCGCCCAGAGTCATTCCAAGGTAATGAGCGCTTTTCGACGACTATGCTTGTGTCAATAATTTTTTCTTCTTTTGGGCAGATTCAATTGTTCTGAACGCTTTGTTCAGGCGCTCAAGAAGATCGCTGACATCTAATTTGATGAGCGCATAGTAGAATCGTCACCAGAACGTAATAATTTATTGAAAAGGAAACAAAATGGCGAAGATTGACCTGTCAAGCCACAACCTCAGCGAACTGAAGAAACTCCAAAATGACATCAACCAAGAGATTAAGAACCGCAAACAAGGTGACTTAGCGAAGGCACGTCAGCAGATCCTCTCGATTGCACAGGAAGTCGGTGTGACAATCGAGGAATTGCTTGCGGTAGGTTCAAAAAAGCTGTCCAAGGGGAAAGGGCAGAAGGTAGAGCCGCAGTACCACAATCCAGCCGACAAAGCTCAAACTTGGACAGGCCGTGGGCGTCAGCCTAAATGGATCGCGGAAGGTATCGCTGGCGGCAAGCAGCTGGCAGATTTCAGAATCTAAATTCAATTGTTCGTCGGAGTATTTGGCCGAACTTGCTCGACTGCCAGCAATTGTTGGACAGGCAGCTTCCGACCAAAAGCGGACTACTCTCGAATAGATCTTGTTAAGACGGAGAGGAAACTCACTTGATGCACGTCTAAACTAGATTCCGAAATCGGCTACAGCGCCGATCTATCAAGGCATCTGGATGTGCCAACAGTTTCGTTGCCCTTACTCAACTAGCCTGCGTGACTTTGGCCTAGTGCGGAGCACGCTGCGATAGTGAGTTAACAGATTCTTAACGCTGCATTGTTTATAGTTCAGCTCTGGAGTGCCTGTAAAGAACCATGGACGCCCTGATTGCCAAGCGCTGTGCGTGCCGGTTGTCGCCTATGCACTTAGTCGCATCCATTTAATCCCGGACTTCATCCCCGGTATTGAGCTACCTCGACGATGTAATCTGCTACCGTGCCTGATATGGGTAGCTGTCATGCTAACCCCTCAGATGTCCTTGCTGAGTGCAGGGGGACGGGCCAATGAGTAGATGGCAAAAGCAACGACGCACGCCAAAAAGCAACTATGGCATCGCTTAAGTCGTACTAGCATGGATCCTAGTGTCTTGGGCGATCTTGGTCTACCTGATATCGCCTTTTTCTACTAAGGGCGGCAGGCCAGAAAGTACGAATCTTGGATCGTTAAGAATTATTGAGTTGGCGTTTATCAACCTACTCGTCAGCAACTGCATGGTGGCCCCTGCAGGAAGTAGCGCACAAGATGTATACCTGTGATTTCTTTAAGACGATTGAACAACATGGATGACGAAAAGAAGGGTGAGCAAGAATTCCTGGTCTCGGTGCTGATTCCGGCGAAAGACGAGGCCGATAATATAGGGCATCTGGTGAACGAGATTCATCGTGCCCTCGCTGGCCATCATTCTCACGAGGTAGTGCTGGTTGACGATGGCAGCAACGACGATACTAGCGCTGTGTTCCTGCAGCAATGCCAGCAGTTGGGCATGCCGGGGCGACTCATCCGCCATGCTCGCAGTGCCGGACAGAGCACCGCTCTCTGGACCGCCGCGCGCCACGCTAGCGGGCGTTTTCTCGTCACGATAGACGGCGACGGTCAGAATGACCCCGCCGACATTCCGGCACTGGTGGCGCAGGGGCTGACAATGGAAGATAAGCACCCACATTTCTGCATTGCGGGCTTCCGCAAGAATCGGCGCGACACGCGTTGGAAAAAAATCCAGTCACGCATCGCTAATGCCGTGCGCCGCAGCATACTCGACGATGGCGTACCTGATACCGGCTGCGGTCTCAAGCTACTGCCGCGCGAAACCTGGCTTTGCTTGCCATACTTTGACCACATGCATCGCTTCGTGCCGGCACTGGTCAAGCGCCTTGGCGGCGTGATCGCAGTCGTTCCGGTGCACCATCGACACCGTACCGCCGGCGTATCGAAATACACCGCCTGGAACCGGCTATGGGTGGGCATCGTCGACATGTGGGGGGTCAGCTGGCTAATCCGGCGCAGCAAGCTGCCGCTGATCGAGCGCATGGAAGTGCAGCATTGAAAACTGAATTGAGGCTGCTCTTCAAGCCGCTGCTGCTGACCTGCCTGCTCGCGCTAGGCTTTGCCTCCCTCCATTTCCAATGGTGGGGATCATTCACTGAGCTGGACCTGCTGAACCGGTTGTTCGAACGACATTGGGCGATTGCCTGGCCCGTCTTCGTGCTCACCGGCGTGCTATATACCGCGCTCGGCGGCCCGCGCCAACTGCTCGCATTCAGTTGCGGTTACCTGATGGGTGGCTTGACAGGGGCTTTGCTGAGCACTGCGCTGACCGGACTTGGTGCCCTGTTGGTGATCTATTACGTGCGCAATATCGGCAGGGATTGGCTGCTTCGGCGGCATGGCGAACGCGTCGCCTTCATCCGCCTACTGCTCGGCGAGGATACCTGGCTGTGGATCTGCACACTGCGTCTAATGCCGGTCGGCAGCAATTTGGCGACGAATATCGCGGTTGCCCTGGCTGGACTGAGCATACCGGCGGTTTTCTGGGGCAGCCTCCTGGGCTATCTGCCGCAAATGCTGCTGTTCAGCTTTGCCGGCGCGGGCCTAGCCTTGCATGACGAGCAGCAGATCTGGATCAGCCTTTTGATGCTGGTGCTGTCCACGGCGATGGTGCTCTATCTCTACCATCATGGCTTCAAACAGAGGCTACAGGACATCCGAGGACAAACGCATGCAACTCCCGCACAATCCGAGCGCTAGGCAAGACGCACACTGGTGGCCGTGGATCGCTGCCCTCTTGATCGCTGCCCTGTTCGCCGGCATCGGGTTGCGGGACCCCTGGCCTGCCGACGAGCCGCGCTTTGCCCAAGTCGCACGAGAAATGGTGGAATCGGGCCAGTGGCTATTCCCAACTCGCGGCGGCGAGTTCTATCCGGACAAGCCGCCAGTCTTCATGTGGCTGATCGCCCTTTTCTATCAGCTCACCGGACAACTGAAGATCGCTTTCCTGCTGCCCAGTGCGCTGGCGGGCTTGGGCACGCTGTGGCTGGTATTCGACCTAGGTCGCCGCTTGTGGGGAGAAAACGTCGCCCGTTCGGCAGTGCTTGTCCTCGCGTTCACGCCGCAGTTCCTGCTGCAAGCCAAGGCCGCACAAATCGATGCGGTGGCCTGCTTCTGGATCACACTCGGCTGCTACGGGCTGGTCCGCCACTTCCTGCTCGGTCCAGCCTGGGGCTGGTATGCCGCCAGCTGGGTGGCGATGGCACTGGGCATCGTGACCAAGGGCGTCGGTTTTCTTCCCGCGCTGATGCTGATACCGCTGGCGATCTGGCGCCGCCCCGTCACCGCATCCGGGCAGCAGGTCTGGTGCATGCGCACGTGGTGGGGACCAACCCTGATGCTGGGCACGCTGGCGCTATGGCTGGTGCCGATGTGGGTGGCGGTCGAACGCATCCAAAGTCCGGAGCTATTGGCCTATCGCGACAACATCCTGCTCAAGCAAACCGCTGAACGCTATGCCAATGCATGGCATCACATCAAGCCATGGCACTACTACCTGTCGACTGCGCTGCCCAGCATGTGGTTTCCGCTGGTCGTGCTGTTCCTGCTGCAGATCCGCAGCATCAGGAAGCTGTGGCCGTCCAGCGTGGCACTGCGCGTACTGCTGAGTTGGGTTGCGCTAGTGTTGCTCTTCTTTTCCATCAGTCCTGGCAAGCGCGAGGTCTACATCCTGCCGGCGCTACCAATGTCTGCCCTGGCACTCGCCTACGTCTGGGAACAAGCGCCGGAGAAAGGGCGGCGCACCGCGTCTCTTCTGTTACGGGGAGCGCTCGCGGTGGTTGGCCTGCTGCTGATGTTGCTGGCCGCGATGGCGCTGTTTGCTCCGGATCGCCTGCATCACCGAGCGGACGACTACGCCGACGCCATCGCCGCTCTGGCTCCAGGTCTGCTGATACTGGGATTGGCGCTGTCCAGCATCGTCTGGCTGTTGCGCAAACGCGCCTTGTTCGAACAGCTCGCCCTGGCCAGCTTGCTGGCCTGGCTGTTCATTTCTTTCTGGCTATGGCCCTCCCTCAACACACACCGGACGCCGCGCGCAGTCATGCAAGAACTCGAACAGAGCCTTGCACCTGAAGCGGAAGTCGGCATGCTCGAGTTCAAGGAACAGTTCCTGTTGTTTGCAAACCGGCCCCTGGTCCATTTCAGCTACCTGGCACCGCTACCCCAGCAGGAATGGAATGCCTGGCGCTGGATTCGCTCAGCTCCGAATCGCGTGCTGCTGCTCCCCGATCATCTGGCGCTACAGTGCTTCGATCTGACGAAGAAACGCGTTCTTGGCGAAGCCCATCGCCGCAACTGGGTCTTGCTCGATGCCTCGGCCGCACGTGAAAGCTGCGGCAGGGCTGTTGACCGCGTACCCTACCGCTACGTGCCCGTGAAGAAAGACATCCTATTATCAAACTAGTCAGAACTGCGAGCACTACGTACTCGTAACCGACGCCGCCAGCTTCATCGGCGTTCATTTGACGTGGTTGTATCGACAGCTATTTGCTTGTATTTGACTTTGTAAGTAGATCGTACGTTACGATCACCTTGTTCACTGTCGCTGTATCAAATGTCTGCTTCGGGTCGGTACCGGCCTGTCGCAGCCACCTTTAATTTTTCAACTTGACAGCCTGTTATGCTCGCTCGACTGGCCGGATTCGGCCAAAAGCAGCCCTTCATTAATTTTTCAGATTACGTCACGGCCCCGAGCGGCAGACATAACGAGGTTGCTCTTTGCCAAAGGCTCGCTGGCCTGAAGTGCAGCAATCCAAGTATTGGTGTAAACGACAGCGGCCCAGTTCGAGTGAAGCAAAACCATGAGAGTTTCATGGACCTGTTGAGCAGACGCACGACCGGCCTCATTGGCTATGTCAATGGCACCCGTCGCGTCCGAAAGGACTTCGACGTTAAAGCCGCGAGGCTCAGCATCTGCTGCGGAAGACAGTATGCAGTTGTTGGTCATGTATCCGACGAGGGTGATCGTATCAATTCCGTTGTCACGTAGTCATGCGTCGAGGTCAGTTCCAGCGAAGATGCTGCCAAACTGTTTATTGATACGCTTGGCAGCCTTGTTCTCACATTGAGCAATCTCGGGATGATTCTGGAAGGTGGCTGAGCCTGAGCCGAAGACTGGCGCATCTGTCGGCAGTTCATGCTGAACAAGCACGATTGGAGTATTGGCATGCACAGCGGCGTTGATTGCCTCACTGATGCGAGCAACGGCCCCTCACGAGCAGGATACTGAATCGGAAGTTGGCCCACGAAATATTCTTGTTGGACATCGATAATTATGAGGGCTCGGCTTGGCACGGTCATGGCGTACTCCGTTTTTAAGGGTTGGTCACTGCATCTTGAGATCGTTGTTCCTGGTAGGGGATGTTACGATCATCAAGATTCGACATGGGGGACTAGCATTAGAACTTTAGTACCTCGCCGTCAGCAGGGATGCGCACGCGGTCGCCGATCTTATGCTCTTTTACATGGTCGCGCAGTTCCTTCCGGCTCAGCGTCATATGGTTGATAGCATCCATGTGGGTCGCGATGATGGTTGCGTTGGGCATGGCCTTCCAAGCGTGCAGTACATCATCCTTCCCCATGATAATGGAGCCGGTGTAACCCTTCATGCGAGCGTCGCCGGTGTTGAGGATGACCACGTCGGGCTTGAACTTGACCAGCGTGCCATCGACTGTTGCGTTCCATATTGTGTCACCCACGATATAGACGGTCTTGGCGCCCGGCGCCTGGAACACAACACCCATTGCTTCGCCCAGTGCGTCGCCCAGCGGCCTCTTGCTGTACATCTCTTCGGTACCGTGCCGGCCGCCAGTCTTGGTCAGGCGCACGCCCTCGAACTCAGTGCTGTCGGTCATGATGCGGACATTGGTATAACCTTGGCCGCGTACTACCTTGGCGTCAGCTTCATGCTGGACAAATAGCGGCATCGCTTTTGGGATGAACTTGTGGTCGCCGCCGTCCCAATGGTCGAGGTGAGTATGGGTGACGATCACCGCGTGTACGCAGTCATGATGTCCTTCACCGGCATTGGCAACTCTACCGTCGGATTGCGCAGTTCGCTATGGAACGTGTCTGGAAAGCCGGGATAAGCCCCCTTCTTTGCCAAGAAAGGATCGACCAGGAAGGTCTTGCCGGCGTAATCGATCTTTGCCGTGGCGTTGCGGATCTGCTGAATTTGAACCGCTGCCTCGGCAGTGTCAACACCGGTAGCCGCGTGGGCGATAAACCCGCCGTTACCGGCAGCCAGTGCCATAGCCATGACGAGAGTTTTAAGGGCTTTCATTTTGTTGCTCCTGTAAATAAGTATCGACAATCAGCATTATGGTGGGGTCGACGCGAACATAAAATCGACCCGAATGCCAACTATCGAAACTTTTGGGCCAAATCCGGCTATGATCAACCACCATGCAAAATAAGCCTCCGGTCGTTGCTCTCATCCTTTATCCCAAGTTCAGCCCATCTCACTTTTCGGTGCCTAACCTTGTTTTCAGTGCCGAGCAACCGGAGGGGCCGCTGTTTGATTTGCGCATCGTCTCGTCGGGCGCGCACTCGCTCAGCGCGGAGCGTGCCTTGACGGTGCATCCTGATGGCGGGCTGGAGCTTGCGGAAACGGCAGATATCCTAGTGATGCCCGGGTGGCATGATCTGAACGTGCGTCCGGGTGACGATCTGCTGGAAGTCTTGGTACACGCACACGCAAGGGGTGCGCATGTGGTTGGACTATGCTACGGCGCTTATCCTCTTGCGTATTCCGGCCTGCTCGACGGCAAGCAAGCATCCACTCACTGGATGGCGGAGCAGGATTTTTGCCAACGCTTCCCGCGTATTAAGCTCGATATGAATGCGTTGTATGTTGACGAAGACAAACTGATTACCTCGGCGGGCACAGGCGCCGGACTCGATTGCTGCCTGTACCTGGTGCGCGAATATTACGGCGCCCGTGTGGCTAACAAGGTGGCGCGTACCATGGTTATCCCTCCTCACCGCGAGGGTGGCCAAGCCCAGTTCATCGAGCAACCGGTAGCCGCGTCCACCCAGGATGCGCAGCTCAACATCTTACTCGACTACCTTCGCCACAACCTCGACCGGACACACAGCATCGACGACTTGGCAGAGCGCATCGCCATGAGCCGCCGCACCTTTACCCGCCATTTCAGCAATGCGACCAGCATGACGCTAGTCGAATGGCTGGTCAATGAACGCCTTCACCAGATGCGCGAACTTCTGGAAACGACATCGCTGTCGATCGACAGGATTGCGAGTATGGCCGGGTTCTAGACGCCAACCTCATTCCGCCAACACTTTAAAAAGCGCTTTCAGGTCAGTCCCAGAGACTGGCGAAAGACATTCAGTGCTATGAAATGGCCAGATGTACTGCCCGATAAGCCCACGTAAGTTCGGCTATTCGTCAGGGCTACGTTGCACAGACGCCCACGTCAAAGGTCTGCTTTGGGTCGAAACTAGCCGGTCGTGACAATTCGAGGACTTTTCCACCCGGCAAGCTGCTATCGGGCTACGACGGCCTGGATTGGACCAGTAGCAGACTATCGGTTCGCGGCTAACCTGCGAACGTGTGCAACAAAGCCAGTGCGAGATGTAAGATATTGACCGTTTTATATAGAAATGTAGTGATTAATTTACAATTTTTGGCCGGATTGTATTTTTGAACAGAGGCTGAAATAGCATTTCTCGCATTGCGATAGTGGCATAGAGTGTATGTTTTTCCGCCATACAACATAGTGCGTTGAGAGTCGTACGGTGCCAGCGATCGAGGAGCACCACGCGTGCCCGTTTGAGCTGGCGCGCCCGTGGGACGTACTTCCGGAAGTAAGCCCCATCATCAATCTGAGCCACACTGCGAAGAGTGATACGATTGCCGCCGCCATGTCGGCCGTGGAGTGCGAACTTGACATGGTTGTGCGCTGAAAAGCAAAAGCCCGCTATGTAGCGGGCGTTCTTTAAACGAGCAAAAGCGTGAGAGGCTGCCAATGCAGTACGTTACGTCGACGCCATCGATTGTTCGATGGCGTAAAGATAGCGGCCTGCCGTTGGCTTCCTCCAGGCTCGATCATGCCCAAGGTTGATACTCGAAACCGTTCCCGATAATCGTTGCGACCTGCGCTTGGTTTTCTGGACTCTCGCTAAATTCCACCACGATTTCCTCGATCAGTGATGGATTCGCTTTGAGGTGATTGTTCCAAGAATCGAAACCGGATTGATCTGGTTGACGGTGCAACACATTTTCGTACAACCTAGTTACCACGGCCTCGCTGCTTGGCGCAGAACCGTAGATGGTCCGAAACTCATTCGACTTGGCAAATTCGTCAGCGACGGCTTCGAGGCTAGTTCCCTTATCCATTGCATTCATCGGCTTTGTTGCATAAATCAACGGAGTTTGTAATTCCCCAAGCCCCAAGCGGAATTACGGCATAGTCACCGCGCCAGTCGTAGGCGTGCCCAACCGGGTGAACCGATTGAGGATAGCGGCACGGACCTGCAATTCGGCGACCTGGCGGTCGAAGTCACGCGCCATGACGCGTTCACCAAGCAGCTTGAAGCAGCGCATCTTGGTCTCGACAAGGCTGCGCCGGTGATAACCGCTCCACTTTTTCCAGATCTTCCTGCCAAGCCGGCGCGTGGCCGCCAGGATATCGTTGCGGGCTTTGGCGCCAGGACGCTGGTCCTTCCATGGCTTGGCATTCTTGCGAGTGGGGATAATCGCCTGTGCCCCACGTTGCGCGATCGCTTCGTGACAGCCTTTGGTGTCATAGGCACCGTCGCCGCTGACGCTCGCGACACTCTCGTCAACGGGGATCTGGTCGAGCAGGTACGGGAGTATCGGCGCGTCGCCGGTTGCGTTGTCGGTCACTTCGATGGCCCGGATTTCCAGTGTGGCCGCGTCAATGCCAAGGTAGACCTTGCGCCACTGGCGACGGTAGTCGGCCCCATGTTTTTTGGTCTTCCACTCGCCTTCGCCCAGCATCTTGATGCCCGTGCTGTCGACCAGGAGGTGCAACCCCGATGTCGTCGTCTGCGCTGCGATCGTTACCGAAAGGTGTTTCTGGCGCCGACTAACGGTGCTGAAGTCAGGCACTTGCCAGTCCAGGCCGGCGAGCTTGAGCAGACTTTGCGCCATGCCCATCGCCTGGCGCAGGGCCAGATTGAACAAACCCTTGATCGTCAGGCAGAACTGGATCGCCGCCTCGCTGTACTTCGGACGGCGGCCCCGCTTGCCGCTGGCACTGCCGTGCCAGCACATGTCCTTGTCCAGCCAGACGAGCAGGGAGCCGCGCGCCTTCAGCGCCGTGTTGTAGTCTTTCCAGTTGGTCGTTCGGTACTTCGGTTTTGCTGGGCCACTCATGCCGTCAGCTTACCTCGCCCCGAGACTTGGCCGCTGCACGGGCCGATTTGTGCAACAAAGCCTTGGTAATGTACAAATCTGATCACCTGAGGGAAGGGAAATACCTGCCTGATGAGAATGTCCGGGGTTCCGCGTCAGACCTCCCTGATTTGCGTTGCCAGTAATGCTCCGACTAGACAGAGAACTCGGGTTAGCAAAATACCAGTGCCTCCTTCGCACTTGGTTCAACAACTGCGTTTCCGCCCGCGATTTCGATCATGTTACGACGGCCAGCCGCCATAAGGCGCTTTCCGTCAGCTTAGTCGTACACCACACTGGATGTATCTCTGTTGCGCGTGCAGGGTTCGAATGGAATACCTCGTATCACGACTGATGTCCTTTTGCCTCTGAGAGGATTTCATAACCTCCCTTCCCAGCAATGAACGAAACCACTGTTCCAAGCAGCAGATCAGGAAGGTTTGAATTTGTCCACATTACTAACGCGCCCGAAAGCACGATTGCGCCGTTCACAAGCGAATCGTTATTCGTGAATATAGTCGAGGCCTTAAAATTGACGTCCTGGCCGCGATGCTGCTTCAGCAGGCGAATGCAGTAGGTATTCAGTAGGGCATTTGTTGCAGCCATGGCCATCATGGCTGGTCCCAGCGGTGCCTCACCGCCAAGAAAACGACGGACAACTTCAACTAACAATAGGCAGGCGAAACCAATGAGGAGCCAGCCAGATAATTGCGCCGCACGCTTTTTGATTGTGCTGGATCTACCCACCGCGTACAGACTGACGCCATAGACTGCAGCGTCACCCAGGTTGTCAAGGCCAGCGCCAACCACGGCAGTTGAAGATGCCCATATTCCGACAGTCACCCCGGCCAAACACTGGCCCAGATTGATTAGCAAGACCTTCCATAAAATGCCACGATCACGCTCGTTGGAAGCGTCCGAACCTGATTCGTCATCGCTGTCCTTGCCAATATCCGACATCGGATCTCCAAAAGATTGCAGGAAGAACGCGCCCAGCGCTTTTCTCTACCGGACGCGCTTGGATGAACACATAATACGTCAGTTACCAAAGCGAGCGCGCACATATCAAACACGAGCCAGGTAAGAAGCTTGGATTAGGGTTGCCGAGCACTTGCAGTAAACTGCCATGACAACGCACGCATGGAGCGCGTCTGGCGACGCCTGAAGGGCGGATTGATCCATTGCCAGTGGTATAGGACCAGGGCCGACGCTGAACCGGCAATTACGAAATACATCAAAATCTTCTGGAACCGCCAGCGGCGCCATTCGCGTCTCGGCTATCTATCGCCAGAATTTTTTGCCGAAAAGATCAGCAGACGGCAGCTGGCTGCTTGAAACGGACGTGTCCACTATTGACAGTACAGCTCACTTGACCAGGGCAGGAATTGCACGCACATAGACCAGTTCACTGCCCAGTTCGACCAGGGTTTGTGTGATCACAGCCGCCGCCGCAATTCCACGCAAATCGTCGGGTAACGCGAGCGCGAGCGGCAGCACTACCAGAGAATTGCGCGTCGACGCGCTGAAGGTCACGGCGCGAGCCGCTGCTACCGGCAGTTTGAACATGCGCGACGTGAAAGCTCCTACCAGTGGGGCAAGCGTCATGAAGCCAATATAAACCGGAATGACCGGCACCAATTGCTCGATTTCCCTGATGATCGCTCCGATCTGCGAACCGATGACGACCACCAGCACTGCGGCCATGGCGGGGACCGGGAGCCAGGCCCATCCGGTATTCCATTTCTCGACGATGGACGATCGCTTCGCCAGCCCGGCAGTAGCCACCGCAAGCAACAGCGGAGCCACGATCAGCAGCAGGAATGCGTCGACAAACGGCGCGACAGCGATGACGACGCCAGATTCGCCGCCAGTTATTACGCTGAGGTAGATGGGCAGTAGGAGCAGCTGAAGCAGGAGCAGGATTGGCGTGGCGGCCAGGGTCAGGCGCGAATCGCCTTTCCCGAGATGAGTGAATACGACGACGTAGTCAATACATGGCGTCAGCAGAACCAGGAGCGCGCCGATTAACAGCGCAGGACGATCGCTCAGTCCACGCGTCAAGACCCATACCAGAAGCGGTATCAGCACAAAATTGGCGACCAAAACTGCAGATATGAACGCTCGATTACCCAACCCCTGCCTTAGCTCGAGAAAGGGAATCTGCAGAAACATCGCATACATCAGGACCGCAATGGCAGGTGTCACCAACAGATCAAGCCTGGCCGCAGCATCAGGCGCAAGGATCCCCCCGAGCACGGCCAAGGCGGCACTTACAACATAGACTGGAATCTGATTCCGTTCCAGGCTTTCGCGGTTCAAGTTGTTTACCTTTCGGCGATAAGGTGATGATTACCCGGCAGGCATCAGCCGCGACGCCTGCTGCGAGCCATTCAATAACTATTTGCGGACCTTCATCAGATTGAAGCCGAAGCCAAGACCAGCCGCCAGGAGCAGGGCCAGTTGCGCCGCATAAGTCTCTATCGTCGGGTAGAGGCCGAGGACCGGCATCCGCGGTCCCGTGACCGGTGTGGCCGTCAGCCATCCGGCTTCTTGCAGCCCTGCGATTCCTTTTCCGACCAGGACAACTGCCAGGGCGGCCACCAGCACGGAGCTGAACGAGAAGAATTTACCGATCGGCATGCGTGCACTGGTACGCAGGAAAATCACAGCAATTATCGACAGCAGGACCAGGCCTGTAACGAATCCTGCCAACAGCGCAGGGCCGTTGCCGTCGGCGCCGAGCGCCGAGTAGAACAAAACCGTTTCGAAGACTTCCCGGTATACCGCGATGAATGCCAAAGCAAACAAGGCCCATGCGGAGCGTTTTTCCATCGCCGCTGTCAAATGCTGCTTCAGGTAGGCTTGCCACTGTCCGGCCTGGCCTTTCTGGTGCATCCATAGGCCGACTGACAGCAGCACCGCGGCGGCAAAGAGCGACGAGAGGCCCTCAGTCACTTCACGACTTGCACCGCTGATGCTGACCACATAAGTGGCCACCACCCATGTCAAGGCGCCTGCTGCCAGGGCCGAGATCCAGCCGGCGTGCACGTAGTGCAAGGCCTGTGGACGCTCCGCTTTGCGGAGGAACGCAACCATCGCAATCACGATCAACAGGGCTTCGACACCTTCGCGCAGGAGAATGGTCAACGCGCCCACGAACACCGTCGTCGCGTCGGTCTTGCTCGCGCCGGTAAGCTCCTCGACGCGTGCGAAATACGTGTCCAGCTGCCCGGCGTATTCGGTCGCACCCAACACATTGCCTTGCGCAACCGCGCCCCGGTACAGCTGCATGGTTCGCTCCACGTCGACCAGGAGCTGGCGGTCCGTCGCATCGAGCCTCGCCTCGAGCGGCTCGAAACCGTCCAGATAGGCCGATAAAGCAAGTTCGGTAGCCTTCGACCGCTGGTTATTTTTCAAGGCATCCAGACTGTCCTGCAGCAGCTTGCGCGCAAGAACGATGCCCTTGCGTTCTTGCTGCTCCCATACCACCCCGGGGTGGGTACGTGCATAGGCCAGAACCGCCCGCGCGGTCGACGGTGAGCCTGCCTTCGCCAGTTCCTCTTCGGTTGCCGTCACGAGCGTGTTCATGTCGGGAATCGTGGCAGACGCGGAGCTGCTCTGGGCGAATGCAGACTCTCCGGCTGCGATGTCCGTGCCCTTGAACGCCAGGCTACCGACATAGAATGCCAGAGACCAGCGGTCATGCTCGGACAAGCCTGCAAAGGCTGGCATCGATGTGCCCTCGACACCCTGGCTGATGACCTGATATAGGGCCATGAGAGAGCGGGAACGGGCTCTTTCCTCATTGGTAAATGCGATTGGTTTAGGTTCGAGCTTGGCCGTGAGTGGCCCATCGCCGGCGCCGGCCGCTCCATGGCATGAAGCGCATTGCGCCTGGTACAGCGCCGCACCGCTGGCCAGATCGGGCAAGGCGCGCGGCGCAACAGGGAAGGGGTAGGCCTGCAGCAGCAAACGGTTTGCCTCTCGCGCAAGCAGGGAAACCTGTTGCGGCGCTTCCTTGCGCTCGACCGCCTGCTTCAGCTTGGTGGTGGCAGCTGCAAGTTCTGCATGCAAAGGATGCGGAGGCAATGCCGTCACCTGGTTCTGTGCACGCGTCGAGAACTCCTGCATTTCGCCGTATTCGAGTTCGCTGACAATCGCTCCGTTCTGGACCGCGCCGGCGTAATCGACGGCGACATAATCGAGCAACTGCCAGAGCTGGCGGACTTCCGCTTCCGATGATGTGGGATTAGCGTGTGTCGTACCGATCACGCAGCAGCAGAACATTACGAAGGCGATTAGCCGACGCCAAATGGGGTACGTCATATCGGGATACTTGTCTTCAGGTTCGAGAATCTGATATTAAACACCTTCAAGCTACTTGAAGGTCAAGCGCATTGTTCCGGCTGTTCGCTGGTTCAGCAATGCAGTGATGGCGCGGAATGTCCAGGGCTAGTCAATGGCGCCCAAGCCTTACTGGCTCGTCGCAAACGTCCGCAGCGCCGAGCGCCTGCAGGATTTCACATGGATTTGTGCTGTCGGTGGCGATGCAACGGCTCCTGAGGTCTCTGAGCTGCGCTTCTAGTACTGACAGGTTTGCTATACGGTCGACGATGTGCCCGATGTGCTTGTCGAGCAAAGCGTTGACGCTCTCGCAATTTTTTCCGGGCGCCTCGCGAAAATCGAGCAGCGTCCGGATCTCATCGAGTGTAATGTCCAAGGCGCGGCAATGCCGAATGAACAGCAAGCGCTCAGCGTGAAGCTCGTTATAAGCTCGATAATTGTTTGCCGACCTTTCAGGCGGAGCGAGCAATCCGATGCGCTCATAGTAGCGGATGGTTTCAACCAAGCAGCCTGACCGGTCTGCCAATTCGCCGATTTTCAAGAAAAATCCCGGTGCGTTAACTTAGTGCTTGACCCCGTACCCGCTACAGGGTGTTCAATGTGAACTATACACAGTTCTCGAGGAGTCGTCATGTCGGAATGCCAGACAAAATCATGTTGCGAAAAATCTGCACCGATCGAGACCGCAGGTGCCTCATCTGCAGCCTTGGATCATTCTCTTCTCATTCGCATCAACCAGATGGACTGCCCGACAGAAGAGGGACTGCTGCGGCAAGCGCTCGGACGCGTTGCAGGCGTCGGAAAGCTCGAGTTCAATCTTGTCCAGCGCCGCTTGCGGGTGGAGCACAGCCTCGGCGATCCACAGGCGATCCTTGCAGCAGTACGCGCGGTCGGCATGGACCCGGTGGTTGAACAGACCGAGGAGCAAAGCGGGTCAGCAGCCGGCACTGTTTTCCGCATCGAGAACATGGATTGCCCCACCGAGGAGACGCTCATCCGTAGCAAGCTGTCCGGCATGCCGCAGGTCGAACAGCTTGACTTCAATCTCGTCCAGCGTCGCTTGGTCGTCAGGCATAGTGGGCCGGCAATGGCGATCCTGGATGCACTGACGTCCATCGGTATGCAGGCGGTGCTCGTTGCAGCTGGGCAAGGACGAGCCGCTGCCGTCCCAACGGTCTCCCGAAAGCGGCAGTATTCAGTCCTTGCCCTGGGCTTGGCCGCAGCAGTCGGTGCCGAGGTCGTCGCATGGACGACGGGCGATGAAAACTGGTGGCCAGTCATCCTGCTATCGCTGCTTGCGATCGCGACGACGGGCTTGGGGGTGTACAAGAAAGGCTGGATTGCGGTCAAGAACCGCAATTTGAATATCAATGCCCTGATGTCAATCGCCGTGACCGGCGCGGTACTGATCGGGCAATGGCCCGAAGCGGCGATGGTCATGGTCCTTTTCGCGCTTGCCGAGATAATCGAGGCCCGCTCGCTCGACCGTGCGAGAAACGCCATCCAGGGCCTGATGGCATTGACACCCGAGCGGGTGAGCGTGCGCCTTGACGACGGCAACTGGAGTGATCAGGACGCCACCACGGTCGCGATCGGCGCCCTGGCCCGTGTCGCACCCGGCGAGCGGATCGCCCTGGACGGGGAAGTGACCACTGGCCAGTCGTCAGTCAACCAGGCGCCGATCACGGGCGAGAGCATGCCGGTACCGAAGACGGTCGGCGACAAGGTGTTTGCCAGCACGATCAATGAAACGGGCTCTTTCGAATACCGTGTCACCGCCGGCCACAGCAACTCGACCCTGTCGCGCATCATCCGCGCGGTCGAGGACGCGCAGGGCAGCCGCGCGCCCACGCAGCGTTTCGTCGATCGCTTCTCCAGCATCTACACGCCCATCGTGTTCGCCATTGCGCTCGCCGTCGCCCTGGTGCCGCCGCTCATGCTGGGCGCCGAATGGATGCCATGGATCTACAAGTCACTCGTTCTGCTGGTGATCGCGTGCCCCTGCGCCCTGGTGATCTCGACCCCGGTCACCGTCGTCAGCGGCCTGGCTGCGGCGGCGCGGGCCGGTATCCTCATCAAAGGCGGCGTCTACCTAGAGCAGGGCGGCAAGCTGCGCTCGCTCGCACTGGACAAGACCGGCACGATCACCCAGGGTAAACCCGAAGTAACGGACGTGTTGCCCCTGCAAGGCGATGCACAGACTCATCTGCAGCTCGCGGCCGCGCTCGCGGACCGTTCCGACCATCCGGTATCGGACCGCGGTGAGCCGCCACTGGCAAAACTTGGGCCTGGACCTGCTCCTC